>JAHCID010000003.1:0-300000 GCA_026129405.1 bacterium
GGGTCACCGCACGGTTGCGGATGCGCTCGGGCGGCCGCACGCCGCGTCCGTCGCGTGCGACGAGGCTCGCGCGTTCGGGGCGGACGCGCAGGTCGCGCAGCGGCCGCAGGCGGCGGCGCTCGTCCTCGCGCAGGTGCAGGCGGTCGCCGCGCCCGCGGCCGAAGCGGTCGCCGCGAACGGCGGAGACGGCGTTGCGGTAGCGCGCGTTCCGCCAGCCGTCGATGCGGTCGACGTTCACGATGCGGCGGTTGTCGATATAGATGTTGTTGACGTAGCGTGGCCCGCCCCAGCCTCCCCACCATGGTCTGCCGCGAAAGCCGAGCGGACCCCACCAGGGCAGGCAGGGCTCACCGAAGGCGAGCGCCACCCACCCGATCGGCGAGGCGACGTCCACCGACACGCCGACGCCCCCGCCGTAGCCGTAGCCGCCGACGAATCCCACCAGCGCCGGCGCATAGACGGGGCGCGCGACGACGGGACCCGGCGCCCAGCCCCAGTACGCGCCCGTGTTGACCCAGCGCCCATAGTGATAGGGTGCCCAGCCCCACGGCGCGTCGTCGACCCAGGTCCAATCGTAGTACGGGTCGTAGACCCAGCGGCCCGTCGTGTAGGGCGCCCAGTCGGGGCCGACGTCCTGCGGCACCCACACCTGGCCGTAGTCGGCGCTGGACTCCCAGGTGCCGTAGCGATCGAGGTCGTCGGCACCGGCGACGCTGGCGGCGACGTGCTGTGTGCTGCGCGGCTGCGCCGGGAGGGCGGCGAAGCGGGCGTCGTTCCACGCGTCGAAGGCGTCGGGCGCCGGCGCCGCGGCGAGCGCGACCCGGGCGGGATCGCTGCCGCTGAGGACGATCTGACGGCCGTCGCCGAGCGGCGTCTCGGCGCCGCCGGCGGGGACGACGTAGGCTTCGCCGCCCCGGCGGACGACGAAGCGCGTCTCGCTGGTCACGTCGACGCGGTAGTAGCCGGCGCGGTCGATCAGGAAGACGCCGTTCGGCGTGTCGACCTCGACGCGCTGGCCCTCCGGCAGACGCTGGAAGTCGAGCGCGGCCTGGCCCGAGGTGACCTCGAGCTGGAGGTAGCCGGTCTCGAGCGACGCGACGGCGACCTCGGTGTCGGCGCCGCCGCGCACCACGGCGCGCGCCGCCAACTCGATCTCGAACTGCGATCGCCCGCTGGCGTACAGACGGTCGCCCGCGGCGAGCGGGGTATTCACCTGCGCGGGCGCCCAGTCCTCGGCGCCCGTGCGCCAGAAGGAGACCGTACCGTCGGCGCGGGCGAGCCGCGGCGGCGTCGGCCCCTCGCTGCGCGCAGGCTGGGCGCGGACGGGCGACGGGGCGGCGAGTGCGACGGCGACGGCGAGCACGACCGGACCGCAGCGGACGAGACGGGACATGGTCCCCGCAACAGCGGTCGTCGCGAGTGGTTACGCGCGGACCTCTGTAGACATGGGCCGGCGCGTATGGCGCGTCGCACCGTGCGCCGCCCGCACGGCAATCCCGCTTTGCGCGGTCGCGCGGCGCGGGTGCGGGGCATGGCCATGGCACTCGTCGGCCCCGAGCAGGAGGACGTCTTCGCCTTCTCCGGGCGTGCTCGCCTCACGTCACTTGGCGCACTTGCCGTTCTTCAGCCCCTTGCACTCGCGGATGCGACGCGCGGCGCGGAGCTTCGGCTTGGTGCGGTGCAGCGTCGCCTGCTCGTAGTCGTAGGCGTAGCCGATGATCTCGCCCTCGCCGTAGAAGCTGCCGATGAACTGGAGCGTGCCGGGCACGCCGTTCGGGTAGAAGCCCATCGGCACCGTGATCGCCGGCAGGCCGAGCGTGTTGCTCTCGAAGCGGGCGGCGAGGTTGTCGCCGTACTGGCCGACGCCCGGATCGTCGAGCTGCTTGAACGCCGGCACGGTCGAGGTCGGCGCGACCAGGGCGTCGATGCCCATCTCCGCCATCCAGGCGTCGAGGTACTGCTCGCGCAGCTTCCTGATCGCGGCGTAGTACTGCTGCGCCACCGGCGCCGAGTTCGGCACCACGTTGCCGCCGGCGTAGGCGGCGAGCAGCAGGTCGGAGAAGAAGGAGAAGCCGGGGTCGGTCGGCATGATGGACGCCGCGGCCGGCAGCGAGGTGTACGGCGGCGGCGCGAAGTGCCGGAAGAACTGGTCGTAGTAGTAGACCGCGTTGCCGAGGCCGGGATCCGTCACCCCGAACGAGGTGACGAAGTCGGGCGGGAAGCCGAGCGCCGCCCAGGCGGGCGTGTTGAGCGCCTGGTCGACGAAGTAGAGCGTGTGCGCCGGCGGCGTCACCTCGACGAGCGTCGCGCCCTGGTCCTCGAGATCGAGCAGCGCCTCCTCGAACAGCGCCTCGACCTCGGGGTGGAGCGGCAGGGCGCTGCCGAGATCCGGCGTGCCCTTGCCGATGTACGGCTTCAGCACGCCGAGCACCTTGCCCTCGAGCGCGTGCTCGTCGAGGAACGCCAGGTACGTCGGCGGCCGGCGCGACGGCTGCTCGGGCGTCGGCTCCCAGAGGAACTCCGGCTGGAAGGCGTCGTTCGGGTCGACCTGCGCGAGGACGTCCATCGCATAGGCGACGTCCTTCACGCTCTTCGCGATCGGGCCGATGACGTCGCGCGACGGCAGCAGCGGCACGCAGCCGTTCGCCGGGATGAGGCCGAGCGTGGGCTTCAGGCCGACGAGCCCGTTGTAGTCCGACGGGATGCGGATGGAGCCGCCGGTCTCGCCGCCCATGCCGATCATCGCGAAGTTGGCGCCGACGGCGGCGCCGGTGCCCGAGCTCGAGCCGCCCGGCGTGCGGTTCGGATTGAACGGGTTCTTCACCGGACCCCAGGCCTCGCTGATGCCGTCGTACGAGAAGGCGAAGGTCGACATGTTCGCCTTGCCGATGATGATGGCGCCGGCCTGGCGCAGCAGCTTCACGTTGACGGCGTCGTCGGTGGCGACCAGCGCCTTCCAGGCGGCGATGCCGTTCGTCGTCGGCATCCCCTTCACGGCGTACGAGTCCTTCACGATGAAGGGCACGCCGTGGAGCGGACCCAGCACGATGCCGGCCTTGCGCAGGCGATCGGCCTCCGCCGCCTCGGCGAGCGCGTTCGGGTTGACGATGACCGAGTTGATCTTGGCGCCTTTGACGTCCTGCTTGTCGATGCGTCCGAGATAGCGCTTCACCACCGACACGGCGGTGACCTTGCGTTTCTTGTACGCCTCCTGGAGGTCGTCGATGCTGGCTTCGATCGGATCGAAGGTGGCCGCACGCGCGACGGTCGCGGACAGCGCGAGCGCCAGCATCAGCGCTCCGCGCAGCCGCACGCGGCGGCCGCCTGAGTCTACGTACATGACAAGCTCCGTTCTCCCCCCGGCGGGCGGGGAGCAGGAGCCATGCCATGCGCGGCCCTCGCTGCACCGGCGCGCCCGCGGCCGGCGCCGCCGCGCTGCGAGCCGCGTGGGCAACGCACTGCCGTGCGGAGCAGCGCGGGAAGCGTGGCGGCATCAGGACACGCGGCCGCGATTGGTCGCGAGCTCGCCGGCCTCGAGCAGCTGCGCGAGACGGCGCAGGTCGGCGCGCAGCTGCCGCTCCGCATCCTGGCCGAGGAGCCGCGCGACCAGCACGCCGGCGGCGCCGGCCGGCGGGCGATAGGCGAGCTCGACGCGCACGACGGTACCGCGACCGTCCGAGGTCGGCGTGAAGCCCACGCTGCCGTGGCTGTCGACGTCGGCCCCGTCGAGCGAGCGCCACGCGATGCGCTCGTCGCGCGCGTCGGCGGTGATCTCGGCGTCCCATTCGAGCGTGGTTCCCGCCGGCGCCTTCGCCGTCCAGTGCGAGCGCCGGTCGCCGGTCTCCCGGACCGCGGCGATGCGGTCCATGAAGCGGGGCACGTTCTCGAGCGCGCGCCAGAAGCGGTAGACGTCGCCCTGCGGGCGGGCGATCGTGACGCTCGCGACCACCGGCGCTTCGGCGTCGGCCGGCGCACGCCGGCGGCGGGCCAGCATCGTGATCGCGGCGACCCCCGCCACCGCCGCGGCGGCGGCGGCGACGCGGTTGCGCGCGACCATCTGGAGGCCGCGCGTCACGAGCGTGCCGGCGGCGGCACGCCCGGCGAGCCGTCCCAGCATCTCGTCGCGCAGCGGCCGCGTGACGCTGCCGACGCGGTCGACGACCTCGTCGCCGAGGGGCTTCGCGGAGGCGAGGGCGCGGCTCGCGAGCTCCGCGCCGGCCGGGACCGCGGTCGCGGCGAGGCGGCGCACGCGCTCGGCGATCGCGCGCAGCTCGCGCTGGGCGGCGTCGAGCGCGTCGCGGTCGACGCCGGCGGCGGAGAGCTTGGCGCCGAGCACCGTGAGCCCGTGCGCGATGGTGTCGTGGGTGCGGGTGGGCGATGCCATGGGAGCGACTCCTCGTGACGCCCGGCGCGGCAGGCGGCTGCTGCGCTCGGGCGCGACGGTTCAGGGTGTCATGACGTGCATGCGGTGCCTCAGGGAATGTCCACGCAGCGGCAGCCGGTGAGCGCGAAGAGGCACGCCTGGTCGGCCGCGCAGTAGCCGTTGCACGACGGCGCGCCGGCGTCGCCGCACGACGTGCCGAGACATTTGCACTCGCCGCCCGCGAAGGAGCAGCGTTGGTTGCGGTTCGGGCATGAGCCGCCGCACATGCGGTCCTCGAAGCCGCAGGTGTTCGCCGGGCGCGTCGTCGTGGTGACGCTGCCGGGGACGGTCGTCGTGGTGGTGATGGTCTCGGCGCCGCCGGCCGGCAGGCAGAGGAAGCGGCCAGCGCGCAGCGTGACGCCGCGTACGCCGAAGGCGTCCGCCAGCGTCGCCGGTCGGACCGCGGGCGGGCGGCAGCGGGCACGGTAGCAGAGCAGCGTCGGTGCCGGATCGAGCGTCGAGCTCGCAGGCGGCGCCGGCGTGACGGCGGCGTCGCGCTCGGTGAGGCAGGCCAGCTTCGCCGGCGTCTTCACGCGGCAGGTCTGGCCGAGGAAGGTGACGTCGTAGGTGCCTCTGGGGGCGGTGTCCCTCGCCTTGTAGCAGACGGTTCCGTCGATCGTCTGTGCAACCGCGGCGGCGGGAAGGGCCGCGGCGAGGAGCACGGCCCCGAGGAGCGAGGCGGCGTGTCGCATGCGTTCGTCATAGCGAGCTCGTGCGCTGCGGGAACCCCTGCGCTGCGGGAACCCCCGTCGGCGCGCGGGTGGGGTTGACAGGATGCGCGCGTCGGGTAGCCGGAGGACATGCGACTCCGCTTCGGTCATGCGGGCGTCGTGCTCGCGCTGGCAGCCGTCTCGGCGACGGCGCAGGTGGTGGCGCCCAACGGCGGGCCTGCGCCGCCGGCCGCGAACGGCGCGCCGGTCGCGCCGGTCCGCGGCCAGGTGCGGCCGGCGCCGCCCCTTACCCCAGGCGCAGTCGCGACGCCGACGGGTGTCGCGCCGGACGCCGAGAGCGGCAGCCCGGCGGCAGGCGTCCGGCGCGGCGCCGTCCGGCGCCGCCGACGCCCCCGCCGCGAACCCGAACGTGCTCGGCCGCGCGCGCCCGACGACGCTGCCGGAGCCGCCGGCGCGCGAGGCGCCGCGAGTGCGCGTCTCGATCGTGTCGCCGGAGGAGTCGACGGTGCACAAGGGTCGCCGCGGCATTCGCACCCAGGACGGCGACGGCATCGCCTCAGGGGCCGCGAACGACACGCCCAGCGGACCCAACGTCGAGCGGCTCGAGTAGGAAGCCCGAACGCGCGCGCGCCCGGCGACCGTGGCGAGTCGCCGGGCGCGCGTCGGGGAAGCGCGTCCGCTCAGGCGGGCGAACGCGGGTCACGGCTCGCCGGGCAGCGGGCCGAAGTCCGGGGGCGGCACGCGCAGCCCGGGGTTCTGCTTCTCGTAGGCCGCCGCGATGGTGAACAGCGTCGGCTCGGAGAACGGTCGGCCGATCAGCATGATCGCCGCCGGGAGCTTCACCGGGATCGGGCCGATCTGCCTCGTCCCACCCGGAGCGCTGGCATCGAAGATGCGGTCGTAGGCGTAGGTGGTGAAGCCCGCCGGCATGCCGAGCATCGGCAGGCCCTGCTGGCCGAGCGTGTTGATCGCCGACGAGCCGCGGTTGTTGAGCGTCGGCTCGGGCGGCATGCCGAGGACGTAGGGCGGCACGGTGCCGCACGACGATACCATCGCGTCGAGCTTCATGCGCGCCATGCACTGCATGACGATCACCTGGTACGCGAAGCGGTTTTCGAAATAGTTGGCGAGGCTCATCGTGGTCCCGCCCGCATCGGAGAGAAGGGCGGCCTTGCGGTCGCCGAAGTTCACCTGCGGGCGGATGTCGGTGTAGTACTGCGACTTGTTCGCGAGGTCGGTGATGGTCTGGATGGCGGCGTCGCCGCGCTCGCGCAGATAGCGCGTCAGCATGTAGGTGCCCTGGCCAGACGTGGTCGCGCCGCCGATGCTGCGCGCGCTCATGCCCGACGGCACGAGCGAGGGGTCGAACCACATGTCGAGCAGCGTATTGATGTGGTTCGCGCCGGCCGGGAACGCGGCCGGGAACTGCGCGGTGAAGAGCGAGTTGCGGTAGAACGGCGCCAGCTCGTTGATGCAGTCCTGGAGGAGGGCACCGCCCTCGCCGGGATCGACCAGGGTCGCGCCGGTGGCGGCGAGCGTCTTGATGGCGGCGCTCTGGATCTGGATGGACTCGACGTCGGCCTGGTTCCACAGCGACGGGTCCATGTACTCGCGCAGCACGCCGATGCGCATGCCCTTCAGGTTCTTCGGGTTCGTGTAGTCGTAGTACGGCTTCTCGGGCAGGCGGCCGACGCTGAACGCCGTCAGCTCGTCCTTCGGATCGTAGCCGACGATGACGTCGAACACGCGTGCGGTGTCCTCGACGGTGCGGCACATCGGGCCGAGGCGCGTCACCATGCTGGCGTCGATCATGCCGTCACGGCTGATCGTTTCCTGCGTGGGCACGAGACCGTAGATGTTGTTGTTCTTCGTCGGGTGGAGGATCGAGCCGCCGGTCTCCTCGCCGATGGCGCAGGTGACGAGGTTGGCGGCGACCGAGGTCGCGGAGCCGCCGCTCGAGTGGCCGGGGTTGCGGTCGGTCGCGTAGGGGTTGCACAGCACACCGCCGAACGAGCTGCGCGGCTGGCCCGCGGCCATCTCACCCATGTTCGCCTTGGCGAGGATGATCGCGCCGGCCTGGCGCAGGCGCAGCACGAAGGTGGCGTCGTCCGGCGGGCGGTCGTTGGCGTAGCCGGCGATCATGCCTGCCGTGGTACGCATGTCGAAGGTGTCGAACTGGTCTTTGATGGCCATCGGCACGCAGTGGAGCGGCCCCCACAGCTTGCCGGTCTTCGCCATGTACTGATCGAGCGCCGCCGCGGTCTCGAGCGCGTCGGGCATGCCCTGGTTGTTGTCGGCGAGGTCGGTGAGCGAGCGCGCCTTCTCCTGGTCGAAGCCCCAGATGGCCCGGTTGGCCGGACGCAGGTTCAGCGTCATGAGCGCGTTGATCTGCCCGGCGTGCGGCTTGGCGGTGATGAAGCCGAGCTTGCCCTGCGGCTGGTCGACGCAGACGCCGTTGTAGGCGTCGATGCGGTCGAGGTACATCTCGACCAGCTCGACGCAGGTGATCTCGCGGTTCTTGAGGGCCTTGTGGATCTCCGGGATCGTGGTCTCGAGGAGGTGGAACTTGCGGCTGCGCGGCGGGCGCTTCGGCCGCGGCGGGCGCTTGGCCTCGGCGACGGCTGGAGCGAGGGGCGAGAAGTCGGCCGGGAGGGCCGGTATCAGCATCGCGGCGATCGCGGCGCCCGCGGCCAGGTGACGAATTCGTCGTACGGTTCCAGTCATCTATACCTCGCAGTTCGAGTGATTCGGACGCGAGCCGCAGGGCAAGACGCGTGCCGGTGACGGCGTCACGCACGGCGGACGCTTCGTGCGCACACGGCTGCGCAGTGCCCGCACGAACGGCGCGATGCCGCCCGTTGTGTGGGCAGCGGAAGGTGGCGCCGCGCGTCAGCGGCAGGCGAGCTTCAATCGATCGCGGTCGGGGCGGCCGCCGGCGGTCGTGAGCTTGCCCTTCAGCGCGAGCCGCTTGCCGGCGGGCACGGGCAGCGCGGCGAGCGCGGTGCAGTTGGCCGTCGCGATCACGGGCTCGAAGCGCACGTCGTTGCCGTACGGTCCGACGACGCGCGCGCCGGGCAGCGCGGCGAGCGCGGAGAGGAGCGCCAGCGCGGCGAGCGGCGCCTTGCGCAGCGTCGAGCGCGGCAGGGCGTAGGCGGCGACGGGTGCGGCGACGCAGGCGGGGAGGCGCGGGTCGGCGACCGCGACGCAGATGGCGACGTGGAAGGTGCACGTGGTGGGATCGGCGTCGTGGTCGCAGCGCGGATCGCCCTCGTCGCAGGTGACGCCGATCGTCTTCAGCAGCTCGGACGGCAGCGGCGCGTCGACGTACCATTCCCCCACGCAGGCGGCGGTCGGGCTGCGGCCCCCCGTGAGACACGGGCGCTCGGGACCGTCGATGCACGCGGCGGTGGCGGCGTCGTAGACCTCGGTGCCGTTGCAGGGGTTGCCGTCGCTGCAGTCGAGGGGATCGCCGCCGCCGGCGTCTGCATGGGCGCGCGTCGGCATGCCGCCGGCGAACGCCGCCAGACACAGGGCGAGGGCGAGCACGCGGGCTGGCGACATGCAGGGCTCCTTCCGTCGGGGAGGTGTCAGTCATAACCCAATGCCCCCATGCATGCCAGACAGATTTGTCTACCGGTGGTGGTGCGCGGGGACCCGGCCGGGGCGGTCGTCCCGCGACGGGCGAGGGACCGCTTCCGCGTCGCGCCCGTCTCCGGCCCCGCATCTTCGGCATCGACAGGGGTAGCCGAATCCGCCGGACGGGGTATGGGAAGGCTATCGCGCCCGGGCCCTTCGAAGCGCCGGGGACGCCCCCGGGTGACATTAGAAAAGCGTGGGGATTTTCGGCATACAGCTTCGCGATGGTTGCGTTGAGCGTACCCAACCCACTGCCGAGAGCCGGAACTCGGGGGTTTCGGTCGAGGCGCGCGTTGACGGTGATCGCGACGCTGGTGGTGATGTCGGGGGCTGCGGGCTGCTCGCTGTTCGAGGGTCCCCCTCCGCCGCCGCCCCCGCCCGCGGTCGTGCAGGATCCGGGGCCAGGCTATCCCCACCTCGTGCTGAAGCTGGGGGAGCGCCGGGTGTACCTGGTCGAGGAGGAGGGGAAGCAGGGGGAGTCGTTTCCGGTGGCAATCGGGAAACATCCGTATCTGACACCGGTCGGCAAGTTCCGCATAAACGAGATGGTGGAGAACCCGGACTGGGTCGTCTTCGATTGGAAGAACCCGGAGAAGACGCTCGGGCGCATCCCACCGGGGCCGAAGAACCCGCTCGGTCTGCGCTGGATCGGGTTCGCATCCGCACACGGCTGGGAGATCGGTTTCCACGGCACGCCACGGCCCGAGCTGCTCGGGCAGGCGGTGAGCCATGGATGCGTCCGGATGAAGAACGAAGACGTGGTGAAGGTCTTCAGCAAGGTCAGCATCGGCACGACGGTCATCGTCGAGCCCTAGTCAAGAGCCTGACATCCGCCCCATTCAAGGGAAGCGGGCTTGATGACGATGCGTTATTGAACTATTCGCCACGCCAGTTAGCGAAGGGCACGAGAGCGGCGCTTAGGTAGGAGCCAGGAGGCTCCCGAAATCAGTGGTGCCGAAAGGGGAAGCGTGAATGAACGTAAGAAGGGCAGTAGCAGTGGCAGCCCTCGCAGCTCTCACGGGCTGCTCGGGCATGGACCGAGACGCGTGCATTGCCGTGGGGACGGGAACGGGCGCGTTCATCGGCGGAACGGCGGGCACCCTGGGTGCCTACTACGGGTTCCGCGATGACGTGGACGGCGGCAGCCTGAACTGGCGCATGGCCGGAACGGGCCTCGCAGGCCTCGTGGCCGGTGGCGCCGCCGGTTGGGCGATCGCGAACGCCGTGTGCGAGGAGCCGCCGGCGCCGCCGCCGCCGCCGCGTCCCGCGCCTCCGCCGCCTCCGCCGCCTCCGCCGCCGTCCGAGCGGCGCGGTGGATGAGGTAGCAGGCTAGAGCAACAACCGAAGGGCGGTCACCACAGGGTGACCGCCCTTCGGCGTTCGTGGGGCGCGCGTCACGCCGCCGCGAGCCGCGCGTCCAGGTAGAACGCCGCCGGCATCGGACGGCGAAGGCGCCAGGTGATCGCCATCGGGCGCTCGCCCTCGTGGCGCACATAGTCGGCGAGCCCGAGGCACCGGTAGGGCGCCGCGAGCCCGCGCTCGTCCGTGCGGTCGCGACGCACGAAGAGCAGCACGTGCGAGCCGCGCGTGCGGTGGTGCCGGTAGCGCTGGCCCGCCGCCGAGGCGGCGGCGGTCGTGCTCTGCGACTCCCAGTGGAAGAGGTCGGGGGAGATCGCATAGTCGCGGTACATCGTCGTCGGTGAGTAGTCGCGCTCCGACTTGTTGGTGGTGACGAAGAAGACGTCGGCGTCGAGCGCCGAGTCGAAGAGCACGCCGGCCTGGTGGCGCGCGTAGCGCTGGCCCGGCCGATGACGGTCGAGCGCGGCCAGGATCTCGTCGAGCGTGTAGGCGGCGTGGGTGCGAAGCGGCACGTCCAGCTCGAGGGGCCAGGTGAGGTGGTCGGTGCGGTCCTCGACGAGCGGCAGGAGCTGGCGGATCTCGTCGAGCACCGGCGCCGACGCCGCCACGCGACGCAGGCCCTCGGCCACATCGATCTGGGCGCCGGCACCGCCCCAGAGCAGGAAGTGGAGCATCGTGTCGATGCGGTCGCCGCTCGGGGCGAGGGTCGCGAACAGCCGCCGCGCTGCCGCGAGCCGCACGTCGTCGTCGAGGTGGACGAGGCGCGCGACGCCGATGGCGAGCGCTGCCTCCCACTCGCTCGGCGCCTCGGCGACCATGCCCGCTTCGCGGCGCAGCGCCGTCCATCCGAGCCAGCGGCTGCCGAGCTTGCGATAGAGGTCGCCCGGCTCGAGGCCGGACCACGCGAGGAACTCGACGAGGGAAGCGTCGCTGCCGCAGTCGCGCAGGGCCTCGACGAGCCGCCTGCGGCTCATGCCGATCGAGTCGCGGACGTTCTCCAGCACGAGCGCGGCCGCCTCGCGGTCGAGATCGATGGCGCAGCCGGGCGGCAGCACCGGAAAGCCCTCGTCGACCTTCCGCTTCACCTCGCGCGGCGATCCGCCGGCGAGGGCGCGATAGCGGACGTCGAAGCGGAACTGCCGGCTCGGGCGGCCAATGAAGTCGAGGACGGTGCAGCAGACCTTGCCCTCGGCGCGACGCAGCCCGCGGCCGAGCTGCTGCAGGAAGACGGTGGCGCTCTCCGTCGGGCGCAGCAGGAGGAGCGTGTCGACCTCGGGTACGTCGATGCCCTCGTTGAAGAGGTCGACGGTGAAGAGCACGTTCACCTCCCGGTCGCGCAGCTGCTGCAGGGCGCGGGCGCGGGTGTCGCGGTCGGTATCGCCGGTGATGGCGAGGGCGGGGATGCCGAACGCCGTGAGCTCGGCGGCTATGAACGCGGCGTGGCGGACGCTAACGCAGAACCCGAGCGCACGCATGGCCGCGACGTCGGGCACCTTGCGGCGGAGGGCCTCGACGATGATGCCGACCCGCCGGCGCGCGCTCTCGCGGCCGAGGACGTAGACGTTGTCGAGCGCCGCCGGCTCGTAGCCGCCGCGGCTCCACTTCACGGCCGAGAGGTCGGTGCCGTCGTACAGGCCGAAGTACTGGAAGGGAGCGAGTATCTGCTGCTCGAGCGCCGCCCACAGGCGCAGCTCGGCGGCGATCCGACCGCCGAAGAAGCGTCGCACGTCGCCGCCGTCGGCCCGCTCCGGGGTGGCGGTGAGGCCGAGGAGCAGGCGGGGCGTCAGGTGTCCGAGGAGCGTCGTGTACGTCGTCGCCTCGGCATGGTGCACCTCGTCGACGATGACGACGTCGAAGGCGTCGGGCGCGAGGGCGGCGAGGTCGGCCTTGGCCAGCGTCTGGATCGATGCGAAGACGTGCCGGCCCTCGGTGGGGCGCTCGCCGTCCACCCACAGCTCGCCGAAGGTCTGGTCGCGCAGCACCTCGCGGAAGACAGCACGGCTCTGCCGCAGGATCTCGCGGCGATGGGCGACGAAGAGGAGGCGCGCCGGTGCCAGCTCCGCGCGCACTCGCCGGTAGTCGAGCGCCGCGATGACGGTCTTGCCGGTGCCGGTGGCGGCGACGACGAGGTTCCTCCAGCGATCGTGCAGCGTGCGCTCGGCGGCGAGCGCGTCCAGGATGAGGCGCTGAAACGGATAGGGCTGGATGTCGAGCCCGGCGAGCGGCGTGTCGGGATCGGGCGCCGTGCGTGCGACGGCCCTGGCGAAACGCTCGTGCTGCGCAGGCCCGTACGGCTCGAACTCGGGGTCGTTCCAGTACGCCTCGAACGTGCCGGAAAAATGGTCGAGCACGTGCGGCGTCTCGATGGCGGAAAGGCGCACGTTCCACTCGAGCCCGTCGAGCAGCGCCGACGCCGACAGGTTCGACGAGCCGATGTATGCCGTGGAGTAGCCGCTGTCGCGATGGAACAGCCAGGCTTTGGCGTGCAGCCGGGTTCGCGAGACGTCGTACGACACCTTCACCTCGGCGCCCCACTCGGCGAGTGCATCGAGGGCGCGGGCTTCGGTCGAGCCGGTGTAGACGGTGGTGAGGACGCGCAGGCGGCGTCCGGCGTCGAGCAGGCGGCGGAGCTGCGGCTCGAGGAGGCGCAGTCCGTACCAGCGCACGAAGGCGCAGACGAGGTCGACGGCATCGGCGCTGGCCAGCTCGCGCTGGATCTCGTGGCCGATGCGGTGCTCGCCGCGGCCGTTCACGAGCAGGCCCGAGACGGCGAGCGGCACGCCGGGACGCTCGGGCGCCGCCGGCGCCGTAACGCCGTCGCGGACGACTACGGCGCGCAGCTCGTCGGCGGTGTCGGCGACGCGCTCGCCGTCGAGCCATGGGTCGGCGCCGAGGCGCGCGCGTAGCGCGTCCACGACGGCGTTGGCGAGGGCGATCTGGGCCTCGAGGCGCACGCGGCCGTCGCCGGGGACGTCGCGCAGCACGGCGCTCAACGTCGCGGCGAGGTGGCGGGCGAGGACCCGGTGGGCGTCGGCGGGGTCGAGGGCCGCGCGGTCGACGTGGTCACCGAGGGTGCGGAGGAGGGCGTCGAGGGAGGTGGTGACGAGGCGCTCGTAGAGGCCGCGGGCGAGGGGCGGGGGCACCGGGGTGCGTATGGCGCGGCGCGGGGCGGAGGGCAAGGATGCGCGGCTTTCTAGGCGTGCGGGCGTGGCGAAGTACGCCGGCGTACGAACGAACAATCGCCCGACGTACGGCCGAAGCGCTGCTGACCAGGGACGAGCAGCTCCGGGCGCGCTACGACCGCTCGGTGTGGGTGGGTTCGGCGGCTCGGCATGGAGCCTGCGCGCGTGGATCGCCCCCGAGAGGGTGCGCCTCGCCCGCGATTCGCTTCCGCCCCCCCGCGACGAGCCCGCGCTTCGCCTTCGCGCCGCGCGCCGCCGCCGAGCCCGCCGCGGTGAGGAGGTCGGCGTGCGCGACCCGGCGCAGCATGAAGAACAGCTCCAGCGCCGCGTCGAGCCGCACGGCGACGGGGGATTCGGCAACCTGATCGCGCTGCCGCTGCAGCTCGCGGCTCGGCAGCGGGGCAACACGCTGTTCGTCGACGATCGGCTTTCGCCGTTCCCGGACCAGTGGGCGTTCCTGGCGGGCATCCCGCGGATCGCGCCCCCCACGGTGGACGCGTTGGCGGAAGAAGGCGGCCGGCTCGGACGCATCGTCGGCGTGCCGATCAGCGTCACGGGGGACGACGAGGGTGGCGTTCCCTGGGTGATTCCATCCTCGCGCCGCCCGAAGGTCGACCCGATCGTCGAGCCGATCCCCGACGAGGTGCGAGCGGTACTGTCGCATCGACTGTTCATCGAGAAGGGCCGCCTGTCTTCGGCGCTGCTCAACCAGGCGAAGCGACTGGCGGCGTTCCAGAATCCGGAGTTCTACCGGCGGCAGAAGGCTCGACTCTCGACGGCGCTCACGCCGCGCGTGATCGCATGCGCCGAGGACCTGCCGCACCACATCGCCCTGCCGAGGGGATGCACGGAAGGGCTCGTCGAGCTCCTGCGGGGGCTCGGGGCGGACCTGCGGCTGGAGGATTCGAGCGAGTGCTGGCAGCGATGAAGGCGCGCTACGTGACCGGCCTCACGGCGACGCCCTACCGACGCGACGGCCACCAGCCGATCATCTACATGCAGTGCGGTCCCGTGCGGCACGTCGTCGACGCGCGCGCACTCGCGGGGGGGCGGCCCTTCGGGCATCGACTCGTCTGCCGGGAGACGGCCTTCCGACACCAAGAGGGCGCGGTCGCGGTTGGCATCCAGGACATGTACGCCAGCTTGGCCGCGGACAGCGCGCGCAACGACCAGATTCTCGGCGACATCGTCTCGGCGGTGGCGGCCGGGCGTTGCCCGCTGGTCCTGACGGAACGGCGTGATCACCTCGACCTCCTGGCCGGGAAGCTGCGGGCCTTCGCACGCCACGTCGTCGTGTTGTGCGGCGGTGGCCGAGCCCGTGAGCGGCGGGAGGCATTGGCGCAGCTGGCCGCGATCCCCGCCGACGAGGAGCGGGTCGTGGTCGCCACCGGCAGGTATGCGGGGAAAGGATTCGACGACGCACGGCTCGACACCCTGTTCCTCGCCATGCCGATCGCCTGGAAGGGCACCCTGGTGCAGTACGCCGGCCGCCTGCACCGCTCGCATCCGGAGAAGCGGGAGGTCGTGATCTACGACTATGTCGATCCCGAAGTGCCGGTGCTGGCGCGGATGTTCGAGAAGCGCCTGCGTGGGTATCGGGCGTTGGGCTACGAGGTGTCGAGGGCAGGAGGCCGCGGCTGAGGACAACGGCCGGCGATGGTGTCTCGCGAAGCAACGCAGTTCATAGCAAGGTGTCCGGCCCGCGGGCTGTACGATGCGCATGACGATCGAGGAGGCGATCGCGCCCGCCGTCGACAAGGGCCGCGGGCACAAGGATCAGGCGGGCCGGGCGTACATCTGGCCCCGCTGCGCGTAGCCCTTCGCCTCGACGACGATGACGCGCGCATGGCGGCCGTGCTGCACGACGTCGTAGAGGATACGATCACGACCCTCGACGACCTCCGCGCGCTCGGCGTCCCGGAGCACGTCGTCGTCGCGGTGGACCATCTGACCAAGCGCCCGGAGGAGCGTGGCGACGAACTACCTGACGTTCATCCGGCGGGCGAAGCGCGATCCGATCGCGCGGCACGTGAAGAAGGCCGATCTGCTCGACAACTCCGATCCCGCGCGGGTGGCGGAGCTGAAGCCGGACACGCGGAAGCGGCTGCAGCGTCGCTACGGCGAAGCGCTCGCGGAGCTGGAGGAGGAGTAGGGTGCCAAGCTCGACCGAGAGCTTCCTCGCCATGCTCCGCCACCTGCGGCTCGACCGGAGCCAGGGCGTGGTGAAGCCCAACAAGCCGCTGCTGGTCGCCGCCGTGATCCTGCTGATCGGCAAGGGCAAGATACGCACGCCCGACGTCGCGCTCGACGGCGGCCTCACGAGCGCGTTCCGCCAGCTCCTCGCGCTGCTCTTCCCCGACTGGAAGCTCGGCAGGAGCCCCCGAGTACCCGTTCCGCCACCTCGAGACCGACGGTTTCTGGAAGCTCGTCCCGAAAGACGGCGCGACGGGAGCGCTCGAGGCGTCGCGCGACCTCGGCGGCCGCGCCTGGACGATGCTGAAACACGTCGCGTTTGCACGCATGGAGGCGGGGATATTCAAGACCCTCGCACAGTCGCCCGAGCTGCGCGCCCAGGTCCTCGATCTGCTGTGCGCCTGGTACCTGCCCGCCGGTTCGCGCGTGACACTGTCGAGATTCGAGGGCGCCGAGTCGCTGGGCACGGCGAAGACGACGGCGGCGATCCTCTCGGAGAAGGCGCTCGAGGAGAGTCTGGTGCGCGAGTGGGCGCGGACGGCCTTTGCCGAGCTGGGCATCGAGTTGGCGCACCCGGAGAAGCACCGCCGTCCGTGCCGCCAGGTGCTGACGCCGGTGAACGCGATCGACCTCCTCGGCTATCACCCGGAGCGCAAGGAGTGGTGGGTGATCGAGCTGAAGCACGGCCGCCCGGGCGACGAGGTGGTGGGCCAGGTGAGCCGCTACCTCCAGTGGGTCTCGGAGGAGTGCGCGCAGCGCGGCGAGACGGCGCGCGGGGCGGTGGTCGCGCGGGATGCGGACGCGAAGCTGCGGTACGCGGTGCGGGCGAACCCGCGGCTGTCGTTGTGGACGTGGGACGAGGGGTTGAACGTGACCGTCGTCGAAGGGGCGGCGGAATCGACGACCTGAGCTGGCAGGCGGATGCCGGTCGCTCCGGCCTCGAATCACGCGTCAGAAAGCCGCGTCGACATCGCGAGCGCCGCTCAAGACACGAATCACGTCGATGCCGTTCCGAATCGGCTCGTAGAAGACAACGTACTTCCCGACCGGGAAGCTCCGGATCGCCGGGCCGAGCTCGGGACGTGCGCGTCCCATCTCGGGGGGGCTGCGAGCAACTCGAAGCGTGAAGCGAAGTGGTCGATCAAGCGGTCGCTCGCGTCGAGATCGTCCTCCGCGATGTAGAGGGCGATCTCGAGAAGGTCAGCGTCGGCCTGCGGGCGCCGCGTGACCCGGCTCATTGTCGCCTGCTGGACTTCACTCGGTTGCGAACGCGGCGCTTCAGGTCGGCAGCGTCGAAGGCCGCCGAGGGGCCGCTGTTGAGCCCTTCCTGGATGTCGCGGCGAAGCTCTTCGATCCGGAGGCTCTTGAGGCGATCGCGCTCGTCGAGAAGGCGTAGTGCCTCGCGGACCACCTCGCTGGCGGAGAGGTACAAGCCGCTCTTCACCTTGTCGTTGACGAGCTGCTCCAGCTCCTTGGTCAGGGATACGTTCACGGCGGTAGTCTACCCCAGTGGCGAGGGATGGCAAAGATTGGCATCGGCTGGAGGCCGTGCTGCAGGAGCGTCTCCCGGCACACCACGGAAGGGCAGGCGGGTCGAGGTCGATACGGCGGGGGCAGGGGTGCCGTGGTCGGCGTTCGAGTATGGGGTGCTGAGCCACTTGCCGTAATGAACAGGCGGTAGACTCGTACGTACGAGGCTGCGCTTGACGTACGTTCGCTGGCGCCCGTACGGTCGATCCATGGCCGATCGGATCACGGCGTCGAAGCTGCGCGAAAACGTCTATCGCATCCTCGACCAGGTTCTCGAGTCGGGTCGCCCCGTAGAGATCGAGCGGCGGGGCCGCACGGTGCGGCTGGTGCCGGTCGAGCCGCCGAGCAGGCTCTCGCGCCTCAAGCGACGACGCTTCATCAAAGGCGACCCCGAGGCCCTGGTGCATCTCGACTGGTCGAAGGAATGGAAGCCGTGACGTATCTCGACACCCACGTCGTCGCTCGTGCGAGCTCGATCGCGTGCCGGAGCCGGCGCGTGCCGCAATCGAGCGGAACGAGCTCCTCGTGTCCCCGATGGTGCTGCTCGAGCTGCAGTATCTCTACGAGGTGAAGCGCACCACGCAGCCGGCGCGCGCGGTGCTGGGCGCGTTGCGCGAGGAGATCGGCATCCGCGTCTGTGACGCGCCCTGGGCGAACGTCGTAGCGCTCGCGACCGGGCTCGCCTGGACGCGCGACCCATTCGACAGGCTCATCGTGGCCCACGCCATGCTTCGCGAGGCGGCGCTGGTGACGAAGGACCGTCAGATACACACGCGCTACAAGCGCGCGATCTGGTCATAGGTCAGTCGTGGTTCGCGTTGGGTTCGAGGACGACTGCCCTGTGCAGCTATGCCGTCCTGCACGGCATCTTCCCCACACCCCCCCTTGCAGGGCTTGGCGGGTGCAATGAAGCTGAACGCCGACATGCGCATGTCTGCCAAGCGCAAGTCCTTGGATGCGGACCAGGCGGATGCCTTCCTGGCGACCGCCGAACGCGTCGCCCTCACGTGGTACCCCGTCTTCCTGCTGATGTTCCGCACGGGGATGCGCCCGGGCGAAGCACTCGCCCTGCGGCGCGATGACGTGAACCTGACCCGCCTGCGCATCAAGGTGGAACGCGAAAAGGTGCGCGATGCCGATGGGACGTGGACCATCGGCCCGCCCAAGTCCCGCAAGAGCCTTCGTGAGGTGCCCGCGTCGGACGATTTGGCGGAAGTGCTGGCGCCCCACGTGGGCAAGCTGCGGCTGGCGACCAGCGCCGCCGCCGCATTGCCCTGGCTGTTCCCGAACGAGCAAGACCCCGCGACGTATGCGAAGCCCGCCGATGGCACCCGCGACGTCTACGCGCTGGCAAAGGCGATGAAGAAAGTCCTAAAGGCGGCGGGCCTCCCCGTCGTCGCGTTCGGCTTCACGCCGAAGTCAGGGCGGCACACGACCGCGACGCTGCTACTGGACGCGGGCGAAACGCAGGCGCGCGTCCAAGACTTGCTGGGCCACGATGACATCCGCCTGACGGCGGCGCTGTACGGGTCGGACCGCAAGGAAGTGGCCGACACCAACAAACTGAATCGCCACCGTCACAGCGTCACAGGCGCGCAGGGCTGAACCCGCGCCACCGTCACAGGAACTGTCACAACAGATGTCCTTCTGCTGGTTGCCCCTGTCCTAAGCGCGCGAATCCTGAAGAGCCACCCGCCGGAGTCGAACCGGCGACCTACTGATTACGAAAAGTGCCAGTGGGTTGCTGCTCGGTTCCGGCGGGTGCTCGTGTGTAGCGAAGTCAGGGGCTTGGGGCAATGTCCGAGGCAGCGGGATGCACGAGCACCGACGCGCACCGCGACTGGACCGTGACTGACCGATGGTCCGGCGGACCTTCTGACCTGTTGATTCCGTCGGTGTCGAGCCGTGGACCCGGCCGTGCGGGCCGGCTATCAGCAGCAGGTGGTGGAGGTCCCGGACCACGTTCTGCGGCGGCTCCTGATGGCCAAGGAGATTCTCTCCGCCGTCGGGCCCCTGACCTGTTAATCCGGTATCAGTGTGCGTCGGAAAACCGACGCGGGAACAGGTGGTTGCGAGGGCCAGTCGCGGTCCAGTCACGGTCAGCGGTCGGCCGCCCATCGGCACGGGATCGGCCATCCACGTAAGAAGCGGGGCGATGAAGGCCGCTTCGCCCGGCGCGGGACCGAAGCCGAAGCGCTCGCGCGCGAGTCCCTTCCGCGCCCCACCGGGACGACCGTCGCAGCACGGCGGTACCATGCTCACCCGGATCCTCCGCACCGTCCGACTCGACACCATCGACAACCGTTCGCAGGTCGGCGTCGCGCTCCGGCGGTTGCGTGAGGAGCTGATCGCGCAGCTCGGCGGGCCGTCGGAGGTGACGCCGACGCAGCTCCTCCTGATCGAGGAGATCGCCAAGAAAGCCGTCATCGTCCGGGCGACCGGCGAGTACATCTTGGCGCAGGAGATGCCGGTGCAGGACGGCGCCCTCCTCGCCGTCGTGATGCAGCACGACCGCCTCCAGGCCACGCTGGCCGGGCTCCTCGACCGTCTCGGCTGGGAGCGGCGGGCGAAGCAGCTCGACCTCGCGTCCCAGCTCGCAGCGCTCCACACCAAGCGTCCCGATCCCGAGCCGACCCCCGCCACCGGCTGAAGACAACTCACCTCCGGACTCACCGAACTCACTACGAGGGGGGGGGAGCCCTCGGCCGATAGGAACTCACTCAACTCACCGAACTCACCATGGAAGCCATCCTCGACGACCTCCTCGCGTTCACCCGGCACTTCGACCTCACGCTCTACGACTGGCAGGCCGACGCCTTCGGGCAGGCGTGCGCCCGCGTCGACCAGCGCTTTAAGTATCGCCTCGCCGGCATCTCGGTGCCCCGCGGCAACGGGAAGTCCTATGGCGGCGCCCTGGTAGGGCTCTGGCGCCTCCTGTGCGGCCCGCCGCCGCAGGACATCATCAGCGCCGCCCTCGACTACGACGGCGCGAAAGTCGTGCTCGAGCACGCCCGGCAGATCGTGCGCGCGGTGCCGGCGCTGGCCGACGTGATCGAGGTGGGCGCGACGGGGCTGTCGGTTCCGGCGACGGGTTCGCGATGGACGGTGACGACGCGGGAGCACACCGCGAGCCGCGGGCGGCACCCGACACTGGTCGTCTATGACGAGATCGGATGGGCGAAAGACACCGAGCTGTTCAGTAGCCTCCTCGCGGGTCAGGCGTCGGTCGACGACCCGTTGATGATCGTGATCAGCACGGTGGGTCGCCGGCAGGCCGGGCCGTTGTGGACGGTCAAGGTGCTCGCCGACGGCGGCGACGACGGCGTGTTCTGGTGGTGGAGCGGGCAGAACCTCTCGCCGAAGGTGACGCCGACGTTCCTGGAGCGCCAGCGGCGCATCCTGGTGGCCGCGCAGTTCGCGCGCGAGCACGGGAACCAGTGGGTCGACGCGGCCGACTCCTTCGTGAGCGCCGAGGACGTCGACCGCGCGCAACAGCAGGGCTGGCGAGAGCAGACGGAGGGCGATCCCGACCGGACCTATCGCGCCTATGTCGACGTGGGCATCGTGCACGATCCCAGCGTGATCGCGATCGGGCACCAGGAGGGCATGGTCGTCTTCGTCGACCGCCTGCTGACGTTCCAGGGCTCGAAACGGGAACCCGTCCAGATCGAGGCCCTTGAGCACGCCCTCGTCGACCTCTCGCGGAAGTTCAACCTGACGCAGATCCGCATCGAGTCGTGGCAGGGGATCGCCGTCGTGCAGCGGCTCGCGGCGACCGGGCTGCCGGTGGAGTTGTTCACGCCGACGCCGAAGAGCAACGCGGAGGAGTGGCCCCAGCTCGCGCAGCGCATCGGCAACGGGAGTCTCGTTCTGTTTCCCCACGCGCGTCTTCGTGAGGAGCTACTGAATCTGACCGTTGAGGTGGGACCGAGCGGCGCGAAGGTCGTGGATAAGGGGAAGGTCCATCAGGACCACGCGGTCGCGGTGCGCGGCGTCTGTGCGTCGTTCCCGCTCGTGGAGGAAGGACCGCTGCCGGACCTCCTGCACGTTTACGGTCCGTCCGACTCCGTCGCGCACATCCGCGAAGAGGGTGCCGGCCTCCCGGTGTGGATGAACATCGACGACATACCCTGACGGTGGTGCAGGGGCCGACCCATCCACCTACTACGATGGGCATGGCCAAGCTCTCGGAGACGCGCCCCGATGTCGCCCGGCGCTTTGCGACCTTCGTCGAGCCCGCCGCCGATGGCTGCGCGCGCTGGATCGGGATGCGCGTCCAGGGCGTCCCGCGCTTCACCTACGCCGGCACCGTCGTGCCCGCCCGCAAGGTGGCACTACTCCTTGCCGGCCGCCGCATCCCGGCACGGGCGAAGTTCCGCACGCGCTGCGGCGACCCCTTGTGCGTCGCCCTCGAGCACGTGCTGGTAGTCACGCCGGCTCCGAAGCGTCCGAAGGCCGTCAAGAAGATCCTGGACCCGCAGACGCGCGCGCTCATCCGGCGCATGCGCCAGTCCGGCGTGAAGATCCGCGAGGTCGCGAAGGCGTGCGGCTGCGACCGTTCCACCGTGAGCAAGATCGCCGGCCCGCTGCGCCGGCCCGCGCCCGAGCCGGTCGCCCTCCGTGCGATCGAGGGGGGCAAGTCGTGATCCAGATCGGCCTCCTGACGGGCGACTTCGACGCCTACGTCGTTGCTCGCAATTTCTCGGCGCTCCGGCGCTGGATACAGCCGCCCGCGCGGAGCGCGACGCCGATCCTCGCCGGCCAGTCCGACGGCGACGCCGCGATCGGCTGGGTCGACTACGTCACGGCGCGGGACCGCTCGACGATCGTCGTGGACCTCGTCGGCGTGCCGCCGAAGGTGCAGGCCGCGCTCGCGGCCGGCGGCGTGAGCGCGAGGGGCGAGTTCTATCCGACCTGGTCCGACACGACGGCGGCGAAGAACCTCATGACCGGCGCGGCCGGGCCGGTGTTGAGCAGCATCGTCCTGCACGGGCTCGACCTCCCGTCGTGCGGTGACATCGACTGCCTCTGCTCGGTGCTGCTTCACGAGCGCATCGCCGTCTCGCCGGGAAACCAGGCCGTCGCGGACCTCGCGTGGAAGCGATTTCGCGAGAGCGGAGAGCCCCGGTACGCGCGCGTCCTGCGCCTCGTGGCCGACGACGTGCCGGCCGCCGTCCTGCGCGCGGATGCGGCGCCCCTCCCGGCGTCGATGCAGGAGCGCCAGACCGCCGCCTTCGCCGTGCTCGGCGGCGCCCCGCTCGCGATGAAGGAGAACGCCATGCCGAATGACCGACCGACTCCCCTGCCGGACCCGTCCGACGAGATCGCAAGCCTTGCCGAAGCGAAGCTCGCGGCGTCCGGCTGGCCCGACACGGACACGACGCGCCGCCGCTGTGTCGAGATCGTGCTGCGCGAGCGCCCCGACCTCCGTCCGGCCGAGCGCGAGGCCCGCCAGGTCGATCGCGCGCTGCGCTACATCGCGCAGGACAACGGCATGAACCTCAACGACCCGCGCGACCGGCAGGCGGCACAGAAGCTCCTCGCCAGCGATCCCGCGTATTCCGATCTTCAGCCGGAGTCGTGGCACGAAGAGTACGTCGGCCGGCCGCGCTCGACGTACCAGCCGCCGCCGGAGCCGGTCCCCGCGATCCCGACGGAGCTGCGCGAGACCATCGCGAAGCTCGGCGACGAGCTGAAGCTGCGCTGGGAGCATGCCGAGGGGCGCAAGCTGATCGCGCTCGCGTGCTGCCGTCGCTTCCCGCAGCTCGCCCGGCATTTGCCGGAGGGGCTGAAGGCACCGGAGATCAAGGCCGCGGAGCGGCGGGAGCGTGAGGCGCAGGCCGAGCGCGAGTATCTGGCGCGGTTGTCGCCGTTCGGGGGTGCGTCGTGACGCGCGACGACGTCGTGCGCGCCGCGTTGACGGCGCTGCTCTCGGCCGTGGAGACGATGCGCACGTTCGAGCGCACGTTGCCGCCACCGGCCCGCCGGACCCTCGACGAGCAGCTTCGCGTCGCCCGGCTCGCCGTGCAGGCGCTCGGCACCAGCACCAAGGAGGACCCCCATGCGTCACGATGAAAACGCCGTCCAGGCGCACGGCAAGCTGAGGGAGGCGCTGCAGCTCCTCGACGCCGCCTGTACTCACGTGGACGCCGACGCGGCGGTGCGCGCCGCGCGGGAGAAGGCGCTGGAGGCCGCGGCGCTCCTGGCCGAGCACGGTTTCTGCGGCTGACGCCATGTCCGTGATCTTTGCGACGATCCCAGCGGGCCAGTCGGTGTCGAGCGCCTTCGCGATCGACCGCCCGGCCGATCGTGTCGTGCTCGGCGTTCCGTCGCACGCGGCACTGGGATGGCGACTCGAGTGGGCGCACGTCCTCTCGGGGCCGTTCGCGCCCGCCGCGCGGGACGACGGGACCGGCCTCGTCTCCGACGCCTTCAGCGGGAGCGCGGGCGCGTGGTTCGCCGGTCGCGTCCTGGGCGCGTGCGTGCGTGTGCGGACGTCGGCCGCGGTGTCTGCCACGATGTCCGCCACGATCACGCCGTCGCCGTACTTCTGAGGGCGCGGCGTGGGGACGCCCAACTACGGCTTCACGTTGCCGCCGCTCGGTGCGGGATCGTGGCATGACAGTTTTCTATGGGCGTTTCCGCACAGCGTCGAAGCGGCCGGTCGGCCGAAGCCTCCGTGCACGGCCGCGGCTCCGTCGTGATGTGGGAGATCGCACGATCCTCTGGGCCGAAGAGTTCGCGTGACGGGCGAGGCGGCGGCGTTCAGCGCGGAAGCGGTGCTGCCGGTGCAGCTCGTGGCGGGCCGAGGCGATAGTCCGGAACGGGCGCTCGCCCGCGCCGTGATGGGGCAGGCGCTCGAGGACGCCGCCCGCGGGGATCGGGGCGCGCTGCGGTGGCTCCGGTCGGAGACGCGCGCGTGGCCCTATGCGTACGCGAACCTCTGCGATCTCCTGGGCTACGACGCGCAGGCGCTGCGGCGCCGGCTCGGACGCGCGCGAGTCCGACGACGGGTGCGGGTGTAGCTGCTACTTCGCCTGTTCGCGCTTCATCCATGCCTCCCAGTCGGGCTTGACGTCGGGGGGCAGCTCGCCCTTCGCGAGCAGGTGCTCGAGGTAGCGGAAGTACACGACGGCGAGGAAGGCGCCGTCCGGGACCTCGGCGCTCATCTTCATCTCACGCGCGAGGGGGATCAGGGTCTTGATCCGCTCGTGCGACAGTTCGATCGCCTTCGCGAGGAGCACTTCCTTCCGCCGGGCGCGGCGTTCGAGCGCGCCGTTGAAGAAGGTCACGCCGGCCGCCACGAGGGCGCCAACGCCGGCCGAGGTGACGATCGTGGCGACGTCCACCGCGGCCTACGACCTGGGGCTCGTCGTCCCGGCCGCGCCGACGGGCGGGTGCGCGATCTCCGTCTGCGGCCAGCGCCGCGTGCGGGCTTCCGCGGCCCGAGCCTGGCGCCCCGCTGCGACCTCGCCGACGGTCGCTGAGTAGCAGGCAACGAAGGACTCCACGCGCGTCATTTGCCCGCTGCCGGGGACGGTGGACGTCGGCGGCACGAACGGCCCCTTCGACCAGCGAAAGAGGGTCGCCCTCGAGACCGGCGACACGCCACCGTTGAGCGCCGCGAGCGCGTCCAGCCAGTCCTTCACCGTGCCGCCGACCCAGTCCATGCCTCTCTGAAATGAGACTCCTTCCAGCACGTGCGGTCAAGGGCGGGTATTTCTAGCGTCATGACTACGCACGATGCGCCGAGTGAAGGTGTCCTGACGCGCCGGATGATTCAGGTGCGGGTCGTCGCTGGCGAGGCCGATCGCTGGGCCGCGGAGGCGAAGCGCCGCGACGTGACCGTGTCGGCGCTGATCCGTCACGCGGTCCGCCGGCTTCTGCGCGAGCCGGACCTCCCCGAGATCACTCAGTGAGGTCGGCGATGGCCTACGAAGTGCCGAATGCGTGCGGGAGCGATCGCGACCACCTCCGCCTCGATCATCACGACCTCAAGGCGATGAGCGACCTCGAGTTGCGCCGCGAGATGTGGCGGGTTGGGGCCGCGATCGGCGCGATCGACGACGACCACCACCCCGATCTCCCCTGGTTGCTGGAGCGTGACCACGCCATCGGCGAGGAGCGCCGCGCGAGGGCTGTCGCCTACTACGACAACGGCCGCCGGGTCAGGGCGGCCGCGTCGAGGAACTGAACGATGCCGACTTCGCAGGTAGCACCGGAGGCCGCGCCGAACAACGCGCTGCCGGAGATCATCGTCAACGGCCGTCCCCTGCGGGAGGTCACCGACGATGCGCTCGCGGCGCTCCTCGCCGCGAATGCGCCGCCCTCCCTCTTCTGCCGGTTCGGGCACCTCGCGCGGGTGCGCGCCGACGAGACAAGGCGTCCCTTCGTGGAGCGCATCTCCGAGCCCGTTCTGCGGCACCGTCTCGAGCGCGTGGCGCAGTTCCTCCGCGTCTCCCAGCGCGGCGCCGCCGTGCCGGTCCCGCCGCCGTTCGAGGTCGTGCAGGATCTGGTCGCCCTGGGCCGCTGGGACGTGCCCTCGCTTGAGGCCGTCACCACCGTCCCGGTCCTGCGCCGCGACGGCACCGTCGCCAACGCCCCCGGCTACGATCCTCAGACGCGCCTCGTCTACTGGCCGACGCCGGAGCTGATCGTGCCGGCGATCCCGTCGAAGCCGTTGGCCGCGGAGGTGGCGGCGGCGCGAGCGCTGATCGACGACCTCCTCGTCGACTTCCCCTTCGTGGACCAGGCGAGCCGCGCGAACATGCTCGCGCTGATCCTGACGCCGATTCTGCGCCCGGCGATTTCAGGACCGGTGCCGCTGTGCCTCCTCGACAAGCCGAAGCGGGGCACCGGGGCCAGCCTTCTGGCGCAGCTCGCTGAGGCGATCGCCATCGGCACTGGCACCGACCTCACCACCGCGCCGCGCGACGACGAGGAGTGGCGGAAGAAGATCACGGCGGCGCTGATCGAGGGCGCGACGATCCTGTTTTTCGACAACGTGGAGCACGTGCTGTCGAGTCCGAGCCTCGCCGCGGCGCTGACGACGACGGAGTGGTCGGACCGCATTCTCGGCAAGTCGGAGATGGCGAGGGCGCTGCCGCAACGCGCCACGTGGATGGCCACCGGAAACAACCTGCGCGTGGGCGGCGACCTCGCGCGACGCAGCTACTGGGTCCGCCTCGACGCGCAGCTCGCGCGTCCGTGGCAGCGCCATGGCTTCCGTCACGCCGACCTCCTCGGCCACGTTCGCAGGCATCGCGGGCAGCTCCTCGCCGCCGTCCTCACGATGGCGCGGGGCTGGTGGGCTGCCGGGTGTCCGGTCGCGGGCACGCCGACCTTGGGTGGATTTGACGACTGGGTGCGGATCGTCGGCGGCGTCCTTGCGCACGCGGGCATCGAAGGGTTCCTCGGCAATCTGGACGAGCTCTACGAGCACGTCGATGAGGAAGAGGTCGCCTGGGAAGCGCTCCTCGCGGCGTGGGCAGATATCTATGGCGACCGCGCCCTGACCGTCGCGGAGGTGCTGCGCGATCTCCGCACGAACCCCTCGCACCCGTTCCACGACCTCCTGCCCGGCGACTTGCTTGACGGGCGCGGGAACCTCGACCGCCGGCTCGGCAATGCCCTGTCGAAGCGCGAGCGCGCGGTGTTCGGCGTTCTGCGGATCGAGCGTCACGGGCGCAAGGCGCGGGCGGTGCGATGGCGCGTGATCGCGGTGCGGGGTGAGTTTCGTGAGTTGAGTGAGTCTGTCCCGGCCGAGGCCGCCCCCCCTGCGAGTGAGTCTGGTGAGTCGAGTGAGTCCGTTTCGGCCAAGGGCTCCCCCCCTCGTAGTGAGTCTGGTGAGTCCGGTGAGTCTGTTTCAGCCGATCGTGGGGCCGCATGACCGACCTCGAGGCGCTGAAGGCTGACCCCGGTCGCGTCGACCAGCTCGACGCCGCCGAGCTGCCCGCGGTGCTCGAGCGCGCCAGCGCCGAGCACGCCCGCCTGGCGCTCGTTGAGCGGCGCATCCTTGCGCGTCTGCGCGTGCCGCCCGTGGTGGCGCTGGCCGGGGACGACGACGACCTCCTCGACGACGAGGCCGTCGGGCGGTTGCTGGCGGTTCCGGCCTCCCATGTCGGCGACCTGCGGCGCCGGGGGGCGCTCCCGGTCGTGCACGTCGGGAAATACGTCCGGGTCCGGCGGGGCGACGTGCGGAACTTCGCCCGGGGGGCTTCCCAGGGGTCATGTGCCAATGGCATATCGACGTCATGACTGGGGAGGAGCTGCGGACGATTCGCCACCGGCTCGGGCTCTCACAGCGGGAGTTCGCACCGCGCGTCGGCCTCACGGCGAACGCGGTGGCGCGCATCGAGCGCGGCGAGCGCGGTGTCTCGCCGATGCTGGCGATCCTCGTGGGCTTCCTCGCCCCCAAGCCGCGCCCGCGTGGGCGCCGGAGGTGATCGCATGGTGAGGAAGGGCAAGGGCCAACGGCGGAAGCCGTTCAAGGACGAGTGGTACGACCGCCAACCGGACGGCACGTTGAAGCGCCGGACCAAGTGGTTCGCGACGAAGCAGGAAGCCGACGACCACGAGGACCAACGCAGGAAGTCTCGGCCGATGGGGCGCCCGAGCATCGACCCCGGGAGCACGGTTGAGGTCGTCGCGCAGCGGCTCAAGGCGTTGACCGAGCTGCGGCGCGGCAACACGGCGCGGTTCTACGCGAGCAACCTCGACGCGCACATCCTGCCGCACTTCCGGGGCTGGCCGATGCGCGATGTGGACCGGGGCACGGTGATGGATTTCCTCCTCACGATGCGGAAGGCGCCCGTGATCCGCGACGGCAAGACGCTGCGTCCCCGGCACGCCGACAGCACGGTGCGCGGCATCCTGGCGACCTTCTCGAAACTCGCGGCCGTCGCCGTGTCGAGCCAGATCTACCCGGCGAACCCGTTTGCGCGGCTCGGCGCGGAACTTGGGCTCGCGGCGAAGCCGGCGGCCCGCCGCAACGCCGTCAAGAAGAAGGCCATGACGCGCCCGCAGCTCACGCGCTTCCGCGCGGCCGTCGAGGCGATGGCCCCGCGGCTGGCGCCGCTGTTCCTGCTGCTCGCGCGCACGGGCCTGCGCATCAACGAAGCGCTCGCGCTGCGGGTCGTGGACCTGGACCTCGACGCCGGCACGCTGCGCGTCGAGCGCGAGAAGGTGAAGGACCACAAGGTGCCGGGGAAACCCGACGCCTGGACGATCGGCCCCCCGAAGTCGGACCACGGCGTGCGCACGGTGCGGCTGACGCCGCAGCTCGCGACGATCCTGCGGCGCTGGCTCGAGGTCGACCGCGCGAAGGAAAAGCTGCGTCACGGCTGGCCGGTGACGCCGCCGTGGCTGTTCTACGTCGAGCGCCACCCGGGCACCTACGGCGACGACCCGTGCGCGGGCACGTTCGATGACAGCAACGTCCGGCGCGTCATGCGGACGGTCCTGCGCCAGTTGCACGAGGCCGACGTGAAGGCCGGGCTGCCCGTGGACGCGCGGTTTCCGCGACACTTCACGCCGCATTGCTTCCGCCACACGTTCGCCAGCTTGTTGCTGTCGGAGGGACAGAAGCCGCTCCAGTGGGTGAAAGAGCAGCTGGGACACGAGAGCATCAAGCTCACGAGCGACACGTACGGCTCGTGGTTGCCGGCGGTCGACGCCACCGGCAACGACTGCCTCGACGACGACGGCGCGGAGGCGGTCAGTCACGGTCAGGGCAGAACGTGAGGCCAGAAGATCCTGACCGCTCCCCGCTGACGCGGTGTGTTAGTGACTGAACCGTGACTGAAAGATAACTTTGCTAGCAGGCGACGGAGAAAACGTCAGCAATTTCAAGAGCCACCCGCCGGAGTCGAACCGGCGACCTACTGATTACGAATCAGTTGCTCTACCGACTGAGCTAGGGTGGCAGACCGCGCGAGCCGCGTCTCATAGCCGACGGCCCACAGCCGGGCAACCCGCGCAGGGCTCCTTGACGAGGTACACCCCCTTCGCCATTTCCGGCGCCCAGGTGATCCGACCCAGAGTGCCCCGGAGGCCCCGCGCATGACCCCACCGAGACCCGGCGTCATGACGCCGGCCCAGGCCGAAGCGTTTCTGCAGGAGCACGACGTCCGCTTCGTCCTCGCGCAGTTCGTCGACATCCACGGCGTCGCGAAGACCAAGGCCGTTCCCGCAAGCCACCTGGGCGACGTGCTCGAGGGCGGCGCCGGCTTCGCCGGGTTCGCGGTCTGGGGGCTCGGGCAGGAGCCGCACGATCCCGACTTCATGGCCGTCGGCGATCTCGCCACGCTCTCCCTCGTGCCGTGGCAGCCGGGGTACGCGCGCATCGTCTGCGACGGGTACGTGAAGGGGCAGCCGTGGCCGCTCGACACGCGGCACATCCTGAAGAAGCAGATCGCGCGGCTCGCGGAGAAGGGGTGGACGCTCGACTCGGGGATCGAGCCGGAGTTCATGCTGCTGAACCGGCTGCCCGACGGGACCGTCGTCTGCGCCGACCCGTCCGACGCGCTCGACAAGCCCTGCTACGACTACAAGGGGCTCTTCCGGAGCCGGGCCTTCATCGAGCAGCTCGTCGAGGCGCTCCAGAAGGTCGGGTTCGACGTCTACCAAGTGGACCACGAGGACGCGAACGGGCAGTTCGAGGTGAACTTCTCGTACTCCGACTGCCTCACGTCCGCCGACCGCATCGTCTTCTTCCGCATGGCGGCGAGCGAGATCGCGCGGCAGTGTGGTGCCGTCTGCTCGTTCATGCCGAAGCCGTTCAGCGACCGCACCGGCAGCGGACTCCATCATCACCTCTCGCTGTCCGACGGGAAGACCGGCAACCTCTTCGCGGACGACGGTGACGAGCGCAACCTTGGTTTGTCGCAGCTCGCCTACCACTTCCTCGGCGGGCTCCTCGCGCACGCGCCGGCGCTGGCGGCGCTGGTGGCGCCGTCGGTCAACTCCTATAAGCGGCTCGTGGTCGGGCGCAGCTTCTCCGGCGCCACCTGGGCGCCGGCCTACATCTCCTACGGCGACAACAACCGCACCTCGATGGTCCGCGTGCCGTACGGGCGGCTCGAGGTCCGGCTCGTCGACTCGAGCGCCAACCCGTACCTCGCGGCGTCGGCGATCATTGCCGCCGGGCTCGACGGCATCGAGCGCAAGCTCGATCCGGGCGAGCCGCACAACATCAACCACTACCGCCTGTCGCCCGAGCAACTGCGCGAGCGCGGCGTCGGCGTGCTGCCGCAGACGCTCGCCGAGGCGCTCGACGCGCTCGAGGCGGACGGGCTCTTCGCGCAGCAGCTCGGCTCCGACTTCCTCTCCGAGTTCGTGACGATCAAGCGGATGGAGTGGGTCGACTACCACCGCCACGTCTCCGACTGGGAGCTGCGGCGGTACCTGGAGTTCTACTGATGTGCGGCGTCGTCGGCCTTCTCCTGAAGGACGGCACGCGGCGCGCCGAGCTCGGCCGGCTCGTGACCGGCATGTTCGAGACGATGGGTGAGCGCGGGCCCGACTCGGGCGGCCTCGCCGTCTTCGGCGAGCCCACGACCGGGGCGCTCCGCCGCTTCAACGTCTTCGCGCCGCGCCGCGACTACCCGTGGGGCGAGCTCGCGACGGCGCTGGGCGCGTCCGTCGAGGCCATCGAGAACCACGCCGTCGTTTCGCTCGCCGGCACCGCGCCCGACTTCCGCCGCTGGCTCGCCGAGTACGATCCGACGCTGCACCTCCTGTCGGCCGGACGGCGCATCAACGTCTACAAGGACGTCGGCGCGGCGGGCGCGATCGCGAAGCGCTACCGGTTCCCGGTGCTCGGCGGCACGCACGCCGTCGGGCACACGCGCATGGCGACGGAGTCGGCCGTGTCGCCGGCGCGCGCGCATCCGTTCACCGCCGGCGAGGACTTCTGCCTCGTCCACAACGGCTCGCTGTCGAACCCGAACATGCTGCGCCGCAAGCTCGAAGCGGAGGGCGTCGCCTTCGAGACCGACAACGACACCGAGGCCGCCTGCCGCCTCATCGAGTGGCGGCTCCGCGCCGGCGACTCGCTCGAGCAGGCGCTCGAGGTCGCGTTCCGCGAGCTCGACGGCTTCTACACGCTCGTCATGGGCACCGGCGACTCGCTGACGCTCGTCCGCGACGCCTTCGCCTGCAAGCCCGCCGTCATCGCGGAGACCGACTCGTGGGTGGCGATCGCGTCGGAGTTCCGGGCGCTGGCGCATCTGCCCGACGTCGCGTCGGCGAACGTCTTCGAGCCGGAGCCGGAGCGCATCTACACCTGGACGGTCCCGAATTGACGGTCCTCGATCTCGAGCAGCTCTCGGTCCGGGAGATCAACTACGCCCTCCATCATCGGGACTCGATGGAGTCCGTCACGCTCGTGAACCCCGGCGGCGCGCACAACCTGGCCGTCGGGCTCGACTGGCCCGGCGAGGTCGAGATCCGCGGCCACGCCGGCTACTTCGTCGGCGGGATGAACAAGCAGGCGACGATCACCGTCCACGGCAGCGTGGCGTCGAGCGTCGCCGAGAACATGATGTCGGGCCTCGTGCGCGTGCGCGGCAACGCCTCGCAGTGCGCGGGGGCGTCGATGCACGGCGGGCTCCTCGTCGTCGAGGGCGACGCCGCGGCCCGCTGCGGCATCTCGCTGAAGGGCGGCGACGTCGTGGTCGGCGGGCGCGTCGGGCACGCGAGCGGCTTCATGGCGCAGGCGGGGCGCATCGTCGTCTGCGGCGACGCCGGCGCGAGCCTCGGCGACTCGCTCTACGAGGCGGTCATCTACGTCGGCGGCGGCATCAAGAGCCTCGGTGCCGACGCGCAGGAAGAGGAGATGACCGAGGCGGACGTCGTCGTCGTGCGCGCGCTCCTCGCGAAGGCCGGCCTGGCCGAAGACCCCGCGCGGTTCCGCCGCGTCGCCTCCGCGCGCACGCTGTATCACTGGAACGCCGACGCGCAGCAGGAGTACTGAGCGACGTGGCGATCCGGCGCGAGGAGAACAGCCTCTACGGCCCGGACGTGCTGGCCTACATCCAGCGCGCCGCCGAGCACGGCGTCTACGACATCCGCGGCCTCGGCGCGAAGCGCCGCGTCCCGCACTTCGACGACCTCGTCTTCCTGACGGCGTCGATGTCACGCTATCCGCTCGAGGGCTACCGCGAGCGCTGCACGACGAAGACGGTGCTCGGCACACGCCACGCGAAGAAGCCCATCGAGCTCGCGATCCCGATCACCGTCGCCGGCATGAGCTTCGGCGCGCTGTCGGCGCGCTCGAAGGAGGCCATCGGGCGCGCGGCGACGGCCGTCGGCACGTCGACCACCACCGGCGACGGCGGCATGACGCCTGAAGAACGCGAGTCGTCGAAGACGCTCGTCTACCAGTGCCTGCCGTCGCGCTACGGCTTCAACCCCGACGACCTCCGCAAGGCCGACGCCATCGAGGTCGTCGTGGGGCAGGGCGCCAAGCCCGGCGGCGGCGGCATGCTGCTCGGGCAGAAGATCACCGAGCGCGTCGCCGCCATGCGCACGCTGCCCGCCGGCATCGACCAGCGCTCGGCGTGCCGCCATCCCGACTGGACGGGGCCCGACGACCTCGCGATCAAGATCGTCGAGCTGCGCGAGATCACCGACTGGCAGGTGCCGATCTACGTGAAGATCGGCGCGTCGCGCGTCTTCAACGACGTGAAGCTGGCGGTGAAGTCGGGCGCCGACGTGGTCGTCGTCGACGGCATGCAGGGCGGCACCGCGGCGACGCAGCAGGTGTTCATCGAGCACGCCGGCATCCCGACGCTGCCCGCCGTGCGTCAGGCCGTCGAGGCGCTCGAGGAGATGGGCGTCTACGGCGAGGTGCAGCTGGTCGTCTCGGGAGGCATTCGCACCGGGGCCGACGTCGCGAAGGCGCTGGCGCTCGGGGCCGACGCGGTGTCGATCGGGCAGGGCGTGCTGATGGCGCTCGGCTGCAACGCGCCGAGGCCGCTCGACGGGGGGACGCACGAAGACGTGAGCGCCGACTACGCGAAGCTCGGCACGGAGCCCGGCTACTGCCACCACTGCCAGAGCGGCCGCTGCCCGGTCGGCGTGACGACGCAGGACCCGTCACTCGAGCTGCGGCTGGAGCCTACGGAAGGCGCGCGGGCCCTGCGCAACTACCTCAACGTCCTCACCATGGAGCTGACGACGCTCGCGCGCGCCTGCGGCAAGTCGAACGTGCACCATCTCGAACGCGAGGACCTCGTGGCGCTGACCGTCGAGGCCGCGGCGATGGCGGGCGTGCCGCTCGCGGGCACGAGCTGGATCCCCGGACGCCGCAGCTCGGAGCCCGGCGGCTGGTGAAGGGCTACTCGGCCTGGTCGCTCCTCCGCCGCGGGCTCACCGGCGGCGAGTGGCCGCGCGCGTGGCGGCGCCAGGCGCAGCGGCGCAGCTACGACGTCGTCGTCATCGGCGCCGGCGTGCACGGGCTCGCGACCGCCTACTACCTTGCGAAGAACCACGGCGTCACCGACGTCGCCGTGGTCGACAAGGCGTGGGTGGGCGGCGGCGCCTCGGGCCGCAACACCGCCATCGTGCGCTCGAACTACCTGACGCCCGAGGGCGTGCGCTTCTACGACCGCTCGCTCGAGCTCTACCGCCACCTGGCGCGCGAGCTCGACTTCAACGTCATGTTCGCGCGCCGCGGCCACATGACGCTGGCGCACGACGACGGCGCGCTGCGCACCATGCAGTGGCGCGCGCAGGTGAACCAGCTGGAGGGCGTCGACTCGAAGGTGATCGGCCCGCGCGACGTCGCCGCGATCGAGCCCTACCTCGACTGCTCGCCGCGCCGCCGCTACCCGATCCTGGGCGCGCTCTACCACCCGCCAGGCGGCATCATCCGCCACGACGCGGTCAACTGGGGCTACGCGCGCGCGGCCGACGCGCTCGGCGTCCATATCCACCAGGAGACGGAGGTCGTGGGCATCGACGTCGGCTCGGATGGCGTGACCGGCGTGCGGCTCGCCGACGGCAGCACGATCGCCACCGAGCGCGTCGTCAACTGCACCGCCGGCTGGGCGACGACCATCGCCGACATGGCCGGCGTGCGCCTCCCCATCGTCACGCACCCGCTCCAGGCCGCGGTGACCGAGCCGGTGAAGCCGTTCCTCCACAGCGTCGTCGTGTCGGGGACGCTGCACGTCTACGTCAGCCAGACGGACCGCGGCGAGCTCGTCTTCGGCGCCAGCGTCGACCCGTTCGCGGCCTACTCGATGCGCGGGACGCTCGAGTTCACGGAGGAGCTGGCGAGCCACGTGCTCGAGCTGATCCCGTCGATCGCCATGGTGCGCCTGCTGCGCCAGTGGGCGGGGCTGTGCGACATGACGCCGGACTACTCGCCGGTCATGGGCGAGACGCCGGTGCGCGGCTTCTACGTCGACGTCGGCTGGGGGACGTACGGCTTCAAGGCCGGGCCCGTCTCGGGCGAGCAGATGGCGGCGCTCGTCGCCACGGGCCGGACGCCGGAGCTGATCGCGCCGTTCGCGCTATCGCGCTTCGCCGAGGGGCGCCTGGTCGGCGAGAAGGGGGCGGCCGCCGTCGGCCACTGACCATGCTGCTCGTCCCGTGCCCGCACTGCGGCCCGCGCAACGCCTCCGAGTTCCGCTGGATGGGCGAAGCCAAGCCGCGCCCCGACCCGCATGCGGCGACCCCTGCGGAGTGGCGCGCGTACCTCTACGAGAAGCGCAACCTCGCCGGCTGGGTGCGCGAGGGCTGGTACCACCGCGCCGGCTGCCGCCGCTTCTTCCAGATCGAGCGCGACACGACGACCAACGCGACGCGCCCCGTGTCCGCATGACGCCCCCCATGCCCATGCGCCTCGGCCCGCAGCCGAGGGAGGTCGTCGACCGCGGCGACGCCTTCAGCTTCACGTGGAACGGCCAGCTCCGCTTCGCCTACCGCGGCGACACCATCGTCTCGGCGCTGCTGGCGGCGGGGGAGCGCGTCTTCTCGCGCAGCTTCAAGTACCACCGGCCGCGCGGCGTTCTCTCGGCGACCTACCACGACCCGGGCTGTCTCGTGCAGGTCGGCGACGAGCCCAACGTTCGCGGCGCGCACCGGCGGGTCGGCGTCGCCTTCGACGTGCGGGCGCAGAACGTGTGGCCGTCGCTGCGCTGGGACCTCCGCGCCGTGAACCAGCTCCTCGGCCGCTTCCTGCCGCCGGGCTTCTACTACAAGACGTTCATGGCGCCCGAGGCGCTGTGGCCGGCGTACCAGCGCGTGCTGCGCGGCTTCGCGCCCGGCGGGCGGGTCGCTCGCCGGGAGCCGGCGGAGCGGTTCGCGCATCGCTTCCTGCATCCGGACGTGGTCGTCGCGGGCGGCGGTCCGGCGGGGATGTCCGCGGCGATCGCGGCGGCGGACGCGGGCGCACGCGTGCTGCTGGTCGAGGAGGAGCCCGAGCTCGGCGGCCATCTGCGCTGGGCCGGCGATCCGACGCCGCTCCGGGACGCGATCGCGCGGCGGCCGTCGATCACCGTCCTCGCCGACGCCGTCGTCACCGGGCGCTGGGACCAGAACTGGCTCGGGATCGTCGAGCGCGGCGTGCCGGGCGTCTTCGAGCGGCTGACGCGGGCGCGGGCGAAGGCGCTGGTGGTCGCGGGCGGGCTCATCGAGCGGCCGTACGTCTTCGCGGGCAACGACCTGCCGGGCGTCATGCTGTCCACCGCCGTGCGCCGGCTGGTGAACCTGTGGGCGGTGAAGCCCGGCGCGCGCGCGGTCGTGCTGACCGCCAACGCCGAGGGCGACGCGGCCATCGACGACCTCCGCCGCGCCGGCGTCGAGGTCGTCGCCGTCGCCGACGCGCGCCGCGGCGAGGACGTCGTGCGCGCGACCGGGCGGGGCGCGGTCAAAGCCGTGGAGCTGGCCGACGGCCGCACGCTCGCGTGCGACCTCCTCGTCACCGCCGTCGGCTGGACGGCGCAGACGCTGCTGCTGAACATGGCCGGCGACCGGCCCGTCTACGACCCTCGCGCGGCACGCTTCGTTCCCGGCGGCCGTCTGCCCGACGACGTCTTCGTCACCGGCGGCCTCGCCGGCGACGGCACGCTGGACGAGCTCGTCGCGCACGGCGAGACCGTCGGCCGCGCGGCGGCGGTGCAGGCGCGGGGCGGCATGCCCGACCCCGTCACGCTGCTGCAGCGCGATCCGCACCCGGCGCTCTTCCAGGCGCGCACGCACGGCTTCGTCGACTTCTCCGAGGACGTCGGCTCGAAGGACGTCGTCACCGCGGCGCACGAGGGCTACGACGGCGTCGAGCTGGTGAAGCGCTACACGACGGCGACCATGGGCCCCGCGCAGGGCAAGCTCGAGACCATGAGCACGGTCGCCGTGCTGGCCGGCGCGGTCGGCACGCCGATCGCCGAGATCGGCACCACCACCTGGCGTCCGCCCTACGTCCCGGTGACGCTCGGTGCGCTCGCCGGCCGTCCGCACCACCCCGTGCGGGTGTCGCCGATGCAGCCGTGGCACGAGGCGCAGGCGGCGATCCCGATGGTCGCGGGGCAGTGGATCCGCCCCGCGCACTACGGCGACCCCGCCGGCGAGGTGCGCGCCGTGCGCGAGGGCGTCGGCGTCATCGACGTCACGCCGCTCGGCAAGATCGACCTCCGCGGCGCGGACGTGCCGAAGCTCCTGAACCTCGTCTACGTGAACAAGTGGTCGCAGCTCCCCGTCGGCGGCGTGCGCTACGGCGTCATGTGCGCCGAGGACGGCGTCGTGCTCGACGACGGCGTCACCGGCCGTCTCGCCGAGGAACGCTGGCTCATGACGACGACGTCGTCGGGCGCCGGCACCGTCTACGAGTGGCTCGAGATGTGGCTCCAGACCGCGCACCCCGACTGGGACGTCGCGCTCACGCCCTGCACGGCGGCGTACGCCAGCATGAACGTCGCCGGGCCGAAGGCGCGGGCGCTGCTCGGGCGCGTGGTCGAGGGCGTCGATCTCGCGTTCCCCTACATGCAGGTGCGCGAGGGCCGCGTCGCCGGCGTCGACGGCTGCGTCCTCTGGCGCATCGGCTTCACCGGCGAGACCAGCTGGGAGCTGCACGTGCCGGCGTCGTACGGGCTCCACGTCTGGGAGACGCTGTTCGCGGTCGGCCGCGACCTCGGCGTGCGGCCCTTCGGCGTCGAGGCGCAGCGCGTGCTGCGGCTCGAGAAGGGGCACGCGATCGTCGGCCAGGACACCGACGGGCTGACGATCGCCTTCGCCGCCGGCTTCGGCGGGCTCGTGAAGCTGGACAAGGACGACTTCGCCGGCGCGACCGAGCTGCGCTGGCAGCAGGGGCGCGACGACTACGCGCGCCTGGTCGCGCTGCAGCCGCTCGACCCGACCGAGGTGCCGGTCGAGGCGAGCCAGATCGTCGAGGGCGAGCGCCGCATCGTCGGCCGCATCACCTCGAGCCGCTTCTCGCCGACGCTCCACCGCGCCGTCTGCCTCGGCTACGTCGCGCCGCACCTCGCCTTCGTGGGCACCGTCGTGCAGGTGCGGCTGCCGGGCGGGCGGTGCATCGGCGCGCGCGTGACCGAGCATCTGTCCCACTTCGATCCGTCGGGGGAGCGGCTGCGTGGCTGAGTGGGCGCCGATCGCCCGCCGCGCGATCACCGAGCCGGCCTACGTGCGCGACGGCCTCGAGCTGCGCGCTGCGGACGAGGTGGCAGCGACGCTGGTGCACGCCCGCAGCGGCGCGCACGACGTGCCGATGGGCCGCGCCCGCCGCGACGCCGGCGGCACGCTCGTCGTCGGCACCGCGCCGGGCCAGTGGCTCGTCCTCGGCGCGGCGGCGGGCGTCGACCTGACGCACTTCTACGCTGCGCTCCGCCTGACCGGGCCGCGTGCCGAGACCGTGCTGCGCGCCGTCTGCGCGATCGACCTGGGCGACGCCGTCACCCCGCACGGCGCCGCCTTCCGCGCCCCGGTGGCGGGCGTCCCCACCGACGTCGTCCGCGACGACCTCGACGGCACGCCCTCGTACCTCCTCCTCGTCGACCGCTCGTACGCCCGCTACCTCTGGCACGCGCTCCTCGACGCCGCCCCCTGACGCGCCGCGAACCCTACGGAAAGCCTGACATCCGGGAAAACCCTCAAGTCCGGCCGCGCGCGCGCCGATATCCGGTCGATTCCCCTGTGGAGGTGGTTGGATGTTTCAGCGTGATGGTGGACAGGGTCCGGTGGGCGAGTCGGTCGCGAGCGGCTCGGGGCCGGGCGCAGGCGCCCAGGGCGCCACGAGCGCGTTCCTCGGCAAGGACACGCAGCTCACCGGGACGGTGACCTTCGGCAGCTCGGCGCGCATCGAGGGCCAGGTCGAGGGCCAGGTGACGGCCAACGGCACGCTCACGATCGGCGAGAGCGCGAACCTGAAGGCGACCGTCAACGGCACGGTGATCGTCGTCCAGGGCACGGTGACGGGCGACATCACCGCCAAGACGCGCCTCGAGCTGCGCAGCCCGAGCAAGGTGAAGGGCAACATCGCGGCGCCGGTCGTCGTGATCCAGGAGGGCGCCAACTTCGAGGGCCAGTGCACGATGGGCGAGGCCGCGAAGGCGAAGCTCGGCGTCACGGCCGGCCCGTCCCTGGCGTCGTCGGCGCCCCTGACGCTCGGCAACGCCGTCAACGCGTGATCATGCGGCGGCCCATCGTGGCCGCCGTCGCATGACGTTCGCATCCCGAGCCGGGGCGCCGGACGCCCCGGACTCGGGACGCGTGCGTCCGGCATGCGATTCGCACGGCAGGTGCCCGTGCGAATCGCCGCACCCGCCGTCCGCGCCCGCCGTGGTGCGCTGTACGCCGCCGGCGTCCTGACGATCGCGTCCGCTGTCGTCCTGTGCCACAACCCCGCGCCGTGCTCACCTCGACCCAGCGCAAGAGGCTCCGCGGTCTGGCCCACCCGCTCGAGCCCGTCGTCCAGGTCGGCCACCAGGGCGTGACCGACGCCGTCCTCGAGCAGGTGCGGGGCGCGCTGCTCGCGCACGAGCTGATCAAGGTCCGGCTGCGCGAGCCGGAGGACAAGAAGGCGCTCGCGGCGGCGCTGGCCGCAGGCAGCGAGTCGGAGCCGTGCGGCCTCGTCGGCCACACGGTCATCCTCTACAAGCGCCACCCCGAGAAGCCGCGCATCAGCGTGGACTGACGCCGCGCACGGCGACGACCAGCGGCATGCCGAGCAGCGTGTGCGGGTCGTCGGCGATGCGGCGCAGCTCGGCGTCGAGGTCGGCCACCTCCTCGGGCGTGGTGACGCCGTCCAGCACCGCGACGGGGGCGAGCTCCTCGAACGACAGGCGCAGGAGGTGCTTCGTCGGCCCGCTGCGGATGAGGGGCAGGTCGGCGCGCGCCTCGACGCCCTCCAGGCCGGCGGCGTCGAACAGCGCGTGCAGGCTGGTCGCGATGCGGAAGTTCTCGCCGCGCTTCGTGGCGAGCTGGAGGTTCATCGCATAGCAGCGCTCGACCGCCGCCGACGGCGGGTCGCAGAGCCAGCGCGTGACGTCCATCTCGACCGCGACGACCGCGCCGCCGGGCCGCACCAGCGCGCCCATGACGCGCAGCGCGCCGAGCGGGTCGGGGAGGTGCATCAGCACGAGGCGGCAGTACGCCAGATCGAACGCCGCCGCCGGCGCGCCCGGCGCGTTCGCCTCGGCGACGTCGAAGGTCACGTGTCCGAGCCCGCGTGCCGCCGCGAGCCGGCGCGCTTCCTCGACCTGCGCCGGGCTCTGGTCGAGCCCCAGCACCGCGCCGGTCGGGCCGACCTGCTCGCCGAGCCAGCACGCCATGATGCCGTTGCCGCAGCCGATCTCGACCACGCGCATCCCGGGCCGCAGCCCGGCCGCACGCAGCGCGGCCTCCGTGACGGGGCCGTAGACCTCCTGCAGGAGCGCCAGTCGCTCGCGCTCCGCCGCACCGGTGGCGAGGACGTAGTCGGTCACGTCCCGGTGAGTATCGCGGGGCTCCGCGCCTTGCGAGGGCCCGTCGCGCGGCATAGCCGTGCCCGCGGGAGGACGCACGCGTGATCGATCTGTACACCGCTCCGACGCCGAACGGCTGGAAGGCTTCCGTGGTGCTCGAGGAGCTCGAGCTGCCCTACGAGGTCCACCTCATCAACCTGATGGCGGGCGACCAGAAGCAGGACTGGTATCTCGAGATCAATCCGAACGGCCGCATCCCGGCCATCGTCGATCGCGACGCCGGCGACTTCGCCGTCTTCGAGTCGGGCGCGATCATGCTCTACCTCGCCGAGAAGACCGGCCGCCTCTGTCCGAGCGACGCGAAGGGCCGCTCGCTCGTCGTCCAGTGGCTCATGTTCCAGATGGGCGGGGTCGGCCCGATGATGGGCCAGGCGAACGTCTTCTACCGCTACTTCCCGGAGAAGATCCCGGCCGCGATCGAGCGCTACCAGAAGGAGTCGCGTCGCCTCTTCGAGGTGCTCGACGGGCGCCTGAAGGACCACGAGTGGCTCGCGGGCGACTACTCCATCGCCGACATCGCCAACTGGTGCTGGGTGCGCACGCACAAGTGGTCCGGCGTCTCGGTCGACGGGCTCGACGGGCTCACGCGGTGGATGGACGCCATGCGCGCGCGGCCGGCCTGCCAACGCGGGGTCGAGGTCCCGTTCAAGATGCCGGACCTGGGCGGCGAGGACGAGGCGGCGTCCAAGGAGTTCGCCAAGGGCGCCCAGAGCCTGCTCGTGAAGTGAGCCGGGCTTGCCACCCGCGGCGCGGTCCGACACGCTGGACGGTATGAAGAACGACACCGCGACCCGGCCCGAGGACTCCCTCGACAGGACGGCGCGCAACGCGCGCGAAGCGGGCGACCACCTGCGCCGCATGCTCGACTTCGTGAAGGTCGTGCACCAGGCGAAGCGCGAGCGCGAGCAGGCGCACGCGCCGTCGCCCCGCAGCTAGTCGACGATCGGTCCCGGCGGTCCGGCCGCCGGGGCCGCCTCAGAAGCGCAGCGTCAGCTGCGCGACCACCAGCTGCTCGCCCTGCTGGAGCGGGCCGTTCTGGTGATTGAAGGCGTATTGGAGCTTGGCCTGGAAGTACCGTCCGGCGCGCCACCCGATGCCGGTGTCCATCCGCCACGTGTCGCGGTCCCAGGCCACCTCCTCGCCGCGTGACGGCTGGACCTTGGCGAACCACTCCTGGTTCCAGCGCAGCGCGAGCCAGACGCCGTGGGGCAGCTTCCAGCGGCCCTCGACGTACCAGGCCATGACGTCGGCATCGATCGAGGTCGCCGGGCGGCGGCTGACGGCGTTCAGGATCGGCACCTCGAAGCGCGAGAAGTAGAGCTCGCTCCACAGCTCGAGCTTGCGCCACGCCCAGCGCGCGTCGGCGCCGGCGAGGATCTGGCGGAAGTCGCGCGTGCGCTGGCCCTGCGCGAGCTGCGTCGCCTCGCGCAGGTAGGGTCCGGAGCTCGCCGAGAGCCCGAGCGCCCACGCCGCGCTCGGCGACCAGCCGAGGTGCCCGGTCACCGTCGGCTCGCGCCAGCCGCGATCGACGGGGTTCCACTCGTACGGTCGCGACGCGGGCGCCGCGTTCTTCACTTCGAGCGCCCAGTCGACGCGGTCGATGCGCCCGAACGCCGATGCGCCCGCGGCGTAGTTCGGGCCCCAGATGATCGGCACCCACGCGGGCTTGTTGTCCGGCAGGTCGCGCCGTGCGACCAGCTCCTCGGTGCTGTTCGGTGCGACGCCGTCGGTGACGCCGGTGATGCGCTCGTAGGGCAGGGGCGCGGTGACGAGTGGGTTGTCCCATGAGAGATGACGTCCGACCCAGTTGCCGATCGCGGTGGCGAACTTCCCGACCTGCAGGTGCAGCCGCGTGGGCCCGAGCGGGCTCCAGCGTACGAGGTACTCGTCGGCGCGTGCCTCGGCGCCGTGCACCTCGCGCGGATCGAAGCCGCGGTCGACGCGCGCCTGCACGAAGGCGTAGAGCCGCCTGCCGGCGTGCGCGTCGAGAAAGAGCGTCAGGCGCGGGTTCGCGAAGCTGGCGCCGTCGCCGAAGACGATGCCGGGCGGGCGTTGATCGACGTACCAGCCCTCGAGGTCGGCGAGCCCGCTGACGGCGGCGCGGAAGCGGCCGTCCGCCGTCGACAGCGTCAGGCGCTCGCCCAGGCGGTCCAGCACGGCGTCGGGGTCGAACGCGGCCGCCGGCGCAGCGGCGACGAGGCAGGCGAGCACGGCGAGCGCGCGCCTCACGGCGTCACCACCGCCGCGTCGTCGCACGCGGCCAGGCGGAACGCCGCCACCGGTGCGGCGAAGCCCTTCAGCGCGAGCGGTGCCAGCGGCTCGACCCGCGCCCCCGAAGCGGCCTGCATGCGGGTGGCGTCGTCGAGCAGCACCTCGCCCGGGCGCGCCTGGGCGGCGAGGCGCGCGGCCAGGAGCACGGCGTCGCCGAGGACGGTGTACTCGAGCCGCTCGGCCGCGCCGACGCAGCCGGCGACGACGGGGCCGCTGGCGACGCCGATGCCGATCGGCATCGGCGTGCCCGTGGCGGCGTCGAGGCGCGCCCGCTCGGCCTGCATCGCCTGCGCGGCGCGGAGCGCGCGGCGAGCGTCGTCGCCATGCGGCCGCGGCGCGCCGAAGAGCGCCATGACGGCGTCGCCGATGAACTTGTCGACCACGCCGCCGTGGGTATGCACGACGTGCGTGAGCGCCGTCATGTGGGCGTTCAGCAGCTCGACCAGGCGCGCCGGCGCCATCCCCATGGTGCGGCCGGTGAAGCCGCGGATGTCGCAGAAGAGGATCGTCACCTCGCGCACCTCGCCGCCGAGCGCGGTGCCGCCGCGCAGCAGCTCGTCGGCCACCGCCGCATCCGCGATCACGTCGAGCACGCGCCGGTAGCGCTCCTTCAACGCGAGGCCCGCCGCCATCTCGTTGAACGCCTCGCCCAGGCGGCCGACCTCGTCGCGCGTGCGCACCGCCACCCGCACGTCGAGGTCGCCGCCACGGATGCGACGGGCGGCGGCGGCGAGGGCGTCGATCGGCCGGCCGAGCCCGCGCGCGAGCCCGAGGCTCAGCACGAAGCCCACGAGGAGCGCGGCGCCCCCGAGCCCGAGGATGCGCCGCCGCAGCTGCGCCTCGGCTGCTTCGGCCGGAGCGAGGGAGGCGAGCCCGACGTCGTAGGCCGGCGGGAAGGGCGCCTCGGGATGCAGCGGGGCGACCAGCAGGCGATGCGCGACGCCGCCGAGCGCGAGCGTGTCGGCGCCGCCGGCGTCGGCGACGAGCGTTTCGGTGGCGGCCTGGACGGCGGGACGCCACGCGGGCGGCAGGCCGGGTGCGAAGAGGCGGCCGCCGGCGAAGACGGCGGCCCGCAACGCAACCTCGCCGCCGCTCTCGAAGCTCGCGGGAAAGCCGATCGCCAGGGCGCCGAGACGCTTGCCGCCGACCGGGTCGCGCACCGGTGTGACCACCACCTCGTCGAGCACGGCCCCGTCTCCGCGACCGCGGACGAGGATGCCCGCGGTCTGGCGGCCGTCGGCGAGCGCCGCGGCACGGGCGAGGGCGAAGGCGGCGTCGTCGGCGGCGGCGAGCGTGCCGGCGCGCGGGTCGAGCGTCGGCAGCAGCGCGCCGCGGGCGTCGAGCAGGCGGAAGAAGCTCACCGGGCGTGCGGCGGCGCCGGCCGGTGGGCGCAGGACGTCGCGCAACTCGTCGATGGCGATCTCGTAGACGAGCGGCGGGTCGTTCTCGCCGAGCGCGGCGACGAGACGCACCGAGCGCGCCAGCTCGAGGCAGCGCGTCCGCACGGCGGCGAGGCGCGCGTCCTCGAGCGCGGCGACGAGGCGCACGTCGCGCCGGAACCCGTCCTGGAAGAGGTCGCGATAGGCCGACTGCACGCTGCGCTGTGCGGCGAGGAGCGCGGCGCCGGTGACGACGACGGTGCCGACGAGCGTGCCGAGCAGCAGCTTCAGGCGGAAGCCGAGGACGGGCACGCGTCGTGGCCTCAGGGGGCGGCGAAGTCGAGGCGTGTCGTGCCGGTGGCGGACACCTCGACGGTGGCGGTGCGCCGAGCGTCGTCGCCGGCCCAGACGTGCACCGTGTGCGGGCCGGGCGGCAGACCGTCGAGCCGGTAGCGGCCTGCGGCGTCGCTGCGCGTGAACCACGGCGTGTCGACGACGACGATGGTGCCGCGCATGTGCTCGTGGATCTCGCAGAACAGCTGCACCACGCCCGGCTCGTCGAAGGTCACCGTCGCCGGCGTTTCGTCGCGTGCGTAGCGACCGAGATCGAAGCGCTTCGGCTTCGAGTACGAGAAGACGCTGTGGTACTCCTCGTCACGGTTCGGAAAGGCGACGCGGGTGCCGCGGCGCACGGCCAGCACGCCGGGCGCGAACTGATAGTGCTCCTGCGCGAGCGTCGCCTCGGCCGCGGCGGGCGCGTCGGCCGGCGCCTCGACCCAGATCACCGCGACCGGCGGATCGGGCGCGCCGACCTCGTAGGTGGCGGCGAGGGGGTAGCGCGGCTTGTCGACGGGAGGCTGCGCGGGCCGCAGCGCGACGGTGCCCTCGATGCCGGCCGCCGCCACGGCGGTCGCCGCGAGCATCACGACGAGCACCGCCGGCGCCTGGGTCATGCTCCCACGAGCCGCGGCGTGCGGTCCTCGACGGGCGGCTCCCAGGCGTCGGGGTCGGCGTCGACCTGTGCGCCGCTGCGAATGTCGCGCACGCCGTGGGCGGCGCCGGGCTCCATGGGCGGGAACCACACGAACGGGATGCCGCGCTGCTCGGCCTGGCGAATCTGCTTTCCGAGCTTGATCGGCCGGTCGAAGACCTCGCAGGCGATGTCGCGCGCGCGCAGCCGGCGCGCGACCTGCTGCGACACGTCGCGGGTCTCGTCGGAGACCAGCGCGACCAGCACGCAGCTCGGGGTGGCGCGGTCGGCGTGCAGCAGCTGCTTCGCGAACAGCCGGCCGACGAGGCGCGTGACGCCGATCGACACGCCGACGCCGGGCATCGTGGCGTCGACGCCCATGCCCGAGGCGAGATCGTCGTAGCGGCCGCCCGAGCACACCGAGCCGAGCTGCTCGTGGCCGACGAGCTGCCCCTCGCAGACCATGCCGGTGTAGTAGTCGAGGCCGCGCGCGATGCGCAGGTCGGCGACCAGACGGCCCTCCGGCAGGTCGGCGCTCGCCGCGAGGATCGCGCCGAGGTCGGCGAGGCCGGCGTCGATGAGCGGGTGGGCGAGGCCCAGGGCGCGGAGCCCGGCGGCAACCGCCGGGGCGTCGCCGCGGATGCGGGCGAGCGCGAGGCAGCGCTCGGCGACGGCGTCCGTCAGTCCGAGGCTCGCCGTCAGCAGCTCGCGAACGCCGCGCTCGCCGATCTTGTCGAGCTTGTCGGCAGCGCGCAGGACGTCGGTCACCGCCTCGATCCCCATCGCCCGGTAGGCGCCTTCGAGCAGCTTGCGGTGGTTCACGAGCAGGCGGACCGGGGGGATGGGGAGGGCGGCGAGAACCTCGGCGAGCAGGCGGATCAGCTCGGCGTCGTGGTGGATGCCGAGCCGGCCGTCGCCGATGACGTCGACGTCGGCCTGGGTGAACTCGCGGTAGCGGCCCTCCTGGGGACGCTCGCCGCGCCACGCCTTCTGGATCTGATAGCGGCGGATCGGGAAGGTCAGCTGGCCGCGGTGCTGGGCGACGTAGCGGGCGAAGGGCACGGTCAGATCGAAGTGCAGCCCGAGGTCGGTGTCCTCGCCGGGCTCGGCGTGGAGGCGGCGGAGGACGTACACCTCCTTGTCCGTCTCCCCCTTGGCGAGCAGCACCTTCAGCGGCTCGACGGCGCGGGTCTCGATCGAGACGAAGCCGGCGAGCTCGAACCGATGCCGGATCCGGTCGAGGAGCAGCTGCTCCGCCAGCCGCTGCGCGGGCAGCCACTCGGGAAAGCCGCTCAGCGGCGGGATCGGCTCGGCCATGGGGTGCGATACTAGTCGAAGGCCGCGGGGGGCGCGAAACGCCGCCGCGCAGGCGCCCAGGCAAAGGCATGCAGCGGTGCACGCGGCCCGTACCTTCGTCTTGCAGGAGCGCCACCAATTTTCCTTGACGGCACGAACTTGCGACGTGCTAGTGTTCGCGCGCTCCGCACCGCCCGGTGCTCGACGACGTGACGTGTAGAGGAAAGCGAGGCTACGAGATCATGTCCCACCGCCGTTTTCGGCTTTTGCCCGCGCTCGCGGGCGCCCTCGGTCTCCTCGCCCTCCTCGGGGCAGCGAGCCCGGCCGCTGCGCAGTGCAACGCCACGCAGCTGTGTGCGCCGGGCGCCAACCCGTGCACCATCACCGCGGGGTGTACGGTGCCCGCCGGCGCCACCTTCGACATCCGCCCCCGGGCTCTCGTGATCCAGCAGGGCAAGACGCTCACCGTCGACAACGGCAGCGAGCCGCTCACCATCAAGGCCGACAGCATCCTCTTCGAGCCCGGGGCGAAGATCGTCGCCAAGGGCATCACGATGGGGGTCGGGCAGGGCGGTGCGGTGCGCCTCGAGGCAACGAAAACCCTCACCCTCCAGACCACGGGCGCCGGGACGGCGAGGATCGACGTCAACGGCAGTTTCACCGGTGGCGTCGTCGAGATGGTCGCCGGCGGCGACATCGACATCAACGCCACCATCGTCGCCAACACCGGCAGCCAGGACGGATTCGGCGGTCAGATCGACGTCGTCTCGAACGGCGGGGCGGTCACGGTTCGCAGCCTCCTCCAGGCCATGGGCGGTGGACGCGGTGAGAACGGCTCCTCGGGCGGCACGCTCAGCATCTTCGCGCAGAACGACATCGTGGTGACGTCCGCGGGACGCCTCGACGTCTCCAACGGCGACTGCATCTGCGACGTCACGCTCGATTCCGCCAACGGCAACGTCGACATCCAGTCCAACTCCGAGATGAACCTGAAGGCCGCGGGCGCCATCGGCGACGGCGGCTCGGTCAGCGTCTCGGCGGGCAAGAACGTCAACCTCGCCGGCAAGATCTTCGCGACGGCCCGTGGCAGCGGCGGCGACACCGGCTACGGCGGCGGCTTCGGCGGCGAGCTGGACGTCTTCGCGGGCGGCAACGTCACCATGTCGGGCACCACCCAGCTCGACGGCGCCTCGCCCGACGGCGATGGCGGCAGCGCCGACGTGCAGGCCATCGGCGCGGTCACGGTGTCGGGCGTCCTCCAGGCCCCGGTCACCGGCCAGGGCTCGGGCGGCGACGTCTTCATCGCCGCCGGCACCGACCTCACCGTCAGCAACAAGATCGACGTCAAGGCCGACGCCTCCGGCGGGACGGCGTCGATGTCCGCCGGTGGGCTGGCGACCATCTCCGGCACGGTCACCGCGAAGAGCGCGACCACCGGGTTCGCGGGCGGCGCGATCACGCTCACCGCGTGCACCATCAACGTCACCTCGACGGGTCTCCTCGAGGCCACCGGGCCCGGCGCCTTCCCGGCGGCGACGAACCTGCTCCAGGCCAGCAACACGATGACCATCTCCGGCAAGATCCTCGCCGGCGCGCTGAACCGTCTCGAGTGGAAGGTGGCGCCGCCGACGTTCGTCGGTGCGGCGTCCAACCGGGTGCCCACGCCGGTCGTGGCGCAGGCCCCCGAGCTGGAGTGCTGCGTGAACTGTCCGGTCGTGACCACCACGACCACGGTCCCGACGACGACCACCACCACGACCACGTCGTTGGCGACCACGACGACCAGCACGACGTCGACGACGCTGCCGCCGGTCACCACGACGACGCTCCCTGCCACCACGACCACGACGATCGTCACCACCACGACCACGAGCACCTCCACCACCTCGACGACGGCGCCGCCGGTGTGCGGCAACGGCATCGTCGAAGCGGGCGAGCAGTGCGACGGCGGGGCCTGCTGCAACGCGTGCAGCTTCCGTCCGAACACCTTCCCGTGCCGCCCGGCGGCGGGTGACTGCGATCTGGCCGAGACCTGCACGGGCAGCAGCGCCACGTGCCCGGCCGACGTGAAGTCGACCGCAACGTGCCGGCCGGCCGCCGGCGACTGCGACGTCGCCGAGAGCTGCAACGGCACGAGCAACACCTGCCCGGCGGACCAGTTCAAGCCGGTGGAGACGCCGTGCCGCGCCGCCGCGGGCGTCTGCGACGTCGCCGAGGCCTGCACCGGCACCAGCGCGACCTGCCCGGCCGACGCCAAGTCGACGGCTCCCTGCCGCCCGGCGGCGGGCGACTGCGACGTCGCCGAGGTCTGCAACGGGGTGAGCAACACGTGCCCCGCCGATCAGTTCAAGCCGGCGAGCACGCCGTGCCGCGCGGCGGCGGGCGTGTGCGACCTGGCCGAGACCTGCACGGGCAGCAGCGCCACGTGCCCGGCCGACGCCAAGTCGACCGCGCCGTGCCGCGAGGCCGCGGGCGAGTGCGACGTCGCCGAGACCTGCGACGGCGTCGGCAACGCGTGCCCGGCCGACGCCTTCGCCGAGAACGGAACCCTGTGCGGCGCGGGCGGTGATCTCTGCACGAGCGGCGGCACCTGTGAGAGCGGCGTCTGCGCCGGCGCGGGCCAGCCCGTCGTATGCCCCGCCTGCGAGTCGTGCGATCCGGGCACGGGCGACTGCGTCGCCGCGCCGCGACTGCTCTGCGCGACGCCGATCGAGGCGGGCAAGGCGCAGCTGTCCATCAAGGACAAGCCGGATCCGGCGAAGGATCAGCTCCAGTGGAAGTGGCTGAAGGGCGCCGCGACCCCGCTGGCGTCGTTCGGAAACCCGGTCGCGTCGACGTCCTACGCGCTGTGCGTCTTCGACCAGTCGGGCGGCACGCCGAGCGTCGTCTTCCGCGGCGACGTACCGGCGGGCGGTACCTGCGGCACCAAGCCGTGCTGGGCCGCGACCGGCACGAAGGGCTTCAAGTTCGCCAGCAAGACCGGCAACGCCGACGGCGTCATCGGCCTCACGCTGACGGCCGGGGTCGCCGGCAAGGCGAAGATCCAGTTCAAGGCGAAGGGCGCCAACCTGTCCTCGATCATGCCGGCGCCGCCGCTGCCGCTGCCGCTCCTCGTGCAGCTCCAGGCCGACAACGGCACGTGCTTCGAGGCCGCCTACTCGGCCGCCGGGCTCGCGAAGAACGTGCCCGGCGAGTTCAAGGGCAACAGCAAGTGACGGACGGCGCTCGCGGCCGGCGCCCCCGGGTTACCCCGGGCGCCGGCCGGGCGCGCGTCCGTCAGACCGTCACTTGTTGGGCTGCGGCGTCAGCCGCAGGTAGGGACGCAGCGCCGTCCAGCCCTTCGGGAACTTCGCCTTCGCATCGGCGTCGCTGACCGAGGGCACGATCACGCAGTCCTCGCCGTCCTTCCAATCGGCCGGGGTCGCGACCTGGTGGTCGTCGGTGAGCTGGAGCGAGTCGAGCACCCGCAGCAGCTCCTGGAAGTTGCGGCCGGTGCTGGCCGGGTAGGTGATCATCGCGCGGGCGCGCTTCTTCGGGTCGATGAAGAAGACCGAGCGCACGGTGAGGGTGTCGTTGGCCTCCGGATGGATCATGCCGTAGAGGCCCGCGACCTTGCGATCCGGGTCGGCGAGGATCGGGAAGTTCATCTTCGTCTTCTGGGTGTCCTCGATGTCGCCCACCCAGCCCTGGTGCGACTTCACGTCGTCGACGCTCACCGCGATCATCTTGCAGCGGCGCTTGTCGAACTCGCTCTTCAGCTTCGCGGCGGTGCCGAGCTCGGTCGTACACACGGGCGTGAAGTCCTTCGGGTGGGAGAAGAGGATGGCCCAGGTGTCGCCGATCCACTCGTGGAACTTGATGCGGCCGGCGGTGGAGTCCTGCTCGAAGTCGGGGACGGTGCTACCGATCTGGATCGCCATGGGACGCGCTCCTTTCGATGACTGCGATCTGCGACCGGTAGCCTCGGAGCCCGATCGGGTCAACGCCGGCGGGGCGTGCGGGCCGGGTCCGCGGACGGGCGTGCGTCCCGGGCCGCCATCGGGTAGCAGCAGAGCCGTGGGACGCACGCCCCGGGAGCTGTCGCCCGCCGACGCCGCCGCGCTCCTGCGGCCGCGCGACACCGTGGCCTGCGGCTTCGTGAGCGCGCAGCCGGTCGGCATCCTCGAGGCGCTCGGGGCGCGCGACGACCTGGTCGACGTCGTCCTCTTCACCGGCCTCCTCGGCGCGCCGTACGCCTTCCTGCAGCGGCCGGGCGTGCGCGTCCTGAGCGGCTTCTTCGGTCCCGTCGAGCGCATGGCGCGGGCGGCGGGCGCGGCGGTCGAGTACCTGGCCGCCGACTTCCACGGCCTCGAGCGTCTGGCGCTGCGGCTGCGTCCGCGCGTGGTCCTCGCCGTGACGACGCCGCCCGACGCCGGTGGATGGCTGTCGTTCGGAGCCCATGCGGGCGCCAGCACCACGGCGTTCTGCGAGGCGGCGCGCGATCCCGACCGGCTCGCCGTGGCCGAGCTGAACGCACACATGCCGCGCGTGGCCGGGCTGCCCGAGCACGGCGACAACCGCATCCACGTCTCGGAGGTCGACGCCGTGGTGCGCCACGACGCGCCCCTCTTCGCGCTGCCGCCGACGAGCGCCAGCCCCGAGGAGCACGCGATCGCCGCCGAGGTGGCCGCGCACGTGGCGCCGGGCTCGACGCTCCAGTTCGGCATCGGCGCGATCCCGGACGAGATCGCCTCCCTGCTCGCGTCCGGGCCGCTGGACGACCTCGGCGTCCACACGGAGATGCTCTCGGACGGCGTCATGGACCTGCATCGGGCGGGCAAGGTGACCAACCGCAAGGGGCTCTACGACGGCGTCAGCATCGCCACCTTCGCGCTCGGCACGAGCGCGCTCTACGCCTGGCTCGACGGCAACCCCGACGTCCGCATGCTGCCGGTCGGCGCGGTCAACGACCCGGCGCTGATGCGCCGGCTGCGCCGCTTCGTGAGCGTCAACGGGGCGCTCGCCGTCGATCTGCGCGGGCAGGTCGCCGCCGACCACGTCGGCGGGCGGCAATACTCGGGCGTGGGCGGGCACGAGTCGTTCGTGCTCGGCGCCGCGGAGGCCCCGGGCGGGCAGAGCTTCATCTGCCTGCGCTCGACGGCGACGGTCCACGGCGAGCGCGTCTCCACGATCGTGCCCCGGCTCGGCGCCGACACGACGGTCACCACGCCGCGCCACCACGTCCAGTGGGTCGTCACCGAGCACGGCGCCGTCGACCTCTCGGTGCTGGGCGATCGCGCGCGCGCCGAGGCGCTGATCCGCGTCGCCCATCCGGACTTCCGCGACGAGCTGCGGGCGGCGATCGGGTAGGGCGGGTGCGGCGTCTCGTCCTCGTGCTGGCGCTCGTCGCCACGGCGGGCGCCGCATCGCTCGCCTCGGCCGGATGCCGGCTGTGCGGCGGCTCGCCGCAGGCGGTCGATCCGGCGGGACGTCCGCGCTCGTCGGACGGCCCGCTCGCAGAGGTGACCTTCCTCGTCGAGCACCGGGACCGCATCTGGCGCTCGGTCAGCACGATCCCGGAGGGCGTCGAGGTCGCGACCGGCTCGCCGGACGCGAAGGTCGCGGACCTCCTGCGCCGGCAGATCCAGGCCAACGCCATCCGTCTGAAGGAAGGGCGGCCGAACGAGGTGCCCGACCCGCTGGTGACGGAGCTCTACCGCAACGGCCCCAAGGTCGTGGTCGAGATGCGGGTGACCGACGACGGCATGCGCCTGCGCGCGACGTCGAGCGACCCCTGGGTCGTGAAGCTGATCCAGGCCCACGCCGAGGTCGTCGACCGCTGCCTCGTCGTCGGGTGGGACGAGGTGCACCGGGCGCACCCGCTGCCGCCGCGCGATCCCTGAGCGCGCCGCCGGGCGTTTCGCGGTCAGCGCTTCTTCTTCGACGGCGGAACCCGCAGCACGAGGACGGGGGCGGGGGCGTGGCGGATCACCTTCTCCGCGACGCTGCCCATGAAGAGGTGGGCGAGACCGGTGCGGCCGTGGGTCGCCATGACGACGCAGTCGGCGCGTCGTGCGGCGTCGAGGATGCGCTCGGCGGCGTTGCCGATCTCGACCCGGACGGTGGCCGGCGGTCCGTCCGTGCCGATGACCTTGGCGACCGCCGACTCGAGCCGCTTGCGCAGCTCGGGTACGAACGTGGCCGGAGCGGGCATGCTGTCGGCCGCCAGCCCGAGCGGCAGGTCGGTCGGGACGTAGAACGGCACCACGACGTGCAACACCGTGAGCCGGCCGCCGTGATCGGCCGCGAGCTGCGCGGCTTCGCGCAGGGCGCGCGTCGCGGCGTCGGAGAAATCGTGCGGAACCAGGATGCGCCGGAAGAGTCGGGAAGCCATGGCCGCTCGTTCGCACGGATGCACGCACCCCGCAAGGGTGGTGCCGGTGCGGGTCCGACGGCCGAGCGAGCCTGCTGACATGCATGAATGCGTGCAAGTGCTCCGCCGCCTACGAAGGCGTGAATGTCGTCTGTGCCGACGTTGACAGCGGACCGTGACGATGCGACTCCCCACCAACCACGATGGCGGGAGCGGACGGCGACGGCGAAGGTACGACGACGCCCGGAGAGGTCGATTGGTCGCAGTGGATGCGGGATCTCGGCCGGAGCGTCCGCCGTATGCGGGAGATGCTCGGCCTCACGCAGGACCAGCTCGGCCGCATCGCGGGGGTGAGCCAGGGCGCGGTGAGCCGGCTCGAGATGGGCGTCGGACTCGCGACGCCGTTCCTGGTGGTGGTGAAGGTGCAGCGGGCGCTCCAGCGGCTGCTCGGTCGCATCGACGCGGCCATGCTCTCCGACGAGGCGCGCCGGCTGCTCGCCGACGACTCCCAGGTCGCTCACCTCGCCCGGGAAGGGGTTCCGCCGGACTTCCCGCTCTTCGGCGACCCCGGCCTCGAGGAGCTGGTGCGGACCTACCAGGGGCTCTCCCCGGCGCGGCGCGAGCAGTTTCTCGCCGTCGTGCGCGCGGCCGCGCTGGCCTTCCGCGACACCTCGAGCCTTCTCCCGCCCTCGACGCGCGGGCGCGCCTGAGCCTGCGTGACGCGCCGCACGGCGCGAATCGGCTTGACCGTCGGCGATGCGGGGCCGTAACCGACCCGCATGCGGGACGTCTGGACGGCGGCGGCGTGTCTCGTCGCGGCGCTGGTGCTGCCGGAGGCCGTGCGCGCGGTCGAGCCCGCCCGGGTGACGGTCGAGCCGAACGGCCGGGTGGTGCGGCTCACCACCGACGCGGTCCGCGCCGAGGTCGCGCGCGACCGCTTTCGGCTGCGCGTGCGCGACCGCGCCGGCCGCCGGGTGGTCGTACGCGAGGATGCGGGCGGCGGGCTGTTCTACGAGCGCGCCGCGGGCCGGTACGAGCTCGGCGCGGTGACCGACGTTGCGCTGGTCCCGGGCGGCGTCCGCCTGACCGTCGCCACCGACGAAGGCCGCACGGCGACGGTGACGCTGCGCTTCCGCAGCGCGCGTACGCTCGAGGTGGCGCTCGACCCGCCCGACCCCGCGAGCGTCGTCGCCATGGGCGAGCGCCTGCGCTCCCCGGTGGGCGAGGCGATCTACGGGCTCACGGAGCGCCTGCGCGACTCGCCGTCGATCGCGCCTGGCATCGTCGACATCCCGTTCGACGACATCGACCCGCCGGAGGTCGGCTCGCTCGACCGCCGCGGCGAGACGGTCGAGATGCGCATCCTGCCGACGTTCTCGGTGTACGCGCCGTTCTTCCAGACGTCCGGCGGATACGGGCTCTCGGTCGACGGCACCACCTTCGGCGCCTTCGACCTCGCGCAGGCGGCGCCGCGCACGCTCGCCTTCCGCTTCGAGACCGGTGCGCCGCCGGCGGGACGCCGGCTCGTGTTCCACGTCTTCGTCGGGCCCGAGCACGCGACCATCCTCGACGAGTACACCGCGCTGCACGGCCGGCCGTTCGTGCCGCCGGACTGGGCCTTCCTGCACTGGCGCTGGCGGGGGGAGCTGGCCGTCGGCCCGACGGCCCAGCTCGACGGCAGCGCCGTCAACGCCCAGCTCGCCGAGGACGTCGCGATGTACGACCTGCTCGGCATCCCGCCGGGCGTCTACCTGTTCGACCGGCCGGTGCTGGTCGGCAACTTCGGCTTCGCGCGCTGGGAGTGGGACCCGGTGCGGCTGCCCAACGTCGACGCGACGCTCGCGGCGCTGCGGCGGCGCGGCTACCGCCTCGCCATCTGGAGCAGCACCTGGACGTGCGGCAGCGGGCCCGACGACAACGGCACCGCCGCGCAGCAGCAGGGCTTCCTCGCCCCGGGCTCGGTCGGCACGCCGCTCTGCGCCGACGTCGGCGGACGCAGCTTCATCCTCGACGTGACCAACCCGGCGGCGCGCGCCTGGTGGCGCGACCGCGTCGCGGCCTTCATGCGCGCGTGGGGCATCCAGGCGATCAAGCTCGACCGCGGCGAGGAGCACATCCCGTCCGCCGCCGGCGACGTCTGGTTCGACGGGCGCACCGGGCGCGAGGTGCGCAACGACTACCCGCGCCTGCAGGCGCAGCTGCACCACGACGCGCTCGCGCAGGCGTTCCCGGACGGCGACTTCCTCGTCCTCTCGCGGCCGAGCTACACCGGCACGTCGCAGTGGGCCGCGTTCTGGGGCGGCGACATCCCGGGCAGCACGAGGTTCGGCCTCGGACCCGGCACCGACCTCGGGCTGCGCAGCGCGATCATCAGCCAGCAGCGTGCGGCGTTCCTCGGCGTTCCGATCTGGGGCTCGGACACCGGCGGCTACTACGAGTTCAAGGATCGCGAGGTGTTCGCGCGCTGGCTCGCGTTCAGCGCCTTCTCGGGCATCATGGAGATCGGCGGCGACGGCAGCCACGCGCCCTGGGACATGCCGACCGAGCCGCGCTACGACCCCGAGCTGGTCGCGATCTACCAGCGCTACACACGTCTGCGCGCGACGCTAAAGCCGTACGTCGTCGCGGCCGCCGCCGCGGCGGCGACCGGCATGCCGATCGTGCGACCGATGCCCATGGTCGATCGCCGCGACCGCCGGCTGCGCGATCTGTGGGACCAGTATCTGTTCGGGCCCGACCTGCTGGTCGCGCCGGTGTGGCGGCGCGGGCAGACGCGCCGGGCCGTCTACCTGCCGCGCGGACGCTGGCGCGACTACTGGGACCGCAGCCGCGTCCACGAGGGCCGGCGCTGGATCGGCGTCGACGTGCCGCTCGACGCCATCCCGGTCTTCGTGCGCGACGGCGCCGAGGTGCCGGGGCCGTGAGCGACCGGCGCGCTTCCGGCCGGCCGGGCCCCGTGCTAGCCGGGGCACAGGAGGACGTGCCATGCGACTCGCTGCGATCGGGCTCGGGCTCGGGCTGACCCTCGGTCTCGCCGTGTCCGCCGACGCGCTCGTGCTGTGCGCACCGAAGAAGGGCGTCGGTGCGCTCAAGGTGCGCGACGCGTGCAAGAAGAAGGAGACCACGGTCGATCCGGCGTCGGTCGGTCTCGTCGGGCCGCAGGGCGTCCCCGGCCCGAAGGGCGACCAGGGCGAGGAGGGCGTCGCCGGGCCGCCGGGAGCGAGCGGCCCGCTCGCGGCCTATCAGATCGTCGAGTCGACGCAGACGGTGTTCGTCGACAACTCGGGCACGCCCTCCGGTCTCAGCGACGTGATCACGCTCGCGTGCCCGCCGGACAAGCACGTCGGCGGCGGCGGCGTGCGCATCTCCGACACCGACAAGGGCGCGCAGCGCGACATCCGCGTCGCGATGAGCCGCCCGGCGAGCGACGGCAGCGGCTGGGAGGCGCAGCTCTTCAACGCCAGCGTCTCCTTCGGGCTCAACGCCGACCTCCAGATGCGCGCCATCTGCGCCGCCACCGACACCCCGATCGTCCCGCCGCTCTGAACCGGAGGAATCCGATGACGCTCACCCACCTCGCCGCCGAGTCCGCCCCGGCCGACGTCGCCGCCGTCCTCGCCCGCGACGGCGCCGTCGTCGTCGACCACGTCGTCGCGCCGGCGGTGATGGACCGCGTGCACGCCGAGCTGGCGCCCTTCCTCGAGGCCACTGCGCCCGGCCCCGACGAGTTCTCCGGCCGCCGCACGCGGCGCACGGGGGCGCTCGTCGCGCGCTCGGCCGCGTGCCGCGAGCTGGTCATGCACCCGCTCGTCCTCGGCACCGCCGGCACGCTGCTCGGGCACGCGACGAGCTACCACCTGCACCTGACGCAGGTGATCGCGATCGGCCCCGGCGAGCCGGGCCAGATGATCCACCGCGACCAGTGGGCCTTCGACTTCTTCCCCTTCCCGAAGGGCTACGAGGTGCAGTGCAACACGATCTGGGCGATGAGCGACTTCACCGCCGCCAACGGCGCCACGCGTCTCGTGCCCGGCAGCACGCAGCTCGAGGACCGGCGCGACTTCACCGAGGCCGACACCGTCCCGGCCGAGATGGCGAAGGGCTCGGTGCTCTTCTACACCGGCAGCGTCTACCACGGCGGCGGCGCCAACCGCTCCGACCAGACGCGCTACGGCATCAACATCACGTACGCGCTCTCGTGGCTGCGCCAGGAGGAGAACCAGTACCTCTCGGTGCCGCACGACGTCGCGCGCACGCTGCCGACCGAGCTGCTTCGCCTCATGGGCTATGCGCGCGGCGCCTACGCGCTCGGCTACGTCGACGACCTGCGCGACCCGATCGAGGTGCTGCGCCCGGGCTCGGCGACGGGGCTCGGCGACCTCGACGCCGCCCTGCGCCGGCAGGAGAGCGTTCGGTAGTCGGGACGCGGTAGTATCGGTCTCGCCCCGCCCCTATACGTGCGGGCCATGGAGCCCCACGACCTTTCGTGCGACACCGCGGTCACGCGCCTCGCCGCCGCCCCGGGCTGGTACACCGCCGATCTCCCGAACGCGTGGGACTTCCGTACGCCGTCGGGCGGCGTCCTCATGACCGTCGCCATGCGCGCCATGCAGGCGGAGCTGGGAGAGCCGGACCTGGTCCCGCTGTCGGCGAACACGCACTTCTGCTCGCCGGTGCCGGCGGGGCCGCTCGAGATCCGCGTCGAGGTGCTGCGCCGGGGCAACGTCGCCGCGCAGGTCCGCTGCGCGCTCTCGTCGACGACCATGCCGGGCCCGGGCCTCGAGGTGAGCGCGACGTTCGGGCGCGCGCGCCCCGGCGTCGACGTGCTCGACGCCGAGTTCCCGCCCGTCGCGATGCCGGGCGACGGCATGCCGATCGTCCCCGGCGTGCGCGACTTCCGGCCGCGTTTCCTCGAGAACTTCGAATGCCGCCTCGCGCTCGGCTCGGCCTGGTGGACGCGCGAGTGGGCGGCGGGGCCGGCGCGCATGGGACGCTGGTTCCGCTACCACCTGCCGCCGCGGCTCGCCGACGGGCGCTTCGATCCGCTCGCCATCCCGCCCATCGCCGACACCATGCCGCCGGCGCTCGTGCAGCGCCTCGGACCCGACGCGCCGCCGTTCCACGCGCCGAGCCTCGATCTCACCGTCCACTTCCTCGAGGACACGCCGAGCGAGTGGCTGCTCACCTGGGTGCACGCGCGTCGGGCGCGCGCCGGCTGGGCCACGGCCGACTGCGAGATCTGGGACGACCGCAAGCGCCTCGTCGCCATCGCCACGCAGATGATGATGATCCGCCGTCGCCCGGAGGACGTCGCCGGCCCGAACTGGTAGCGGCGCGCGCCGGCCGTTCTTACAAACGGCCGCGCGCCGCCCAGACGGAGTAGCGCGAGATCGGGCGGTTGCGTCGCCCCGGCGGCTGGCATCGGGGTTGCTCCGCGACTCGCAAGGAGCGGCGGCCTCGTGCCGCCGGACACCCCATGCCGAGAGCCATCTGGAGCGGCCATCTCACCTTCGGTCTGGTTTCGATCCCGGTCGGCCTGCACGCTGCCGTGGAGAGCTCGCAAGAGGTCCACTTCCGGCTCCTGCACCGCAAGGACAAAGCGCCCATCCGCTACAAGAAGTTCTGCAGCAAGGAGGACACGGAGGTCCCGGCCGACGAGATCGTGCGCGGCTACGAGACCTCGAAGGGCCGCTGGGCCGTCGTCGAGAAGGAGGAGCTCGACGAGGTGCAGGCGGAGCTCGGCGAGGGCGAGCACACGATCGAGCTGCTCCAGTTCATCGCTGCCGACACGCTCGACCCCCTGCTGCTCGAGCGTCCATACTACCTCGGCGCCGAGCGCGGCGGCGACAAGGCATACGTGGTGCTGCGCGAGGCGCTCGCGGAGAGCGGCCGCGTCGGCGTCGCCCGTGTCTACCTGCGCACGCGGCCGCACCTGGCGGCGGTGCTGCCCGTCGGCGACGTGCTCGCGGTCGTGGCGCTGCGCGAGCCGGGCTCGCTGCGTACGCGCACGCCGTTCGCGCCCAGGCGCGCCACCGCACGGCCGAACGAGAAGAAGATGGCGAAGACGCTCATCGACGAGATGGGCGGCGACTTCGATCCGATGGCGCACCCGAACCGTTACCGCAAGGCGGTCGACGCGCTGGTGCGGGCGAAGCCGCAGTTCGTGCTCGGCGAGGCGGAGACCGCCGATGCCGGCACGCGCCGCAAGGGCGCCCCGGTCGTCGACCTCATGGAGGCACTGAAGCGCAGCCTCGCCGCGAGCGCGGGCGGGAAGCGCCGCCGGCGTGCGAGCGCAAGAGAGAAGGCGGCGTGAGCGCAGGACGGCACATCCGCTGGCGGCGCTGGGTCGTGCGCGGACTCGGCGCGCTGGTCGTCGTGGTGGCCCTCCTCGTCGTGGGGCTCCAGCTCGTCGACGAGCCGCTGCGGCGCGAGATGGAGCGGCGGCTGAACGCCGCCCTTACGGGGTACACGGTCACGATCCAGAACCTCGACCTGCAGCCGTTCGCGCTCGCGATCGAGCTCGAGGGCGTGACCGTCGTCCAGGACGCGCGCCCGTCGCCGCCCGTCGTCTACCTGCCGCGCTGGAAGACGAGCCTGCAGTGGAAGGCGCTGCTCTCCGGCGCCGTCGTCGCCGACGCCGAGTTCGACGCCCCGCGCCTGTACCTCACGCGCAGCCAAGCCGAAGCGGAGGCGGCGGACGACACGCCGGCGGCGGACCGGGGCTGGCAGGACGCGGTCACCTCCGTGCATCCGCTGAAGATCAACGAGGTCGTGGTGCGCGACGGCGCGCTCACCTACTGGGACGGCAAGCAGGATCCGGTGAAGCTCACCGACCTCGACCTCGACATCGACAACATCCGCAATGTGCGCTCGGCCGCGGGTCGGTACCCGTCGCCGGTGACGGCGAGCATGCGCGTGGCCGGCGGCCGGATCGCCTTCGACGGCCACGCCGATCTCCTCGCCAAGCCGGCTCCGGTGGCGCGCGGCGACCTGACGGCACGCGACGTCGGCCTTGCACCGCTGGCGCCGAGCGTGCGCCCGTTCGGTGTCGTGCTCGACGGCGGCAGGCTCGGCGCGGACGTCACGATCGAGTACGCGACGGCGAAGACGGTGGTCGACGTGCGGGACGTCACCGTCGACGGCGCGAAGGTCGACTACGTGCAGGCGACCGCCAAGGACGAGGAGCGGCTCGACGCCGCGAAGCGCGCCGCGACCGTCGCCGAGGCGGCGCCGCCGGTACAGATCGACGTGCAGCAGGCCCGCCTGCGCGGCGCGACGCTCGGCTTCGCCGATCACACCGTGGAGCCGCCGTTCCGCCTCTTCGTCGCGGGCACCGACGTCACGGTGAAGGGCTTCAGCAACCGGAAGTCCGACCGTAAGGGAACGGCGAGCCTGCGCGGGCGCTTCATGGACAGCGGGCCGCTGTCGATCGACGCCACCTTCGCGTCGGGTGCGAAGCGCCCCGAGTTCACGCTCGCGCTGCGCCTCGAGCGCGTCGATCTGGTGCGGCTGAACGACCTCCTGCGGGCGCGCGCCGACCTCGACGTGAACCGCGGCGAGATGTCCTTCTACACCGAGCTCGCGGTCCGCGACGGCCGCGTGGAAGGGTACGCGAAGCCGCTGTTCGCCGACCTCGACATCTACGACTCCGAGCAGGACGCGGACGACAGCATCTTCCAGAAGGCGTGGGAGGCGATGGCGGGAGCCGCCGCGACCGTGCTCCAGAACCGGCCGCGCGACGAGGTGGCGACGCGCGCCGACCTCTCCGGCCCGGTCGAGGATCCGAACGCGAGCACCTTCCAGATCGTCGTCGGCCTGCTCCGCAACGCCTTCTTCAACGCCATCCTGCCGGGTCTCGATCCCGAGCGACGGCAGGGCGATCGCGGCACGGGAGGCGCGTCGCACGGCTGAGAGAATTCGTTGCCGCAGCGGATCCGCGGTGCGACACCCCGCGGCCCGCAGATGGTCGCTCCCGCCCTCGCCCGCAGCAGGGCGCAGCCGTGCCCGCCGGGCAGCTTCGCGCTCGAGGTGACGACGACCACGACGACGCCGGCGACCACGAGCACCACCCTGGTCGCGGCGACGTCTCGACCAGCCGTACGCGGCGCTGCTCGCCATCGGCGAGGGCGAGATGAAGGCGCCGGATCCGAGCCACCCCGCCCACTTCTACGGCAGCCGCGTGCTGATCCGGCACGGGGTGCCGGACCCCGACGACTACGAGTACCTGGACCTCACCGTCACCTGGGACATCCGGCGGCGGTGGGTCAGGCCGTGCGGGGCGCCCCCCGGCGGCTCGGGTCGTCGGGCTGGTCGATGGCGTCGGTCCACAGCGCCGTCGCCGAGCGCCCCTCGGCCTGCGCCTGCTCCTCGAGGCTCGTGCGGACGTGGAGCAGGAGGTCGCCGAGGTGGTCGCGGGTGGCGTTGAGCGGAACGAGAAGGTCGCCGAGGGCCGCGCGGTCGCCGAGCGCGCCGGCGGCGTAGCGCTCGAGGACGTCGCTCTTCAGCGTCAGCACCTCCTGCTGGAGGTCGACGAGCGGCTCCAGCGCGAGCGTCGCGGACAGCTCGAGCTCGGTGAGCCGCCGCTCGACGTCGGCCATGCGCCGCAGGTGAGTGGCGAACTCCTCGTCGCGCGCCGCCTGGCGGCGCTGGCGCCACCACTGCCACAGGAAGATGCTGCCGCCCGCGATCGCCCCGAGGACGCTGAACGTGTTGCCGAGCGTGTCGACGGTGTTCTCGGTGATGAACGGCTTGTCGCGGCGCAGGTACTCGATGGTGCCGTCGTGGCGTGGAAGCCGCGAGGGGAGGGCGAGCAGGCTCGGATCGAGCGGCGGCTGTGCGAGCCGGGCGACGTCGGCGCTGAACAGCGTCTCGAGCACGAGCTCGACCGTCTCGGGCGGCACCGACTCGTGCGCGACGAGGTTCAGGCGCGCGCCGATCGTCGGCAGCGGCTCGGCCGGGACGGGCGGCTGGCGCCGGTAGGTGAACGCCGGGATGACCGTGCCGGTCACGTGCTGGCGCTCGACGCTGGGCGTGGCCGGTCCGGGCTCGCTCGCGGCGAGCACCGCGTTCAGGCGGAACGCCTCGGCGAACGGGAGCGGGATCAGGCGGTAGTCGAAGCCGCGCACCAGCTCGAGCGCGAGCTCCGAGGGCAGGGTCGCGAGCAGCACCGTCGCGTCGGGCAGGGCGGCACGGTCGCCCGCGGCGATGAGGCGCTCGAGGTCGCCGAGGTCGATGTTGCGCGGCACGTAGCCGCTCTCGCCCGGCGTCGCGCCGGCGAACGCCAGCACGGCGGTGGCGAGGCCGGCGGTCGTCGAGCCGGGCGCGCCGAGGTCGACGACGTGCCCGCGCAGCCCTGCGAACCCGCCGGCGACGTCGTCGGCGAGCTCGGCCTTCACGAGGAAATGCACCGCCTCCATGTAGAGCGGCGTGACCTCGCGTACGTGCGGCACCTTGCCGGCACGGTAGGCTTCGGAGACGAGCGCGAAGTCGACGCGGCCCGCGTCGACGGCGTCGAGCTGGGTGTGTGCCTCGGGCATCGCCACGAGGCGCGCGGCGACGCCGCGCGCCTCGAGCGCATGCAGGATGGTGCGCGCGACGAGGGCGCGCGTGGTCCCGAGCGGGCCGGCCGTCAACGTGATGCGATGCACCGGCGGGCGGCGGTTCGCGATCAGCGTCACGGCCGCGAGCGCCATCGCGCCCAGGCCGAGCAGGAGCAGCACCCAGCTGCGCCGACGTCGCTCCATCATCCACCTCCCGCGCCGCGGTCGCCTACCATAACCCGGCCAGCGACCATGGTCGGGGCGCTGGCGCTTAATGGCAAGAGGCCCGCGGGGGCCGGTGCTATCCGAGCGCCGTCACGGGCGTGGTCGCGACCGTGACCAACGGTCGACGCGCGCGACGCCCGGAGGGCACGCCGGTCTCGACCAGCAACGTATGGATCAGGCGAAAAGGAGAGTACGGATGCGACGAATCCTGGGAATGATGGCGGTGGTGGCGCTGGGTCTCGCGCTGGGCGTGGCGCAGGCCGAGGACAAGACGCCGGACGGCACCCTGAAGCTCGAAGGCGGCTCCATCGCGGCCGGCATCGGTCTCAGCTGGGGCAAGGGAACCCTTACCTACAAGGGCAAGGAGTACCCGGTCGAGGTGAAAGGGCTCTCCGTGGGCGACGTGGGCATCACCTCCATCGAGGCCTCCGGCAAGGTCTACAACCTCCAGAGCATCGGCGACTTCGACGGCAACTACACGGCCGTGGCCGCGGGCGCGACGGTGGCCGGCGGCGGCGCCATCAGCGCCATGCGCAACCAGGCGGGCGTGACGGTCGAGCTGGTGTCGACCACGCAGGGCATCAAGTTCGCCCTCGGGGGCGCCGGCGTCGACATGAAGATCAAGGAGTGAGGCGGTCGGCGATCCGGGCCTGCCGGCCCGGGTCGCCGACGGCGATCTCCCGCCTGCGTGCGCCGCGCCAACGCCCTTGGAGGGCCGCGACGCATGGTGTAGCAGAGCTCGGCGGTCCCCCGGTCGGATGTCCAGGGCGGGCCGCGAGCGGGGATCGAGCCTGTGCATGACGTGAGACCACGAGTCCCGGGCCAAACGCGGCGGCCGTCCTCTCGACGGCGCGACGGCGTCCCCGGCCGAGCGTCGTCGCGGTGAGCGGCGAAGCCCGGGCGTCCGCGCCCGATGCGTCCGCGTCGCTCGCCGCGACGCCCGATGCGCCCGCGGTGGTCGCCGGCATCCGCCGGCTCGCGGTCCCGGGCTTCGCCCTCGGGGTGGCGTTGTTCACGGCGCTCCTCGTGCACGAGGGCGTCGGCGAGGTGCTCGCCGCGCTCGCCGTCGGCGGCTGGGGGCTCGTCGGCGTGGCGCTGTTCCACGTGGCGCCGATGGCGGCCGACGCCGCCGGCTGGCGCGCCCTGCTCGCCGCACCCGATCGGCCCGGGTTGGGCACGATGTTCTTCGCCCGCTGGGTCGGCGAGTCCGTGAACGGGCTCCTGCCCGCGATGCAGATCGGCGGCAACGTCGCCAAGGCGCGCGTGCTCGTGCGCCGCGGCATGCCCGGGGCGACCGCGGGGGCGAGCGTGGTCGTCGACGTGACGCTGGTCATGGTGACGCAGATCGTCTTCACCGTCACCGGCCTCGTCCTTCTGCTGCTGCACGTCGGCGGGCGGACGATCGCGCCCACCGCAGCCGTCGGCCTCGGGCTCTCCGTGCTCGCGCTCGCGGGGTTCGTGCTGGCGCAGCGGCTCGGCGTCTTTGCGCGCGGCGCGCGCCTCTTGACCCGGGTCCGCGGCCCGAGCCCGCTCGCGGGCCTGGTCGACGACGCCGTGGCGCTCGACGGGCGCGTCGCCGGGCTCTATCGCGAGCGCGGGCGGGTGGTCGCGGCGGCGGCATGGCACCTCGCGAGCTGGGCCGTCGGCGTCGGCGAGGTGTGGCTGGCGCTGTGGCTCCTCGGCCACCCGGTCGACCTGCTCTCGGCGATCATCCTCGAGAGCCTGGCGCAGGCCATCCGCGGCGCCGCGTTCGCGGTGCCTGCGGCGCTCGGCGTGCAGGAGGGCGGCCTCCTGCTCCTCGGCGCCGCGCTCGGCATCGCGCCGGACACCGCGCTCGCGCTGTCGCTGACCAAGCGCGTGCGCGAGCTGACCCTCGGGCTGCCGGGGCTCGTCGCCTGGCAGCTGGACTGGACAGTGGATCGCCGCCGCGTCGGTGCGCGCTCGGCGTGATGGAGGATCGATGAGCTCGCCCATCTCCCCGCTCGGCTCGCTCACGCGGGCGTTCAACAGGGGCGGTCGCGTGATCCAGCGCACGGGCGTCTCGCTGATACGGCTCGAGCCCGAGGCGCTGCTCGACGAGGCGCGGCGTCGGGCCCGGCTCGAGGACTTCGACGAGGACGGCTTCCGCGAGGCGTTCCGGCGCGTCGTCCACTCGTTCGACCGCGAGGCGGGGCTGACGCTGCTCGGGCGCATCGCGGCGCGCCAGGATCTGCTGCGCCTGCTGAAGAGCCGCCTGCAGCTGGTCGACGATCGCCGCCGCCATCCGGACATCGCGGCGGAGAGCGTGCGCCGGCCGATCTTCGTCACCGGCCTCCCGCGCACCGGCACGACGCTGCTGCACGGGCTCCTCGCCCAGGACCCCGCCAGCCGCGCACCGCTGCACTGGGAGAGCGTCTTCCCGTCGCCGCCGGACCGCTCCCGCGCGCGCGTGCGCCGGCGCATCGACGCCGCCGCGCGCCAGCTGCGCTGGTTCCACCGGCTGAACCCCGACATCCGGCGCATGCATCCCCTCGGCGCGACCCTGCCCGAGGAGTGCCTCATCATCACGAGCCACGCGTTCCTGAGCTACCAGTTCCAGACCTCGCACCACGTGCCGTCGTACCAGGCGTGGCTCGAGACCCAGGACCTGGTGCTCTGCTACGCCTGGCACCGCCGCTTCCTCCAGCACCTCCAGTGGCGCGGCCGCGGCGAGCGCTGGGTGCTGAAGGCCCCGGCGCACCTCTTCGGCATCCCGGCGCTGTTCGCGACCTATCCCGACGCCGCCGTGGTGTTCACGCATCGCGATCCCACCGAGGTGGCGGCGTCGCTCGCGAGCCTCACGACCTTCCTGCGCCGCACCTTCAGCGACCAGGTCGATCCGCGCGCGGTGGGCACGGAGATGACGGCGCGCTGGGCGCGCGGCATCTACAAGGCGCTCGCGGACCGCGACGCCGGCTGTGCGCCCGCGGGGCAGTTCCTCGACGTGCGCTACACCGACCTCGTGCGCGATCCGATCGGCACCGTGCGCCACCTGTACGCGCACTTCGACATGCCGTTCACCGCCGTCGCCGAGGAGCGCATGCGCCGCTTCTTGGCCGCGAATCCCAAGGACAAGAACGGCCGCCACGTCTACACGCTCGGCGACTTCGGCCTCGACGCCGACGCCGAGCGGGCGCGCTACCGCGCCTATCTGGAGCGCTTCGGGCTCTAGCCGGCCTGGCACACGAGCGGCAGCTCGCGTGCCAGGTCGTGCCGCATCACCGCGTCCAGCAGCGCGAGCAGCTCGTCGCGCACGCGCACGCAGCCCGGGTCCGCCCAGCGGTTCACGAGCTCGCCCGGGTCCTCGCGCAGGTCGTAGAGCTCGCCGCCGTGCGGGTCGTGGACGCTCCTCGTGAGGCGGTGGGTGCGCGTCGTCAGGGTGCGGAACGCCATCGCGCCGCGCAGGATGTCGTCCTCGGTGAGGGCCCACTCGCGCGGGCCGTCGAGCAGGCGGCGTCCCTCGACGGCCGCCGGGATGGGCAGCCCGCAGGCGTGCAGGATGGTCGGCGCGAGGTCGATGGTGCCGACCGGATCGGTCACCACGGCGCCGGGCGCGAAGCCCCGCCCGCGCACGAGGAGCGGCACGCGCAGCAGCGCCTCGTAGTGGATCGGGCCCTTCAGCATGAGCTGGTGCTCGCCGAGGAAGTCGCCGTGGTCGGCGGTGAAGAGGACGAGGGTGTCGTCGGCGAGCCCGCGGGCGGCGAGGGCGTCCAGGACGCGGCCGACGTTGTGGTCGAGGTGCGCCACCATGCCGTAGTAGGCGGCGAGGAGGCCGAGGCGCTCCGTCTCGGTGAGCCGCGCCCATCCGGGGTTCACCCACGCGAGCGGCGTGCCGCCGAAGCCCTCGGACCAGGTGCGGTGGAACATCGGCTTGCCGTCGAGCTCGGTCGGGTGCGCGCGCGGCAGCACCGGGAGCATGTCGGCCGGCTCGTAGCGGTCGCACCACGGGTGCGGCGGGTCGAAGGGATGGTGCGGGTCGGCGAAGCTGACCCAGCCGAAGAACGGCGGCTCGACGCCGCCGAGCCAGTCGATCGCGCGGTCGGCGATCCAGGTGGTGTGATGGTCCTCGTCGGCGAGCGCGCTCTTCCACGTCTGGGTGTGGTCCCAGGTCGCGCCCGCCGCCTCGGGCTGCATGGCGCGGAGGCGCGCGACGCCGCGCGCGTGGCCGTCGCGGAAGAGATGGCGCCCGTAGTGGTGGCCGAGCGGCGGCGGGCCGAAGCCCCAGTTCCAGCGTCCCATCTCCGGCGCGAGCCGAATGTTGTGTACGTCGCTCACCAGCTCGACGTGGCGAAAGCCGAAGTACGGCCCCTGCCAGTCCGCGGGCAGGCGCGCGGAGTCGACCACCGACTCGACGCGGCCGCTCGGCAGATCGGGCCAGTACGACGCGAAATGCGCCTTGCCGAACAGCGCCGTGGCGAAGCCGGCCGCGCCGAGGCGGGTGGCGATCGAGTCGGCCTCGGCGTCGAGCGGCAGGTCCATGCCGTTGCGGATGACGCCGTGGGTGCTGGGATAGGTGCCGGTCAGGATCGTCGCGCGCGCCGGCTGGCAGAACGGGTTCTGCGTGCGGCACTGCGCGAAGCGCGTGCCGGCGGCGGCGAGCCGATCGAGGGCGGGCGTGGCGCCGAGGGGATCGCCGTAGGAGCCGAGGGTGGTCGCCTTGTGCTGGTCGGTGGTGACGAGGAGGACGTTCATGGCCACGCGGACGGCGTCTCGCGGCCGAGGACCGGGCGCGCCGCCGCGAGGCGCGTGGCCGTCCAGATCGCGAACAGCGGCGCCCCGATCGCGGCCGCGGCGACGAACGGCTCGAGGTTCCCCGACCAGGTCACCGGCGCGACGAGGTAGAGGATGTCCTCGATCTCGAACGGACCGGCCGCGGGCTGGTCGAGCGCCGAGCGGCCCAGGCGCCGCGCCAGCTCCGAGCGGAGCAGGAAGATGGTCACGAACGAGATGCCGGCGACGAGGCCGAGGACGCCCGCCCAGCCGCCGAACAAGCCGTGGCGCATCCCGAATCCCATGCCCGCGAACACGGACACCTTGACCACGAGGTCGGCGACGCGGTCGTAGACGTGGCCCAGCGGCGACGTCTTGCCGGTCATGCGGGCGAGCTCGCCGTCGGCATGGTCGAGCAGCGCGGAGAGGACGAACAGCGCGGCGCCCACGTGGGCCCAGCCGCCGCCCACGGCGAACGCCGCCGCGGCGGCGAGCCCGGTGCAGAGGCCGACGCTGGTCAGCTGGTTCGGCGTCACCGCCGTGTCGCGCAGCGGGCGGACGAGGGCGTTGGCGATGCGGCTGTCCCAGGGCTTCGTCGACGAGCTCACCTCGGAGCGCGTAGCGCATCCCGGGGGGCGCGTCCACGCGCGCGGACGTTGCATCCCGCGTGGCGTCGGCATACGCGTCGCCACCGATGCGACCCCTGTCGTGGCTCCTCGCCCTCTGCATGCTGGCGACGCCGGGCCTCGTCGCTGCGCACGCGGTGCTGACCGGCACCTCGATCGAGGGCGACCGCATTCCCGCCGGCGCCGAGACCACCGTCGTGCTCCGCTTCAACTCCGCCATCGAGCCGGCGCTGTCGTGCGTGGCCCTGGTCGACGCGCAGAAGGCGGAGCGCGTGCTGGCGTTGCACCCGGGCGCGGAGCCGGGACGGGTCGAGGTGACCGTGCCGGCGCTCACGCCGGGGGCGTACGGCCTGCACTACAAGATCTTCGCGGTCGACGGTCACGTGACCGAGAACGTCGTGCGCTTCACGGCGGCGCCCGCCGACTGAGCCGTGCTGGCGCTCGCCGACTTCGCCGACGGCCTGCTGCGCGGCACCGTGCTGGTGGCGCTCGCCGTGCTCGTGGGGGCGGTGCCGTGGGGGCTCGTCGTCCTGCGCGCCACGCGCCGGGCACCCGACGATCCGGGCGCGCGTCGCGCCGCCGGGCTCGTCGTCGGCTTCGCCGTGGTGCTGGCCGCCTGCCAGGCGACGCTCCTCGGCCTCAAGACGGTGGTGCTCACGAGCAACGTCGGGCCGGAGGCGTTCGGCGCGTTCGCGCACACGCTCCAGTTCCGCGGCGGCGCGGCACGGCTCGTCCTGGCGCTCGCCGTGATCGGGATCGGGCTCTTGCTGCGCGCCGCACCGAACGACGGGCGGCGTTGGGCGGCGCTCGGGCTCGCCGACCTCGCGCTGCTCGGGGCCGGCGCCGCGCTCGTGCACGCGGCCGGGCGGCTCGAGCATCGCGGCGCGCTCATGGCGCTCACCGTGCTGCACCAGGCGGCGGGCATCGTCTGGGTCGGTGGACTCGTGCAGCTCGTCGCGCTGGGCCGGCTCGCGCAGCGCGACACCCGCGCGGCGGCGCTCTGGCCGGACGCGGTGGGCCGCTTCGCCCGGGTGGCGATCGCGGCCGTCGTGCTGGCGACGCTCGCGTCGCTGCCGCTGGTGTGGATCTACGTCGGCGCGCTCGGCGGCCTCGTCGGCAGCGGCTACGGCTCGCTGGTCGTGGCCAAGCTGGCGCTCATGGGGGCGGCGCTCGCGTTCGGCGCCCGCAACTTCTTCGCCGGGCGCCGGCGCGACGGCGCCGACGGCCGGCGCACGCCGGCGCTGGTCGAGGCCGAGGCGCTCCTCCTCGTGACGCTCGTCTTCACGGCGGCGGCGCTCGCCTCGCAGCCGCCGTCGGTCGACACCCCCGAGACCCAGGCGACGCCGGCGGAGCTCGCCGAGGTGTTCCGCCCCAAGTGGCCGACGCTGACCACGCCGTCGATCGCGACCAAGCGCGCCCAGACCGCGGACCCGCTCGCCGTGGTCGGCAACGAGCGCACGCCCACGGCGTACTCGTGGTCGAATTTCAGCCACAACGTCGCCGGCGTGTTCCTGCTCGTGATGAGCCTGCTCGCACTTCTGGGAACGAGCCGATACGCGCGCTGGGCGCGGCACTGGCCGCTCGGCCTCGTCGCCCTCGCCGTGTTCGTGTTCCTGCGCGCGAGCGCGAGCGACGGCACCTGGCCCTACGGCGACGTCGCCCCCTGGTCCGGCGACGCCGAAGGCCTCCAGCACCGCATCGCCGCGCTGCTCGCGCTGCTGCTCGGCCTGCTCGAATGGCGGGCCCGCGCGGCGCGCGATCCCGGCCCGCTGGCGCGGCTCTTCCCGGCGCTGGCGGCGTTCGGGGGCATCCTCCTCCTCACGCACGCGCACGTCGCCTTCGAGGGGAAGAGCAGCTACCTCGTGCAGGTGACGCACGTCGTGATGGGCGTCCTCGCCGTGCTGCTCGCCGCCGGACGGTGGCTCGAGCTGCGGCTGCCGGGCCGCGCCGGCCGTATCGCCGGGGCGGCGTCGGGGGTGGCGATGCTGCTCGTCGCGCTGGTCCTTCTCTTCTACCGGGAAGCAAACGTCGTGGTGGGCCCGCTCCCAAGCTAGGGAACGACACCGAAAGTGTGGCGGCGTGTCCCGTCGCGGTGCTAAGGGACCGGCGTCCGAGCCGCGGAGGGGACGCCCGCGGGGCGGTCGAGGAGGGACGCAATGATCGGGCTCTGGGTGCGATCGTGCGCGATCGTCGTCGCAGGCGGGTGGCTCGCGCTGGTGGCCGCCGGGTGCGGGAAGAAGGCGGAGACGGAGCTTCCGCCGCCCGAGGTCCTCGTCACCGAGGTCGGCCAGCGCCCCGTCTCCGTGTACGGGGAGTGGGTCGGCACGCTCGACGGCTTCATCAACGCGCAGATCCGCGCCAAGGTGCAGGGCTATCTCCTGAAGCGCGAGTACGACGAGGGCACGGTCGTGCAGGCCGGGCAGGTGCTCTTCCAGCTCGATCCGCGCCAGTACCAGGCGGCGCTGGCGCAGGCGAAGGGCGACGTCGAGGTGGCGCAGGCGGTCCTCCTGCGCAGCCAGCAGAACGTCGCTCGCTATCGGCCGCTGGTCGAGAAGGGCGCCGTCAGCCGCAAGGAGCTCGACGACGCCGTGCAGACCATGCGCGCCAACATGGCGTCGGTCGACGTCGCCAAGGCGGCCGTCGACGACGCCCGGCTGAACCTCGATTGGGCGACGGTACGCTCGCCGATCACCGGCATCGCCGGCATCGCGCAGGCCCAGGTGGGCGACCTCATCGCCGCGACCACGCTCATGACCACGGTGTCGCAGGTCGATCCGATCAAGGTCTACTTCCCGATCAGCGAGCGGGAGTATCTGAGCTTCGCCGAGCGCCCGCAGTACCAGCGTCCCGTCCTCGAGCTCTTCCTCGCCGACGGCAGCACGTACCCGCAGGCCGGCAAGGTGTCGGCGGTGAATCGCGAGGTGGAGCTGGCGACGGGGAGCATCCAGATCCAGGCGGAGTTCCCGAACCCGCACCACGTCCTCCGCCCCGGCGGCTACGCCAAGATCCGCGGCGTGGTGAACACGGTGTCCGACGCGGTGCTCGTGCCGCAGCGGGCGGTGCAGGAGGTGCAGGGAAACTTCCAGCTGGTGGTCGTCGGGGCGGACGACACGGTGCAGATCCGTCCGGTCCAGGTCGGCGAGAAGAGCGGCGACGAGTGGGTGATCACGAGCGGCGTGAAGCCCGGCGAGCGCGTGGTCGTCGAGGGCCTCCAGCGCATGCGCGACGGGATCGCGGTGGTGCCGAAACCGTGGACGCCCCCGCCGCCGACGGCGGCGAAGCCGGCCGCCACCGCGGGCACGGCGGCGAGCGGCGAGTAGGCACGCCCGACCCCCATGGCACGCTTCTTCGTCAATCGGCCGATCGTCGCGATCGTCATCGCGATCATCACCGTCATCATCGGCGTGGTCGCGATGCTGCAGCTGCCGGTGGCGCTGTACCCGAACATCGCGCCGCCCGAGATCCAGGTCACCGCGAACTACGTCGGCGCCGACGCCCTGACCGTCGAAGAGTCGGTTGCCACGCCGATCGAGCAGCAGATGAGCGGCGTGGACAACATGATCTACATGTACTCGGTCAACGCCAGCAACGGCCAGATGCAGCTGCGCGTCGACTTCGACATCACCACCGACGCCAACATCGACCAGGTGCTGACCAACATGCGCTTCCAGCAGGCGCAGTCGTACCTGCCGGCGGACGTGCGCAACTACGGCGTCACCATCTTGAAGTCGACGTCGAGCCCCCTGGCGCTGTTCTCGGTGTATTCGCCGAACGGCACCTACGACGCGCTCTTCCTGTCGAACTACGCCTACGTGAACCTGAACGACCCGATGACGCGCGTCTCGGGCGTCGGGCAGGTGCAGATCTTCGGCTCGGGTCAGTACGCGATGCGCTACTGGGTGCGCCCCGACCAGCTCGCGAAGCTCAACATCACCACCACCGAGATCATCGGCGCGCTGCAGCAGCAGAACGTCGTGAACCCCGCCGGCCAGATCGGCGGCGAGCCGGTGCCGAGCGGGCAGGAGTTCACCTACAACGTCCGCGCCCAGGGGCGGCTCGTCACCGAGGAGCAGTTCGGGGAGATCATCGTCCGCGCCAATCCGGACGGCTCGGTCGTGCGCATGAAGGACGTCGCGCGCGTCGATCTCGGCGCCCAGATGTACAACATGATCGGGCGCCTCAACGGCAAGCCCGCCGCGCTGATCGCGATCTACCAGCTGCCCGGCTCGAACGCGATCGACACCATGAACAAGGCGACGGCGCTGATGGAGGGGGCGAAGACCCGCTTCCCGAGCGACCTCGACTACGTCGTCTCGCTCGACACCACGCTCGCCGTGCGCGAGGGCATCAACGAGATCGTCCACACCCTGGTCGAGGCGGTCGTCCTCGTCATCGTCGTCGTCTTCGTGTTCCTCCAGGGCTGGCGCGCGACGCTGATCCCGCTGCTCGCGGTGCCGGTGGCGCTGGTCGGGACCTTCGCGCTCTTCCCGCTCTTCGGCTTCTCGATCAACACCCTGTCGCTCCTGGGGCTCGTGCTCGCCATCGGCCTCGTCGTCGACGACGCGATCGTCGTGGTGGAGGCGGTCGAGCACCACATCGAGCACGGTCTCTCGCCCAAGGAAGCGACCCTGAAGGCGATGGACGAGGTGTCGGCGCCGGTCATCGCGATCGCGCTGATCCTGGCGGCGGTGTTCATCCCGACGGCGGCCGTGCCGGGGATCACCGGCCGACTCTATCAGCAATTCGCGGTGACGATCGCGGTGTCGGTGGCGCTGTCGGCGTTCAACGCGCTCACCCTGAGCCCGGCGCTCTGCGCGATGCTGCTACGCCCGAAGCGGAAGAACAGCGGGCCGCTCGGGCCCTTCTACGCCTGGTTCAACCGCGTCTTCGGCCGCGCCACCGACGGCTACGTGCGCTGGTCGCACCACCTGATCCAGAAGTCGGGCCGGGCGATGCTCTTCCTCGTGCTGGTGACGGTCCTCACCGTCCTCGTCGGCTCGCGCCTGCCGGGCGGCTTCGTGCCGGACGAGGACCAGGGCTTCTTCTACATGAACGTGCAGCTGCCGCCGGCGTCATCGCTCCAGCGCACGAACGCGGTGGCCCAGCAGATCGAGGGCATCCTCGCCAAGACGCCGGGCGTGCAGACGTACAACACCGTCGTCGGGTACAGCCTGCTGTCCCAGGCGTCGACGACCTACAACGCCTTCTACTTCGTCACGCTGGCGCCGTGGCACGCGCGCGACGCGGAGGGTCTCACGGCGGCGGTCATCATGCAGCGTCTGAACCGCGAGCTCGCGGCGCTGCCCGAGGCGATCGCCTTCGCGTTCCCGCCGCCGTCGATCCCCGGCGTCGGCACGGCGGGCGGCGTCACCTTCATGCTCGAGGACCGCGCCGGCATGAGCGTCGAGTTCCTCGCCGAGCAGACGCAGAAGTTCATGGCCGCGGCGCAGAAGCGGCCCGAGTTCGCGCGCATCACGACCACCTTCATTCCGAGCACGCCGCAGCTCTACGCCAACGTCGACCGCGACAAGGTGATGAAGCAGGGCGTCGACCTCGGCGCCGTCTACAAGACGCTGCAGACCTTCATGGGCGGCACCTTCGTGAACTACTTCAACCGCTTCGGCCGCGTCTGGCAGGTGTACGTGCAGGCCGAGGGGGAATACCGGACGCGGGCGGAGAACGTCGGGCAGTTCTACGTCCGCACGATGGACGGCAAGGACGCCGTGCCGATGTCGGCCCTGGTCACGATCGAGCGCACGTTCGGGCCGGAGTTCACGATCCGCTTCAACGGCTTCCGCGCGGCGATGCTGAACGTGACCGCGGCGCCCGGGGTCAGCTCCGCCGTGGCCATGGCGGCGCTGGAGGAGGTGTTCCGCGACACGATGCCCAACGAGATGGGCTTCGACTACTCGGGCATGTCGTTCCAGGAGAAGGCGGCGGCGGAGGGCGTGCCGGCGAGCGTCATCTTCGGCCTCTCGCTGGTGTTCGTGTTCCTGATCCTCGCGGCCCAGTACGAGAGCTGGACGCTGCCGTTCAGCGTCCTCCTCGGCGTGCCGCTGGCGGTGTTCGGCGCCTTCCTGGCGCTGTGGCTGCGCGGCCTCGACAACAACGTCTTCGCGCAGATCGGCCTCATCACCCTGATCGGCCTGGCGGCGAAGAACGCCATCCTGATCGTCGAGTTCGCGAAGGACGAGTACGAGAAGGGCAAGACGCTGATCGACGCGGCGCTGGCGGGCGCGAAGCTGCGCCTGCGGCCGATCCTGATGACCGCCTTCGCGTTCATCTTCGGCGTGCTGCCGCTGGCGCGCGCCGCGGGCGCGGGCGCGATCGGGCGGCAGATCCTCGGCACCGCCGTGATCGGCGGCATGCTGATGGCGTCGCTGGTGGCGATCTTCATCATCCCGGTGTCGTTCTACATCGTCGAGAAGCTCGCGGCCGGGCGGCAGCCCCACGGCGGCCCGGGCGCCGACGGCGGTGCGCCGGCGGCGGGGGAGGGGCACGCGTGAGGCGGCGGGCGCTCGTCGTCGCGGCGCTTGCGGCCGCAGTCGCCGGCTGTGCGGTGGGCCCGAGCTATCGGCGTCCGCCGGTGGACGTCCCTGCCGAGACGCGCGGCGAGCCGGGGCCGCCCGACGCCGCGTCGCTCGCCGACCTGCCCTGGTGGGAGGTCTTCGGCGACCCGGTGCTGCAGGAGCTCGTGCGCGAGGCGCTGGCGAACAACCACGACCTCAAGGCCGCCGTCGCGCGCGTCGAGCAGGCGCGCCAGCTGGTCGGCGTGGCGCGCGCCGACCTGCTGCCGCAGATCGGCTATCAGGGCGAGGCCGCGCGCGGCCGCTTCTTCGTGCCCGGCGCCCCCTCGAACGAGACCCTCAACGCCTTCCTCGGCAGCTTCAACCTGGCCTGGGAGATCGACATCTGGGGCCGCATCCGCCGCGCGACCGAGGCGGCGCGGGCGGAGTACCTCGGCACCGAGGACTTCCGGCGCGGCGTCCTCCTGACGCTGGTGAGCGACGTCGCGCAGGCCTACTTCGAGCTGCTGTCGCTCGACCGCGAGCTCGAGATCGCGCGCCTCACCACCGAGGCCTTCGACGCGACCGTGCAGCTGTTCGAGGATCGCTACGAGGGCGACGTCGGCACGCTGCTCGAGGTGTCGCGCGGCGTGGCCGCCCAGGCGCAGGCCGCGGCGACGATTCCGGCGATCGAGGCGGAGATCGTCGCCAAGGAGAACCAGATCTGCGTGCTGCTGGGGCGCGTCCCGGGCGACGTCGTGCGCGGCGCGGCGCTCGACGACCAGAGCCTGGCCCCGTCCGTGCCCGTCGGCCTTCCGGCCCAGCTGCTCGAGCGCCGGCCGGACGTACGCCAGTCGGAGCAGGCGATGGTGGCGGCGAACGCCAACGTCGGCGTGGCCGTCGGCAACTTCTTTCCGCGCCTCGGCCTCAGCACCCTGTACGGCGGGCAGAGCTCCGAGATCGAGAACCTCGTGAAGGGCGCGGGCAACGTCTGGGCCGTCGCCGGCACGCTCGCAGGCCCGATCTTCCAGGGTGGCCGGCTCCTCGCCAGCTACCGCGCGCAGAAGGCCACGTGGGAGGAGAGCGTGCAGCGCTTCCACCAGACGACGCTGAACGCGTTCGCCGAGGTCTCGAACGCGATGGTCGTCGAGGAGAAGCTGAAGGGCGTCCGCAGCGAGAAGGAGATCCAGGTGCGGGCGCTCGAGAAGTCGGTGGAGCTGTCGCTCGAGCGCTACAACGAGGGCATCTCGACCTACTACGAGGTGCTGGAGGCGCAGCAGCAGCTCTTCCCGGCGCAGCTGACCCTGGCGCAGACGATCCGCAACCAGCTGGTCGCGGTGGTGACGCTGTACCGCACGCTCGGCGGCGGCTGGAGCCTGCCGGTCGAGCAGTGGGATCCGGCGACGCTCCCCGATCCGGCGGCCGCGCCGCTGGACGCCCCCGCGCCGTCGCCGGCGGAGACGCCCGCCGCGCCGTGAGCCGCGGGGCGTCAGGCGCCCTTGAAACGGTGCTTGTCGATGCCGAGCGCACGGATGCGCGAGTCGAGCGTCGAGGGCGGGAGGCCGAGCTTCGCGGCTGCGCCCGTCGGCCCCGAGACGCGGCCGGCGCAGGCGGCGAGCGCGCGCTCGATGAGGCGCCGCTCGCGGGTCGCGAGCTCGTCGGCCAGCGGCCGCGGGGGCTCGGGCGACGGCGCCTGCGCCAGCCAACGCGGGTCGACGGCGAGCGTCCCCGCATCGCACAGGATGACGGCGCGCTCGATCACGTTCTGCAGCTCGCGCACGTTGCCCGGCCAGCGATACGACGAGAGCAGGTCGAGGCTGCGGCCGTCGATGCGGCGGATGGTCTTGCCCGCCTGCCGCGCGTAGCGATCGACGAAGTAGGCGACGAGGAGCGCGATGTCGGACGTGCGGGCGCGCAGCGGCGGCAGGTCGAGCGGAAAGACGTTCAGGCGGTAGAAGAGGTCGCTGCGGAAGCTGCCCTCGGCCATCGCCGCGCGCAGATCGCGGTTCGTGGCCGCGATCACGCGGACGTCGACGCGGATGGGGCGCGCGGAGCCGATGCGCTCGAAGGTGCGCTCCTGCAGCACGCGCAGCAGCGTCACCTGCGTGTCCGGGGGCAGGTCGCCGATCTCGTCGAGGAACAGGGTGCCGCCGTCGGCCAGCTCGAAGCGCCCGACGCGGCGCTGCAGCGCGCCCGTGAACGCGCCCTTCTCGTGGCCGAACAGCTCCGAGGCGATCAACGCCGGCGGGATGGCGGCGCAGTTGACGCTGACGAACGGTCGCGCCGCGCGCGGCGAGCGCTTGTGGATGGCGCGCGCCATCAGCTCCTTGCCGGTCCCGGTCTCGCCGGTGACGAGGACGGTCGAGTCCGTCGGCGCGACCCTGCGCAGGCCGACGAGGACGGCGCGCAGGGCGTCGGAGGCGCCGACGATCTCCTCGAACATCGACGCCTTCTCGACCTCCTCGCGCAGCGCGAGGTTCTCGTGCTGCATGCGCAGCTCGGCGCGCTTGCGCTCGTCGATCTCGAAGGCGGTGGCGTACCAGCGCACGATGCGCCCGGTGTCGTCGCGCAGCGGGGCGTTGCGCGACAGCACCCAGCGATACTGCCCGTCCGCCCCGCGCAGGCGCAGCTCGACGTCGGCCGGGATGCCGCGCGCCATGCCCGCGAGGGTATCGCGCACGAGCTCGAGCTCGTCCGGGTGGACGATGTCCGGCCAGACGTCGGGATGGGCCAGCAGCGCCTCGAGGCTGAGGCCGGTGTACTCGAGGGCGGCGCGGTTGGCGTAGAGGATCGTCCCCTGCGGATCGAGCACGACGATGTGCTGCGGCACGAAGTCGACGACGGTACGCAGCTCGCGCTCGTCGCGGCGGATGCGCTCCTCGCTCCGCTTGCGGTCGTGGATGTCGGTCCGCGTGCCGTACCAGCGCAGCACGCGCCCGTCGGCGTCGGCGAGCGGGTTCAGACGGACGAGGAGCCAGCGGTACGCGCCGTCGTGCCGCAGCAGCCGCGCTTCGACCTCGACGGCCTGGCCGGCGCGGATCGCCGGGCCGACCTCGGCGTTCACGCGCGGCAGGTCGTCGGGGTGATGGAGCGCGGCGTCGCGCTGCGCGAGGTCGCTCGCGAACAGGGCCTCGTGCAGCGCCGGGCCGTGGTAGTCGAGGACCGGGCCGTTCGCATACTCGACCGTGAGGTCGGCACGCAGGACGAATATCTGCTGCGGGACGATCTCGAGCAGCCGGCGCAGGGCCTCGTCCTGCCCCTGCACGCTGGCTTGCGCGGCGCCCCTGTCCTCGGCGGCGCTGCGCGGGGCGCTGCCGCGCGAGCGTGCCGGGCCGGGGCCGATGGGCAGCGTGCGGTCGTCGCGCGTGGGGTCGGTCATGGGACGCCGAGCTGATGGAGGCGCCTCCTGTTATGCCGCGAGGCGCTCCGGAGTCTATCGCCGGGCGTACCGAGCGCGCGGTCGCGGCGTCGGCCGGCGCGCGATCGGAGCGGTCCGTCTCAGGCGGGGAACGTGCCGAGCACCAGCGCGAGCGCGACGAGCTGCACGGCGCCTCCGCGCCGCCGACGCCACACGGCGCGCGCGCCGAGTCCGGCAGCCGCCCCCGCGGCGACGAGGAGCAGGGCCCGCAACGCCAGGGCGGCGACCGGCGTGGGCCGGGTCGCGAGCGCCAGGCCCGCGGCCGGGTACTCGAGCTGCACGGCGACGAGGCGCGCGGTGCGCCCGCCGAGCTGGTGCGCGATCGCCGTGAGCACGTGATCGAAGGGGGAGCCGACTCCGGCGTCGGCCAGGTGCGGCGGGTCGTCGTCCGATGGCGCGCTCGACGGCAGCAGCGTGAGATCGTGGCGCGAGCGCACCGGCCGGCGGTCCCGCGTCGTCGTGTCGGTCCACGCGGCGAAGGTGCGCGGCCACGCGTCCAGCGTGGCTGCGAGCCGCATCTCGTCGACGCCGTCGGCGAGCGGCACGGCGATGCGCCGCTTCGGCCAGGCGAAGGCACCCTGGAGGAGTGCGATCGCGACGTCACCGGCAGAGAGCGCCGGGCCTGCGGCCACAGGGTCGCGGGGCGGGGAGAGCGCGAGGGCGGCGGCGGTGCGCTCGGCCACCTCGGCTCCGGCGCGGCGCTCGACGATGCGCAGGCTGGCGTCGATCGCGGCGGTCACCCCGGCCGACGTCAACAACGGCCCGTCTTCGACCCAGCGCCGATCGTCGCGCCAGCGCACGGCCGGATGCGCGGCCCGCAGCGCGCCCAGGGCGGCGAAGTGCGACGTCGCCTCGCGGCCGTCGAGGAGCCCGGTTTCGGCGAGCAGCCGCGCGCCCTCGCAGATCGACACGACGAGCGCGCCGCGCGCCGCCTGGCCCAGCACCCAGTCCCGCAGCACGGGCGACTCGGGATCGAGCACGTTCGGAATCACCACGACGTCCACGCCCCGCGGGTAGCGCGCGTCGAGCGCGGCGAAGGTGAGCGCGGGGACGATGCCGAGCCCGCCGTTGGTCGGTGCCGGGTCGGTCGCCGGCGCGACGGCATGGACGGTGAACGCACCCGACGCGGCGAGCACGGCGTACGGAGCGAGGAAGTCGGTGACCTCGGTGCCGGCCTGGCTGAGGAGGACGGCGGCCACGGGACGGCCGTCGAGCGGTACGGTCTCGGGCGTCGGCGTCGCGACGCTCGCCGGGCTCGGCGCGATCGGCCGCGGGTGGAGGAGACCCAGGGCGAGAGGCGCCGTCACCGCCAGCCAGGCGGCACCGGTCAGCAGGCTGCCGAGGAGCGCCGCGAGCACGGCTCCGATGCGCGACGGCGTCCCCACGGCGCGAGGATGGTGGATCGCCGGGCTCGGGAGCAATGCCGTTCGCCGGACGATTGCTGCCACGGTCGCCCGCGGGCCTGCGTCATGGGAGCGCGTGCCTTCCCGCGCCTCGTGCGCACGAACGCTTCACGCGGATCGCGGCGCTTCGGCGCGATGCGGCCCAGCTGATCCGATCCGCAGACCGCCAGCGCAGCGACGAGCCGGGCGCGGCGCGGGCGGGAAGTGCGAAAGGGGGGACTTGAACCCCCACGGGTGTTTAGCCCACAGGATCCTGAATCGGTGAGATGCACCCCCCGCAGCGGTCAAAGCCGCGTCCAGCAACGATTCTGGATTCGGGCGAACCGCTGCGGGGGGCTCAAAACGCTGCTCCCAGGGCACGACAGGGCACGACGCCGAAGCGCACAGGACGGGGATCCTGTAGCGCGCCCCGGCCTCAGGGAAAGGGCTCGGTCTGCATCCTGGCGGCCAGTCGCCAGTGCGCGAGGAGTCGGGACGTGCTGCCCCGCGCAGAGACCTGAACGTGCTGGCCGCGGCACATCCCATACGCTCTCCACGTGACCTTGCCCGTCTGGACGAGGCGGACCGCGCACTCCTCGCCGTCTACGTCCACCAACCACTCCGTGCTCGGGTAGCTTCCCATCAGCATCTCCCCTCTCCACGTCCCGTTGACCACGCGCTACCGGCGTTCGCGCTGGTCGTCCACCTCCGAGCGATCAACCGGCGCCAGGCGGACCCGCCAACGAAACCGACCTCACAGGAGGCCGACGCTGGACCAGTTCGGCGCTGGCCGGGGCGCACGCGATGCCCTGACCGGGCGGGTTGCGCTTCGACGCGATCCGCCGCCCCTTCTCCGGCCTGAGCTGTCCTGTCTTCGGCGTGTGCTGGAACCCGCAGGAGCCCCGGCGCGATGCCGCCCGCCGTGTCCGTCGCCTTCCTCGAAGATCGGCGGGTGCTCTACGCCCCGGAGCAAATGGAGGTCGCCCCTTGACGATCTGTCGATCGTGGCTAGTTTTAACTGCCGCCGCCGGATGGGCGGATGCGCGGTAGGAGGATTGGCGGATGAGGGCCGTCAAGGGGGTCGTTCGGGCGCGCTGCTGGGGGGAAAGCTGAGCGTGGGGGTCGCGCTGCAGCTTATTCCTGATGTCGATCAGGCGCTTGAGCTTCTCTTCGCGCATAAGCTTGAGTTCATCCGCGAGTTCCTCCGCGATAGGGAACTGCCGGTCAGCGGTTCGAAAGAGGAACTGCGCGAGCGTCTTCGGCAGGCCGTGGTGGGCGACTACGTGTCTGTGGGAGAGGTGCTGCTGTACCTCGACCAGATCGAGGGCTGGGGCGATCAGCACCTCTACCTCTACACGGTGCCGGAGGTGAACCGTCCCGGCTTTCCCGGAGGCTCCAGATGTTGAGAGGATGGAGCCATGGGACGAGCGACGAAGTATGCCCCCGAGGTGCGGGAGCGCGCGGTGCGGCTCGTGCTGACGCACGCGGCCGAGCACGAGTCGCAGTGGGCGGCGATCGAGTCGATCGCGGAGAAGATCGGCTGTTCGGCGGAGGTGCTGCGGAAGTGGGTGCGGCAAGCCGAGCGTGATCAGGGTGTGCGGCCGGGTCTGACGACGAGCGAGCGCGACCGGCTGCGCGATCTCGAGCGGGAGAATCGCGAGTTGCGCCGGGCGAACGAGATCCTGCGCAAGGCGTCGGCGTATTTCGCCCAGGCGGAGCTCGACCGCCGACCGAAGTGATGGTGGCCTTCATCGACGCCCACCGAGCGACCTACGGGGTCGAGCCGATCTGCGCGGTGCTGCCGATCGCCCCGTCGACGTACCACGCGGCGAAGGCCTGTGAGCGGGAGCCCGAGCGACGCTCGGTGCGGGCACGCCGCGACGTGGAGCTGCGCGATCTGATTCGCCGGGTGTGGACCGCGCACTTCCAAGTCTACGGCGTGCGCAAGGTCTGGCGCCAATTGCGACGCGACGGGATTGCCGTCGCGCGCTGCACCGTGGCGCGCTTGATGCGGGCGATGGGGCTCGCCGGCGCCGTGCGCGGACGGCGCTGGAAGACGACCATTCCCGACGACGTTGCCGCCCGCCCCGCGGATCGCGTGCGGCGTGCCTTCGCGGCGAGCGGCCCGAACAAGCTCTGGGTTGCGGACCTCACCTACGTCGCCACGTGGCAGGGCTTCGTCTACGTCGCCTTCGTGATCGACGTCTTCGCGCGCCGGATCGTCGGGTGGCGTGCCTCGTCGTCCCTGCGATCGGACCTCGCCCTCGATGCCTTGGAGCAGGCGATCTACAGCCGGCCGCACCGTAGCGGCCTCGTTCATCACAGCGACCGCGGCGTGCAGTACTTGTCGATTCGCTACACGGACCGACTCGCCACCGCGGGCATCGAACCGTCGGTCGGGAGCGTCGGCGACAGCTACGACAACGCCCTCGCGGAGACAGTGATCGGCCTCTACAAGACCGAGGTGATTCGCCGGCGCGGCCCGTGGCGCAATCTCGATGCCGTCGAGTACGCCACGCTCGAGTGGGTGGACTGGTTCAACACCCGTCGCCTCCTTGCCCCGCTCGGCTATCGGCCGCCGGCGGAGTACGAAGCGATGCACGACCAGACACAGGCGGCTCCTCTCGGAGCCGCCGCAGTCAACTAACCCAGCCTCCGGCGAACCCGGGACGGTTCACTGCCCGCGATCGGGGACTTGCCGGTGCTGACCCGCGACGAGCAGGTGCATCTTCTTGCCGACCTCGATGCGCATGGGGCGTCACGCGCTACTGCCCGGACGCCGTCGAGGCCGTCCGCCAGGTCCGGCGCCGTCCATCATCGTTGACGAGGGACGGCATGATCCCGGAGCATCGCGTCGCGGGAATGGCCCCACCACAGACACGGAGAGGCGAATGAAGAAGAAGCCGCCCAGCAAAAGCTGGGGCTACGCGTACCGCCCGAAGGGGCGCGGCGACGTGCCGACGAGCATCTACTGGCTGAAGTTCAAGCGCACCGGCGACAGCGAGCCCACGCGCGAACGGACGAACCCGCCGACCAGCGACGAGAGAGAAGCCCAGCGGCAGCTGCATGCGCGGCTCGGCGAGACCCAGCAGGCGCGCATGGAGCGTCGGCAGAAGGATCACTGCGAGGGCGTCACCATCAACGACATCCTCGACCTGTACGTCATCGACTGCCGGCGCCTCGGGCGTCCCATCCAGCAGGGCCGCATCGAGCCGTGGCGGCACGAACTGGGCAACGCGCTGACGACCGAGGTGCAGGCCATCGACCTCGATGACCTCGCCGATCTGTGGCAGCGCCGCGGGCTCGTCTGGGACGGCGGCAGCCGCACGCTCCGGGACGGCAGCATCATCACCTGGGACGCGCGGGACCCGGCGCGTATCCGGCCCATCTCAGGGGCCTCCGTGAATCGTCTGATGGCGAGCCTCCGCCGCAGCTACACCCTCGGGCGGAGTAAGCTCGGACTCTCCTACGTGCCGGTCTTCCCGCGGCAGCCGGAGTTCGCTCGCGACACCGATCTCGCCGAGGACGAGTGCTTGGCCATCGTACAGCACTTCAAAGCGAAGCGCGGCGCCGACGTGAAGGCGGACGTGTTCCGCCTCGGCTACCTGCTCGGCATTCGCAAGGGGCAGCTGCGCCGCACCCTCAAACGCTACGTGATGACGAACGCGACGCCGTGGCGCATCGACTGGCCGGGGGAGACCACCAAGAACAGGAAGGACCATCGCGTGGCGCTCCACGGGGAAGCGCTCGAGATCGTGCAGCGCGCCTGGGCGCGGCGCCGGCCGGATGTCGACGAGCTGTTCCACGTAGACGGGGCGCCACTCGGCCCCATGACCTCTGAGCTGAAGCGGACCTGCGAGGCCGTCGCCGTCGCCTACGGGCGCACCAACGGCATCACGTTCCACTCGACCCGGCACGCGGCGGTGACGAACCTCCTCGCCGCGGGCATCGACGCTGCCGCCGCCATGAGCATCACGGGGCACGTCGACCCTTCGACGTTCCGGCGCTACCACGAGCGCCGCGACAGCGTGCAGACGGCGGCGCAGGAGAAGATGGCGGCGTACCTCGCGCAGCAACGCGGCACGACAGTCGCCGTGACGCAGCGTGAGGGCACGACAGGGCACGACAACGAGCCCGATTCCGGTCACGCGCTCCGCGCGTAGGATTGAGCGTCCTGTGGAAGAACACTCGGTTAGGGAATGCGAAAGGGGGGACTTGAACCCCCACGGGTGTTTAGCCCACAGGATCCTGAATCCTGCGCGTCTGCCAATTCCGCCACTTTCGCGTGGGACGACCCAAATAGCCGCAAGGTCCCGAGCGCACAAGTCGGACGGAGCCTGCGGAGGCGATGCCGAGGCGCAGCGCGTGCGCCGCGGCGAGCCGAAAAGGCTTCGCTCGCGTCGCGGTCGGCGCCGACGCCGAAGACGATCGGCGCGATCGCGTCGCGCCGGCCGCCCGCGAGGCGCGTGTGGTCCGCGTGAAGGGCATCGGCCGGCGGGTGCGCGGCGCGGCGGCAGCGTCGCGCGCCGCCGTTCGGCACTCCGGGCTTCAGGCCGCGCCGGCGGCGGCGCTTGGCGACAGCAGCGTGACGACCGTGATCTCGCGCGGCGCGCCGACGCGGATGCGCTGGCCGCTGATGCCGAGGCCGCGGTTCACGTGCAGCAGCGTACCGTGGCGGGCGAACGTGCCGGCGTCGAAGCGGGTCATGAGGATGCGCGCCGGATTGAGGCGCGGCAGGCCCGGGACGGCGAGCTGGCCGCCGTGGGTGTGGCCGGCGAGCGTCAGCGGGACGCCGAGCCGCGCCGCCGTCTCGTAGATGGCGGGGTGGTGGCAGAGCAGCACCGCCGCGTCGCCCGCCGGCACCTGCGCCAGCAGCTCCGGAAGCACCGCGCACGCCGCCGCCGTGTCGCGATACTCGAGGCCGACGAGCCACAGCGTCGCGCCGTGGAGGGTCACCGGCGCGACGGTGTCGCGCAGCAGGGTCCACGTCGTGTGGCGCGCGATCGCCGCCGCGACGCGGTCGAGGCCCGCGCCCTCGTCGTGGTTGCCGAGGATGGCGTAGACGCCGTGGCGGGCACCGATCGACGCCAGCGCCGGCACCCACGCCTCGAGGTCGGTGCGCTTCGAGTCGACGACGTCGCCGGTCACCACGATCACGTCGGGGTCGATCTCGGCGAGACGCGCGACGACGTCGCCGAGCGCGGCGCGATCGGCCAGCGGGCCGAGGTGCAGGTCGCTCAGGTGCACGATGCGCAGACCGTCGAGCGCGGGCGGCAGCCCGGGCAGCGACACGAGGAGGGGCGTCACGCGCAGGCGGCGATGGCCGGCGACGTAGCCCCAGGTGGCGACCAGCATCACGAGCGCGACCGACGGCCACGCCACCGCCGCGAAGCCCGGGCCGAGGAACGGCGCGGCGGCGGCGGCGAGCTGGCCCGCGTCGGCGGGCAGGGCGCCGAGGCGGTCGACGACCATCCAGCCCATCGCGGCGGCGCCGAGCGTCAGCGCACCGGCCGCCGACACGAAGCCGGTCGCGAGCACCGCCTGCGCCGCGCGCTTCGGCAGGTGGCCGTCGGGCGCCTCGCGCTCGTAGCCCTCGGCCGCGGCGCGGTTCAGCAGCGTCAGCAGGACGACGGCGACGACGTGCCAGAGCGGTGCGAGCGGCGGATCGACGAGGGCGCAGACGAGCGTCCACTCGCCGAGCGCGCCCGCGAGCGCGATCGTCCACCAGAAGCGACGCAGGAGGAGTCGGCCGAGCCAGGTCATGCGGCGCCGAGCCAGCGTTGGATCATGTCGAGGAAGGGGCTCGGGTACTCGGGGACGAGCGCGCCGATGGCGTCGAGCCGCGCCTGGAGCGCATCCGGCACGGCCACGTCCGCGGCGCCGAGCGTGTCGGCGAGCTGCGCCTCGGTGCGGGCGCCGAGGATCACCGAGGTGATCTCCGGCTTCGCGAGCTGCCAGGCGATGGCGAGCTGCGCCGGCGTGCAGCCGAGCTCGGCGGCGCACGCGCGCAGCACGTCGACGACGTCGTGCGCGCGCTCGCTCAGGTAGTCGGCGTAGAACTCCATGTCGCGGTCGCCGAGGCGCGTGCCCGCGGGCCGCTCGCCGCGCGCGACCTTGCCGGTGAGCATGCCGGCGGCGAGCGGGCTCCAGGTGATGATCCCCACGCCCTCCTCGCGGCAGAGCGCGAAGTGCTCGCGCTCGATCGCACGTACCAGCAGGTTGTAGTGCGGCTGGAGCGACACGTAGCGGCTCCAGCCGTGGCGATCGGCGATCGCGAGCGCCTTCATGAGGCGATAGGCGCGGTAGTTCGACGCCCCGACGTAGAGCACCTTGCCCGCGCGCACGAGGTCATGGAGCGCGGCGACGGTCTCCTCGAGCGGCGTCCACGGATCCTCGGCGTGGATCTGGTAGAGGTCGACGTAGTCGGTGCGGAGGCGGCGGAGACTCGCGTCGCAGGCCTCGCGGATGTGCTTGCGCGAGGCGCCGCGGTCGTTGGGCCCCGGGCCGGTCGGCAGCGTGCACTTGGTGGCGAGCACCACCTGCGTGCGCTTGCCGGCGACGGCGCGGCCGGTGATCTCCTCGGAGACCGTGCCGGCGTAGAGGTCGGCGGTGTCGATGAAGTTGCCGCCGGCGTCGAGGAAGCGGCCCACCATGCGCAGGGCCGTCGCCTCGTCGCAGCCCCAGCCCGCCACCCCGAACGTCATCGTGCCGAGGCAGAGCTCCGAGACGCGCAGCCCGGTGCGGCCGAGGGGGCGGATGCGCATTCCTTCGAGGTATAGCCGGGGTCCTCGCGGGGGGCGAGCAGGAAACGCCGCGTGCGGCCGGCTGTTGCCGCCGCCGGGGCGGCGTCGCACGACGGTGCGGCGTCGCCCCGGCCGCCGCGCACGTGCTAGAGATCGGGCCCGCATGAGCCGAGCGCGCCGCCGGCGGTGGCTGGAGGAGGGGACGACCTGATGGAACGCACCTTCGTCGCGCTCGGCGCGATCCTGGCGGGGCTCGCCGTCGCCGCGGGCGCGTTCGGCGCGCATGCGCTGCGCGCGCGGCTCACGCCCGAGGACCTCGCGATCTTCGAGACCGGCGTACGCTACCAGATGTACCACGCCCTCGGGCTGTTCGCGGTGGCGTGGGCGATGACGCGCTGGTGGGGGACCGGTGTCACGCTCGCGGGCTGGCTGTTCGTCGCCGGCACCGTGCTCTTCTCGGGCAGCCTCTACGTGCTCGTGCTGAGCGGACAGCGCTGGCTCGGCGCGGTGACGCCGCTCGGCGGCCTCTCGTTCCTCGCCGCGTGGCTGGTGCTCGCCTGGGTCGCGCTGCGCGGCTGAAACCGGGCCGTCAGGCGAAGGCGTCGAGCAGGTGGCGGCTGAGCGCGCGGTCGGCGCGCAGGAGCATGGTTCCGGCGCGGCCGTAGAGGCGGGCGTGGACAAGATCGAGGCGGCCGAGGTCCGGGGCCAGGTCCTGGATCGGCGGCGGCGCCTGGCCGGTGAGCGAGGGCGTCGGGTCCGGGCGCGACGGCGGCGCATCGGCGGCGACGCGGGCGTCGACCGGCGCCGTGCGCGCGACCGCGTCGACGGCGCGCACGCGCAGCGCGGTCGCCTGTCGCACGAGCTCGGCGGCGGCGACGGGGTCCATGTCGGCAATATCGGCAGGGTGCGCGCCGCGACAGGCCAGGGCACTGGCGGATGCGCGATACGGCAACATACACGGGGTGCGGCGCGTTGCGCCCGCGACACCACGCGGGCGCGGCAGCGACCGCATCGACAGGCGCCGGCTGCCAGCGCGCGATCATATGCGCCGCACCCGCGCCGCCGGCTGCGTGCCGTCAACGAGGAAGAGCCGACGCGGCAGCTTGTGCGCCGCCAGCCCGCCGCGCGCGGCGGCGCGCAGCGTCTCGAGCGTCGGCGTCGCGCCCGCCACGGGAACCACCCAGGCCGCGACGGCCTGCCCCCATTCGGCGTCGGGCACCGCCGCGACGGTGACCTCCGCGACGCCGGCCACGCCCGCGAGCGCGGCTTCGACCTCCGCCGGTGCGACGTTCTCGCCGCCGGTGACGATGACGTCGTCGCGCCGGCCGAGGACGTGCAGGCGACCGTCGACGCCGAGGCGACCGAGATCCTGCGTGCGCAGCCAGCCGTCGGCCGCGGTCACGGGAAGGATCGCGCCGTCGGCGCCGAGACGCCCGGCGCTCACGGTCGGCCCTTGGACGTGGATCTCGCCGTCTTCGTCGGGCGCCGCCGGCGTGCCGTCGGCGCGGACGATGCGCACCCGTGTCGGCAGCAGCGGCAGACCTGCCGAGCCGTCGAGCGCGCGCGGATCGCCGGGCGCCGCGGTCGCGATCTGCGACGCCGCCTCGGTGCAGCCGTACGTCGGCGCCAGCGGCCAGCCGCGCCGCTCGCGCAGCAGCGCAGGCGGGGCACGGCGCCGCCAGATCAGCGCATCACCCAGCGACGGCGGCGGCGCCACCTCGCGCAGGCGGGCGAGCGCGGTCGGCACCAGCGAGATGCGCGTCGGCGCATGCTCGCGGAAGCTGCGCGCGACGGTCTCGACGTCGAAGCCGTCGTGGAGGAGCACGGTGCTGCCGGCGAGGACGCTGCGCAGGACGACCGCGAGGCCGCCGACGTGCCAGAGAGGCAGGCAGGCGAGCCAGCGCTCGTCCGGCGTCATGCCGAGGCGGGCGGCGTTGCCGACCGCGCTCCACAGGTGGTTCGCGGCCGTGAGGACGATCGGCTTCGGGTTGCCACTCGTGCCCGACGTGAAGACGACGGTGTGCGGCCGGTCGAGGACCAGCGCCGGCGGCGTGGGCGCCGGCGGCGCGCCCGCAACGTCGGGTCAGGCGCGCCAGGCGGCGGGCGTGGCGCTCAGCCCGAGGGCGACGAGGACGCGTGCGCCGACATCGCGCAGGCGCTGCGCCATCTCGGCGTCCGTCCAGCGCGGATCGCAGAGGACGAGCAGCGCACGTGCGCGCAGCCGCGGACCGCGGTGACCGACGCCACCGCCGTTGCGCAGCGACCGCACCACCAGCACGCCGGGCGCAGCGCCGAGCGCGCGCAGGTGATGGGCGAGCCCCGCCGCCCGGCGCTCGAGCGCCGCGTAGTCGACCCGCGTGCCGTCGGCGAGGACGAGCGCGGCATGGTCGCCGCGGACGCGCGCCTGGGCGTGGAGCCAGTCGGGAACGGTCACGCGGCCTCGACGACGCGCCAGCGTGCCAGCGCGCCGGCGTCGAGCTCGCCCAGGCCGGGCCCCGGCGGCAGCGCCATGGTGGGATGGGGACGGAGCGGCGTGCGCACGAGGTCGCCGGCGAGGAGCGCCGTGGTCGCGAGCCCGCAGGGCGGCGGCGCGTCGGCCAGGGCGGCGGCGAGATGGAGTGCTGCGGCGGTGGCGATCGAGCCGTCGAGCGCGGTCGTCACCGTGGTCGCGAGGCCGAGGCGGCGGGCCGCCGCCGCCGTCGGCAAGCGCGGGCCGGGCCGCCGACCTGCACGAAACTTCAGCACGACGACGTCCGCGGCTTCTACGCCGCGGCTGGCGCCCTGCTGCCGGCCCGACCACCATCTCGTCGGCGCCGATGCGCACGCCGGCGCGTCGGCAGGCCGCGAGCGCGGCGTCGTCGCCCGGGGGCGCGGGCTGCTCGAGCTTGCGAGGCGGGCCGCCGCCAGGCGGGCGGCGGCTGCCGCCGCGCGCGCGCCCGGCCAGCGGCCGTTGGCGTCGCGCCTGCGCCGCGCCGAACGCGGCGGCGCGCACCGCGGCAGGGCGCGCCGCCGCGTCGGCAGTCCGGACCGACCTTCACCTTGGCGGCAGCGGGCGTGCGGCGGCGGCGGCGAGCGCGCCGAGCGTGGCGCCGTCGAGCAGCGCGCTCTGCCGCGACCATCGTCCGCCGCGCGCCATGCGACGCCAGCTCAACGACGCAACCGGCGACGGCGACCGGCAGATCGTGCTTTTATCATCAGGAGCCGACCGCAGCACCAGATCGTCTGCTCTGGGCGCGACACGGCCAGCTCGGCGAGGCGATCAGGCTGGCGCCGACGGGCGGGTCGCGGCGCCGCGCAGCCTGGCCTGCGGCCGAGCGCCGCCAGCGAGGTTCGCGCCTGGCGGTGCGGCCAGGCCTCGCCGGGGCCGACGCTGCCGTCGGCCGCGTGGAGGAAGACGACGACCCTCGCGCCGTGATCGGTCCGCCGCGGGTCGCCAGTGGCGTGCGCAGCGGCACGGCGTGCCGCCGCCAGCTCGAGCCGCCGGATCGTCAACGCAGAGGCCACGGCGGAGGAGACCGAACGCGAGGTGCAGGCAGGCGGTCGCAGCGGCGCGGCGTTCAGGGTCGAGCAAATCGACGGCGCGCAGCACCGCGCGCAGCGGCGCCGGCGCCAGCGGGCCGCGAGCTTGGGCGAGCAGCAGCGCCAGCGTGCCGAGACCGGCGGCGAGCCCGGCCGGCGCTGCGAAGGCGAGGGCGAGGGCGGCGCCATAGAGCGCCCGCGCCGCCGGGCGGCCGAGGCGCACCGCCAGCGTACGCTTGCGCGCGCGCCGGTCGCCGTCGAGATCGCGCACGTTGTTGACGAGAAGGATCGCGGTGGCGAGGAGGCCGACGGGCAGCGAGGCGGCGAGCGCGAGCCTCGACTGCTGCACCCAGGCCGTGCCGATCACCGCCACCGGTCCGAAGAACGCGAAGACGAACGCCTCGCCGAGCCCATGATAGGCGAGCGGGAACGGTCCCGCCGTGTACGCCACCGCGGCGACGAGGGCGGCGGCGCCGGCCACCAGCGCCGGCGTGCCGAGTTGCAGCGCGAGCGGCAGCCCGATCGCCGCGGCGAGCGCGAGCACGCCGAGGCCGGCGGCAGGACGACCGCCAAACGCCAGCCGCCTGGGTGACGCGGGAGCGTGAACCAGGGCGGTCGAGGTCAAATCGGCGCCGCGGCAGCGTCACTTCGATCGTTCACCAGGTTGATGCCGATCTGGAGCAGCAGCGCCGTCGCCAGGCAGGCGACGGCGAGCAGCGGATCGGCGCCACCGGCGCGGGCCGCCAGCGCCGTGCCGACGACGACGGGGACCACCGCCGCCGGCAGCGTGCGCGGGCGGATCGCCAGCAGCCAGACCTGGGCGGGCGGGCGCGCCGCCGGCGCCCCGCCTGCCGCGTCCGCGCCGGTCACGGCAGGCGCGGGAAGCGCTCGAAGTCGGGCGCGCGCTTCTCGAGGAAGGCGTTGCGGCCCTCCTGCGCCTCCTCGGACATGTAGTAGAGCAGCGTCGCGTTGCCGGCGAGCTCCTGCACGCCGGCGAGCCCGTCGGTGTCGGCGTTGAACGCCGCCTTGAGGCAGCGCAGCGCGAGCGGGCTCAGCGCCAGCATCTCGCGGCACCATGCGACGGTCTCCGCCTCGAGCCGCGCCAGCGGCACGACGGTGTTGACGAGCCCCATCTCGAGCGCCTGCTGCGCGTCGTAGCGGCGACAGAGGAGCCAGATCTCGCGCGCCTTCTTGTGGCCGACGATGCGGGCGAGGAAGCCGGCGCCGAAGCCGCCGTCGAAGCTGCCCACGCGCGGACCCGTCTGCCCGAAGACGGCGTTGTCGGCCGCGATCGTGAGGTCGCAGACGACGTGCAGCACGTGGCCGCCGCCGACGGCGTAGCCGGCCACCATGGCGACCACCGGCTTCGGCAGCGTGCGGATCTGGCGCTGCAGGTCGAGGACGTTCAGGCGCGGCACGCCGGCGTCGTCGACGTAGCCGGCGTGGCCGCGGATGCGCTGGTCGCCGCCGGCACAGAACGCCTCCGTGCCCTGGCCGGTCAAGACGACGACACCGACCTTCGCGTCCTCGCGCGCGATGGTGAAGGCCTCCGCCAGCTCGTGCAGCGTGCGCGGCCGGAACGCGTTGCGGACCTCGGGACGGGCGATCGTGATCTTGGCGATGCCGCGCGCGTCGCCGTCGCCGCGCTCGTAGCGGATGTCTTCGAAGGGGCGGGCGGACGTCCAGCTGAACGACATGGAGGGGCTCCTTCTCGGGTCAGGCCGGACGCGGCGCGCGCCGGCGCAGGAAATCGATGGTGGCCGCCGCGAAGGCGACGGGGTTCTCGAGATGGGTGGCGTGCCCGGCGTCGGGTACGACGACGGTCTCGGCGTCCGGCAGGCGCGCAGCCATGCGCGCGGCGAGGACACGGTAGGGCGGGTCGTCCGCGCCCACGACGAGCAGCGTCGGCGGGCGCAGGTGCGCGAGCTCGTCCCAGAGCGGCGCCTGCACGCCCGGCCCGAAGGCACGCAGCGCGGCGGCGAGGCCGGTGGCGCCGTTGCCGAGACGCACGGCACGCTCGCGCTCGCGGACGCCGCCCGGCAGGCGCGCCTGGGTCGCGAACAGGGGCTGCGCGGCCCAGGCGTCGACGAACGCGGGCAGGCCGTCGCGCAGCAGCGTCGCGGCGAGGGCGTCGTCGGCGACGGCGCGCAGGGTGCGGGCCGTCGCGTCGGCGATGCCCGGCGACGCCGACTCGAGGATGAGCCGCTCGACGCGCCCCGGTCGCGCGAGCGCGACGTGGAGCGCGGCGCGGCCGCCCATCGAGTAGCCGAGCCAGTGTGCGCGGGCGATGCCGAGGCGATCGAGGATGCCGACCAGCGCATCCGCCAGCTCGGGCAGGCGCATGCCGTCCGGCGGCGGTGAGTAGCGGTGGCCCGGCAGATCGACCGCGAGCACGCGGAAGTGCTCGGCGAGCACGGGCAGCAGCGGCAGCCAGGTGCCGGCGTTGCCGGTGAAGCCGTGCAGCAGGACCAGCGCCGGCCCGTGCCCGGCCGTCTCGACGTGCAGCCTCATCCGGTCTCGAGGGCGTCGAGCGCCGCCGTCCAGGCGGCGCGGTGTGCGGCGAGGCTCGCGGCGCGGGCGATGCGCAGCGCCAGCACGGTCGTCTGCGGCGCGCCGAGCGCGGCGTGCAGCGCAGGCGCGAGCCCGGCCGGATCGTCGATGGGCACGAAGCGCGCGCCGTACATGGCGACGGCGGGTGCCAGGTCGAGACCGTGCGGGGTCACGAAGAGCTCCTCGTAGCGGCCGGCGGCGGCGGCGACGGGGAGGTGATCGAAGATGCCGCCGCCGTCGTTGTCGAGCACGACGAAGACGGCGCGCACGCCGTGCCGGCGCACCGCGAGGAGCCCGCCGAGGTCGTGGAGGAAGGTCAGATCGCCGCACAGGCCGACGGTCGGCACGCCGGCGGCCGCGGCGGCGCCGAGCACCGAGGAGACGAAGCCGTCGATGCCGTTGGCGCCGCGGTTCGCGAGCACGCGTACGGGCGGCGCGTCGGCGGGCCAGAACCAGTCGAGCGCGCGGATCGCCAGGCTGTTGCCGGCGTAGAGCTGCGCCTCGGCCGGCAGCGCCGCCGCCAGGGCCGCGACGGCATGGGCCTCGAAAGGCGGCGCGCCGGCGACGCTCCGAACGCTTGCTGCGCCCGGCGGCGGCGCCAGCGCGCCCTCGCGCGTTCCGGCAGGCGGGGATCGACATGGCGCCCGGGCAGCCGCGTCGCGAGCCCACCGACAGCTCGCCGCCAGAAGGCGCCGCGGAGGACGTGCGACACGACGCCGGCCGGCTCCGGCCACGCCCCGCTGGCGTCGAGCAGCAGGTGCGCGACGTCGTCGCGCTGCGCGAGCCAGGCGAGCGGCGGCGTCGGCGGCAGCCCGAGACGCACGATGGCGTCGACCTCGCCGGCGAGGCGGCGGTCACGGAGGATGACGTCGTGCGCGTCGACGACATGCGGTGCGAGCGGCGGACGGCGCAGGTTCGAGGCGGCCTCGGCGAGGACGGGCGCGCCGAGCGCGGCGGCGAGCGCGGCGACCGTGGCGGGCAGCGCCGGATCGGCGTCGTCGAGCGGTCAGCGACGTGACAGGCGGGCGGCGCGCCGGCGAGCGCCAGCGGCGGCGCCGTCGACGGCGCCAGGATCGGGCGGATCGGGCAGCGGCGCGATGCGCGTCCACGGGCCGTCACGCCGCGGCCGCGGGCGGCGCAGGGCGCGGCGGCGACAGGCGCGGCGAGCGGGCGCCGGGCGTCTGCGAGGAGCGGCTCCGTAGGGAGTTCGATCGGACGGTGCAGCCGGACGTCCCACCAGCGGCAACGACGCGGCGACAGTGCGAGCGTAAACCACAAGATGGACCGCCGTCGCGTCGAGCGGGCCCAGCTCGAAGAACCAGCGCACGTGCGTGCCGAAGAGGCGTACCTGGTCGATCGTCTGCGGCGCGGCGGCGTCGCGCAGCTCGGGCGGACGGTCGGCGGTGCACACGACGAGCGGCACCCCGGCGTGGAACGCCTCGACCACCGCAGGCAGGAGATTCGCCGCGGCCGTGCCCGACGTGCAGCACACGAGCACCGGCCGGCGCGTCGCGCGGGCGAGCCCGAGCGCGAAGAAGCCCGCGGCGCGCTCGTCGACGTGCGACCAGACGCGCAGCCCGGGATGCGCGCCGCACGCCAGCGCCAGCGGCGCCGAGCGGCTGCCCGGCGCGACCACCGCATCGCGCACGCCGGCGCGGGCGAGCTCGTCGACCAGCACGGTCGCGCCGGCGCAGCTCGGGTCGGCGTCGTCGACGTGGGCCGCGCTCGTCATGGCTCCACGAGCGCCGCCAGCAGCGGGCGCAGCTTGAGGCGCGTCTCCTCGAGCTCGGCCTCGGGGTCGGAGCCGGCGACGATGCCCGCGCCGGCATAGAGCGTCGCCCGGCGGCCGCGGAGGAGCGCGCAGCGCAGCGGCACGACCGTCTCGCCGTCGCCCGACGCGTCGAGCCAGCCGACGCCGCCGGCGTACCAGCCGCGCGCGAGCCGCTCGCGGACCGCGAAACCTCCGCGCGCGGCTTCGCGTCAGGCACGCCGCAGACGGCGGGCGTCAGGTGCAGCGCGGCCTGCCTCGAAACAGACCGCGGCCCGGCCGCAGCGTCCCGGAAAGCGGCGTGCGCAGGTGCTGCGCCTCGCCGGCGGCGACGACCATGGGCTCCGCAGGCCCGGCGAGGTCGCGGGTGAGGGGCGCCAGGCGCGCGCGGAGCGCGTCGACCACGAAGGCGTGCTCGGCCCGCTCCTTCGTGCTGGCGAGGAGCGCGGCCGGCGCGGCGCCGCGGGCGGCGGTGCCGGCGACGGCCGCGGTCTCGATGCGGCCCCGGTATACGCGCGCGAGGCGCTCGGGCGTCGCGCCGACGAACCACGTCCCGCCGTGGGCGACGCCGAACGTCGTACACTCGGGATGCGCGGCCCGCAGGCGCGCGAGGACGCGCAGTGGGACGAGGGGCGCGTCGGCGGTGACGCTGACGGCGCGGGCGAGGACGAGCTTCTCGAGCCGGCCGGCGGCGACGTCGACGAGGGTACGGGCGACACGCCGTCGCCAGACGGCCGGCGCGGCGGCGGCGGCGATGCGCCACTGTCGCGCCGCCGTCGCCGGCGGCACCGGTGCGGCGAGGGCCGGCTGCGCCTCGGCGAGCAGGGCCCGGGCCATGTCCGGGCGTCTCGGCGAGGGCCACGAGGCGCGTCGTGCCGGCGCCGCACGGGGCGGCGCAACCGTGAGGGCGGCGGCGGGAAAGCCGCGCCAGGCGCCGGTGGGCGCCGCGTCGGCAGGCGTGGCCACCGACCACAGGGCGTCGTCGGGCAGCGGCGTCGCGCGGCGCCTGGGCGGCGAGGTGGCGGCGGCGCGGACCGGCCGCGGCTCCAACGCGACGGCGGCGCCGACGGCTTTGCGGCAGATCGCGGTCGGCGGCGGGCTGGGCGAAGAACATCCGCGGCGCGCGCGGGTGGGCTGCGAAGAGCCGCAGCGGGTCGACGTCGTCGGGCAGCGCGGCGCTGGCACCGGCGAGCGGCGGGGTGGCGGCGCTGCGGGCGGCGAGGCTCACGCGTCGGCCCGTACGGCGCGCAGCAGCTGCACCGCGCCGAAGCCGAGCGACTCCACGGTGACGCCGACGAAGCCCGCGTCGCGCACGAGATGGCGCAGCGTCGGGGGCGGCGGCAGGTACGCGGCGGAGCGCGGCAGGTAGGCGTAGGCCGCACGCTCGGCGAGCAGCGCGCCGATCCACGGTACGAGACGGTCGAAGTAGAGACGGTGGACGAGGCGCGGCAGCGCGTGCGGCGGCGTCGCGACCTCGAGCACGACGAGCCGGCCGCCGGGGCGCAGGACGCGGGCGGCCTCGGCGAGCACCGGCGGGATGGCGGCGAAGTTGCGCAGCGCGAAGCCGCAGGTGACCGCGGCGGCGACGCCCGTGGCGAGCGGGAGCCGCGCGGCGTCGCCGCGGACCAGCGCGGCGCACGCCGCGGGTGCGGGCGCGGGCCAGCATGCCAGCTGAAAAGTCGCGCCGACGCTGCGTGCGCCACTGACAGCAGCCCGAGCGCGGCGAAGGTCGCCGGTGCGCAGGCGACGTCGACCTGACGTCGCGCCGCGCCGCACCGCGGCCGCGGCCAGCGCGCGGCGCCGCCAGCCGCGGTCGAGGCCCCAGGTGAGGACGGCGTTCAGGCGATCGTAGCGCGGCGCGATGCGGTCGAACATCGCGCGCACGTGCGCGGCCTTGTGCTCCGGCGGCGGGAGCGGGTCGGCGCCTAGCGCCACGCCACCTCCAGGCGGCCTTCCATCGTCGCCCGCAGGGCGTGGCGCAGGCCGTGCGCGTCGCCGCGCGCTTCGAGGCGGGCGAACGCGCGGGCCACCAGGGTGCGGTGGAAGTGGTGGGCGACCAGCGCCGTCACCGCCGGCAGGAGGCGGCGGAAGGCGTCGACCACCTCGTCGGGGTCGCGCTCGGCGCCGTCGCGGCCGCGGCGGACGTGCTCGTCGAAGAGCTCGATGGCACGGTCGACCACCTCGCGCGCGTTCTCGGATTGGCGGATGGCGAGCCCGAGGAGCTCGGCGAGCGGCAAGCCTTCGTCGAGGAGGCGTAGCGCGTTGCGGGCCAGCTCGACGTCGACCTCCGAGTAGGGGGCGCGGCCGCCGGCGGATACGGGCTCGACGATGCCCGCGTTCTCGACCGCGGTGACGAGGGCCTCGGGCACGCCCGCTTCGGCGGCGAGCTCGCCGCGGGTCATGGTGCGCGTGCCGCGCTGCTCGCCGAGCGCCCGCCGCAGGGCGGCGGCGGTACGGGCGGCGCCGGGCTCGAGCATGCGGCGGATCACGGCGAGCGGGACGCCGTCGGCCTGGAGCTGCTTGATGCGCCGCAGGCGCTTCAGATGGCTCTCGCCGTAGACCGCGTGACGCCCGACGCGCCGGGGCGGCGGGAGGAGGCGCTGCGCCTGGTAGAAGCGGATGGTGTCGACGCTGATGCCCGCGGCCCGGGCCAGCGCCTCGACTCGGTAGTCCACGTGACGACTCTATGAGTGTTCACTCATGACGAGTCAAACGCGCTGCCGGGGCGACGCCCGGCGGGGGCCGTGCTATGGTCGGCGACGCATGTCGCGCCTCCTCGTCCTCGGCGCGCTCGGGCTCGCGGTAGGCGTCGGCTGCGCGCTGCTGCCTGAGCGCTACGCGATGAACGTTCCGGTCGCGAACCTCCTGTGGGGCGGCGGCATCGAGGCGCCCAGCGAGGCGGTGGTGCGCCGCCGCCTGCAGGTCCCGCCCGGGTTCTCGGTCGCGCTGTGGGCCGACGAGGTGCCGAACGCGCGCCTGCTCCGCGTCACCGAGACGGGCGATCTCCTCGTCAGCCAGCCGCGCCGCGGCCAGGTGACGCTGCTCGAGCGCGACGCCGACGGCGACGGCCGCGCCGACGGGCGCCGCGTCGTGCTCGAGGGTCTCGATCGCCCGCACGGCCTCGCGCTCCACGACGGCTGGCTCTGGGTCGCCGAGACGGGCGCCGTCGGCCGCATTCGCTTCGACGCCGCGACCCGCGCCACGAGCGGCGCGTTCGAGCGCGTCGTCACCGGCCTGCCGGCGGGCGGCAACCACTGGACGCGCACCATCGGCGTCGGCCCGGACGGCTGGCTCTACGTCTCGATCGGATCGTCCTGCAACGTGTGCGTCGAGCAGGATCCGCGGCGCGCGGCGATCGTGCGCTACCGGCTCGACGGCAGCGGCGAGGAGATCTTCGCATCCGGCCTGCGCAACGCGGTCGGCTTCGACTGGCACCCGCAGACGCGGCAGCTGTGGGCGACCGACAATGGCCGCGACCTCCTCGGCGACGACTTCCCGCCCTGCGAGCTGAACCAGGTGCGCGCCGGCGGCTTCTACGGCTGGCCCTACGCCAACGGCGCCCGCGTGCCGGATCCGGACTACGGCCGGGGCGAGGAGGCGCGCATCGCGGCGTCGATTCCGCCCGCGCACGACTTCCGCGCCCACAACGCGCCGCTCGGCATGACCTTCGTGCGCGGCGACGGGCTGCCCGCGGCGTATCGTCACGCCGCGCTCGCCGCGCTGCACGGCTCGTGGAACCGCACGCGCAAGGACGGCTACAAGGTCGTCTCGCTGCACTGGCAGGACGACGGCAGCATCGCCGAGCGCGACTTCCTGTGGGGCTTCCTCGCCGACGAGGACGTCATCGGCCGCCCGGTCGACGTCGCCGAGGGAGCGGACGGCGCGCTCTACGTGTCGGACGACTATGCCGGCGCGATCTGGCGGGTCGCGTACGGGGACGCGGCCGCGGCGCCGGCGCCGGCTGCGCCGGCCGCGGCGCCGCCGCCCGACGCGGGTCTCGAGGCGCTGCCCGCGGCGGAGCGGACGGCGCTGGCGGAGCGCGGGACGACCCTCTTCCGTGACCTCGGCTGCGCCACTTGTCACCCGGCGGCGGGCGCGAGGGGGACGGCGCTGATCCCGCTCGCGCACCTGCGCGCGCGCTGGACGGTCGACCGGCTGGTCGAGTTCTTCGCCGCGCCGACGCCGCCGATGCCCGCCGTCGATCGCCCGGCCGCCGAGCGGCGCGCGCTCGCGGTGCACGTGCTGACGCAGTACCCGTGAGAGCGCTCGCGCGCGCCGCGCTGGCGGCCGTGCTGCTCCTCGGCGCGGCGACGGCCGTCGCGCAGCCCGGCGAGGGGGCGGCGCTCCCCGAGCTCGTGGTCGAGGCCGATCGCCTGCCGCCCGGCACCGCGCCCGGCGCGAGCGTCCGGGTCCTCGACCGCGCGACGCTCGACGCCGCGCCGGTGCTCACGGTCGACGATGCGCTCCTCCCGGTGCCCGGCTTCCAGCTCTTCCGGCGCCAGTCGAGCCTGGTGGCGAATCCGACCTCGCAGGGCGTGTCGCTGCGCGGGCTCGGGGCGAGCGGCACCAGCCGCACGCTGGTCCTCCTCGACGGCGTCCCGCTGAACGACCCGTTCGGGGGCTGGGTGCCGTGGAACCGCGTGTCGCTCGAGGGCCTCGAGCGCATCGACGTGATCCGCGGCCCGGCGGCGGCGCCGTGGGGCAACCTCGCCATGGGCGGCGTCGTCTCGCTCGTCACCGCCAGGCCCGAGTCGCGTGCGGGCGGCGCGGTGGTCGAGGGCGGCACGCACGACACGGTGCGCGCCGACGGCTGGGCGACGGATCGGCAGGGGAGCGTCGGGCTCGGCGTCGGCGGCGGCTGGCTCGCGACCGGCGGATGGCCGATCGTGCGGGCGGATCAGCGCGGCGCCATCGACGTACCGGCCGGCTCCGCCCGCGGCGTGCTCGACACGCGCGCCGAGTGGACGCCGCCCGAGGGCGCGCGGTTCCACGCCCGCGCCAACCTGTTCGACGAGACGCGCGACAACGGCACCCCGCTCACCGGCAACGACAGCCGCGCCGCCGACGTCGCGGCGGGCGTGCGCTGGCGCGCCTTCGGCGGCGACGGGGCGGTGCAGGCGTTCGGCAAGCTCGGCCGTTTCGCGAGCACGTTCTCGAGCCAGGGCGCGGATCGCCGCAGCGAGCAGCCGGCGTCGGACCAGTTCGACGTGCCGAGCAGCGCCGCCGGCGCCGCCGCCACGTGGTGGGGCGCCGCCGGGCCGCACGCGATCGGCGCCGGCACCGACGTCTACTGGATCGACGGCGCCAGCAACGAGGACGGCCGCTTCGTCGACGGCCGCTTCACCCGCCGGCGCGCGGCCGGCAGCGAGGAGCTGTTCGCCGGCGCCTGGGCGCAGGGCACGGCGGCCCTGCACCCGCGTCTCGCGGCGACGCTCGGCCTGCGACTCGACGGCTGGCGGACGGCGAACGGCTTTCGCCGCGAGCGCGACCTCACCGCCGGCGCGGCGCTGCGCGACGATGCGCTGCCGTCGCGCCACGCCGTGCTCGCGAGCCCGAGCCTCCTCGTGCGCTGGACGCTCGACGACGGCTGGGCGCTGCGCGGCGGCGCGTCGCGCGGCTGGCGCGCGCCGACGGTGAACGAGCTGGTGCGCGGCTTCCGCGTGCGCAACGACGTCACCGAGCCGAACCCGGACCTCGACCCCGAGGTGCTGACCGGCGGCGAGGTCGGCGTCGAGCGGCTCGGCGCGCGCTGGAGCGGCGTGGTGACGGCGTACTGGAGCGTCGTCGACGACCCGATCGCGAACGTCACCGTCGGCCGTGGCCCCGGCGACGTCGTCCCGTGCGGCTTCGTGCCGGCGGGCGGCGTCTGCCGCCAGCGCATGAACCTCGGCCGCAGCCGCGTACGCGGCGTCGAGGCCGAGGGCGAGGTCGCGCTGTGGCGCGAGCTGCACCTCACCCTGGGCGGCCTCTACGCCGACGCCGTGATCGTCGACGGCGGTCCGGCGCCGGGGCTCGACGGCAGGCGGCCGGCCCAGGTGCCGCAGCTCGAGGGCAGCACGGGGCTGCGCTGGGCGCCGGCGCGCGGCCTGCAGGCGGCGGTGCAGGTGCGCTACGGCGGCCTCCAGTACGAGGACGACGGCAACACGTTGCCGCTCGGCGGCTACGCCACCATGGACGTGCGGCTCGGCTGGCGCTTCGGGCGCTTCGAGGCCTTCGTCGCGGTCGACAACGCGCTCGACCGCACGTATCTCGTCGGCCGCTCGGCCGACGGCCTCGAGACCATCGGCATGCCGCTGCTCGCACATGGCGGGCTGCGGGCGCGGTTCTGAGGTCGTCTGGCGCGGCGGGCGTGGTTTCGCCGCCCGTGGCGGCTCTGCTACATCCGGGCGGATCATGTCCACGGTCCGCGCCATCGATCCCGCGACGCTTCCGAAGCACTTCGACGCCGCCGAGGCGGAGCGACGCTGGCACGCGGCGTGGGATCGCCTGCGCACCTACGCCTGGGATCCGGCCCGGGGCCGCGACGAAACCTTCGTCGTCGACACGCCGCCGCCCACCGTCTCGGGCTCGCTGCACGTCGGTCACGTCTTCAGCTACACGCACGCCGACTGCCTGGCGCGCTACCAGCGCATGCGCGGCCGCAACGTCTTCTATCCGATGGGGTGGGACGACAACGGCCTGCCCACGGAGCGGCGGGTGCAGAACTTCTACAACATCCGCTGCGACCCGAGCGTGCCGTCGCGCGGCGTGCCCGACGTGCCGCCGCCGGGGAACGCGAAGGAGGCGCCGGCGCTGGTCTCGCGGCCCGACTTCATCGGCCATTGCCTCGTCCTCACGCGCGAGGACGAGGAGGCGTTCAAGGCGCTGTGGACGCGGCTCGGGCTGTCGGTCGACTGGTCGCTCGAATACTCGACCATCGATGCGCACTGCCGGCGCACGGCCCAGCTCTCCTTCCGCGACCTCTGGGACAAGGGCCACGTCTACAGCCTCGAAGCGCCAACCATGTGGGACGTCGACTTCCAGACCGCGGTGGCGCAGGCCGAGGTGGAAGACCGGCCGACACGCGGCGCCTTCCACCACGTGGCCTTCGGCGTCGACGGCAGCTCCGAGCACTTCGTCATCGCCACCACGCGCCCCGAGCTGCTGCCCGCCTGCGTCGGCGTGACCGCGCACCCGGACGACGCGCGCTACGAGCACCTCTTCGGCAAGCACGCGCTCACCCCGATCTTCCGCGTGCCGGTGCCGATCTTCCCGAGCGAGCTCGCGGATCCCGAGAAGGGCACCGGCATCCTCATGGTGTGCACCTTCGGCGACGCCACCGACGTGCAGTGGTGGCGCGAGCAGCGGCTCCAGCTGCGCCAGATCATCGGCCGCAACGGCCGTCTCGTGCCGGTCGAGTTCGGCAGCGAGGGCTGGGAGAGCCGCGACCCGGAGCGCGCCAACGCCGCCTACGCCGAGATCACCGGTAAGGCGATGAACGGGGCGCGCCAGAAGATCGTAGAGCAGCTGCGCGACGCCGCCAACGCCGCGACGCCGGGCGGTGGGCCGCCGCTGCGCGAGGAGCCGAAGCCGCTCGAGCACAGCGTCAAGTACTACGAGAAGGGCGACCGCCCGCTCGAGTTCGTGACCACGCGCCAGTGGTTCGTGCGTCTCCTGCGCCAGAAGGACGCGCTGATCGCCAAGGGCGACGTCGTGCGCTGGCATCCCGACTTCATGCGGCTGCGCTTCCGCAACTGGACGGAGAACCTGAACGCCGACTGGTGCGTCAGCCGCCAGCGCTTCTTCGGCGTGCCGATCCCGGTCTGGTATCCGCTCGACGCGGACGGGCGCCCGCAGCACGACGCGGCCATCTGCGCCGACGCCGCGCAGATGCCCTGCGACCCGACCACCGACGTCCCGGCGGGCTACAGCGAAGCGCAGCGGGGCGCACCCGGCGGCTTCGTCGCCGACCCGGACGTCTTCGACACCTGGTTCACCAGCTCGCTGACGCCGCAGATCAGCTCGCACTGGCCGGCGGATGCGGCGCGCCACGCGCAGCTCTTTCCCGCCGACATCCGCCCGCAGAGCCACGAGATCATCCGCACGTGGGCGTTCTACACCATCGCCAAGGCGCTCCTGCACGAGGACACCATCCCGTGGCACCACGTGGTCGTGTCGGGATGGATCCTCGATCCGGACCGCAAGAAGATGTCGAAGTCGAAGGGCAACGTGGTGACGCCGATGCACCTCCTCGACGACTACGGCGCCGACGGCGTGCGCTACTGGGCGGCGTCGGCGCGCCTCGGCACCGACACCGCGTTCGACGACAAGGTGTTCAAGGTCGGCAAGCGCCTGGTGACGAAGCTCTTCAACGCCGGCAAGTTCGTGCTCGGGCAGGCCGGCCCGGTGGCGCCGATCACGGCGCCGCTCGACCGCGCCTTCGTCCACCGGCTCGCACGCCTGGTGGAGCAGGTGACCGCGCACTACGAGCGCTTCGACTACGCCCACGCGCTGCAGGACACCGAGGCGTTCTTCTGGCGCGACTTCACCGACACCTACCTCGAGCTGGTGAAGGGCCGCGCGCGCGACGCCGGCGCCGAGCAGGGGTCGGCGCTGGCGGCGCTGCGGCTCGGGCTGTCGGTGCTGCTCCGCCTGTTCGCGCCGGCGCTGCCGTACATCACCGAGGAAGTGTGGTCGTGGGCCTTCGCCGAGGACCACGGCGCGCCGACGATCCACCGTGCGGGCTGGCCGTCCGCGGCGGAGCTGGCGGGCGTCGCGTCGTCGGAGGACCCGGCCTGCTTCGACGCCGCCGTCGCCTGCTACGCGGCGATCAACAAGGCGAAGTCGGAGGGCGGCGTGTCGACCGGCCGTGCGGTCACGCAGATGACGCTCGCCGTCGACGCGGCGACGCGCACGCGCCTCGAGCCCGTGCTGGGCGACGTGCTCGCGGCGGCCCGCGTCGCCGGCCACCTCCTGGAGACCGCGCCCGACCTCGCGGACGGCGAGTTCCGCGTTGCGGACGCGGCGTTCGCACCCGCTCCGGCCGACGCATGAGCGCGGACCCCGTCTTCGACCATCCGCTCGTCGCACGGCTCCTCGAGCTCGCGATCGCGGAGGACGTGGGCGGCGGCGATCACACCTCGGAGGCGACCGTGCCCGCGTCGGCCCGGGCGCACGGCCGGCTGCTCGCGAAGCAGGAGCTCGTGGTCTGCGGCCTGCCGCTGCTGGAGCGCGTGTTCGCCCGGCTCGGCGGCGCCAGCGTGACGGTGATCGCGGCCGAGGGGCAGGCGGTAGCGGCGGGATCGGTCGTCGCCGGCGTCGGCGGTGCGGCGCGCACGCTCCTCGCCGGCGAGCGGCTGGCGCTGAACCTCGTGCAGCACCTCTGCGGCATCGCCACGCTGACGCGCGCCTGCGTCCAGCGCGTCGTCGGCACCGGCCTCGTGATCCGCGACACGCGCAAGACCGTCCCGGGCATGCGCGTGCTGGCGAAGTACGCCGTGCGCGCCGGCGGCGGCACCAACCATCGCCTGGCGCTCGACGACGCGATCCTGGTGAAGGACAACCACCTGTCGCTCGGCGGCGGCGACTTCGCCGCGGCGGTGACGGCGGCGCGGCGCGACTTCCCGGGGCTGCCGCTCGAGGTCGAGTGCCGCACGCTGGCCGAGGTCGAGCGTGCGGCGGCGGCGAACCCCGACCTCATCCTGCTCGACAACATGTCGCCGGCGCAGATGCGCGACGCGGTCGCCCGCGTCGCGGGCCGCGTGCCGCTGGAGGCGTCGGGCGGCATCGGGCTCGACGATCTCCCGGCGGTCGCCGCCGCCGGCGTGCAGTACGTCGCGATGGGCGCGCTCACGCACTCCGCGGGGGCGTGCGACCTCAGCCTCAAGCTCACGCCGGCGCGCTGAGCGCCGGCCGTCGCTGCGGCGCGCGCGCGCCGGCTGACGGCTCGCCGCACCGCGCAGCCCTCTGCTATCTCGGTCGCATGCCCCGCACGCAGCGGCCGGTTCCCGATCCCCGTCTCGTCGGCTGGTTGCGCGAGGCGGGACGCCCCGTCTCCGGCGAGGAGCTGGCCCGCCGCCTCGGCTGCTCGCGCGCCGCGGTGTGGAAGCACATCGCCGCGCTGCGCGCGCAGGGCTTCACCATCGGCGCGCACCACGCCCGCGGCTACTCGCTCGATGCCACGCCCGACCGGCTCGACCCGGTGACGCTCGCGCCGCTCCTGCGCGGGCGCTGGCGCACGATCGACTGGCACGCCGAGATCGACTCGACGCAGCGCCGCGCGCGCGAGCTCGGGCGGGCCGGGGCCGAGGAGGGCACGGTCGTGGTCGCCGAGGCGCAGAGCGCGGGGCGCGGACGGCTCGGCCGCAGCTGGCACTCGCCGCCGGGGCTGAACCTCTACTGCTCGATCCTGCTGCGGCCGCCGGTCGCGCTCGCCGAGGTGCCGCAGATCGCGCTCGTCGCCGGCCTCGCCGTCGCCGAGGCGGTCGAGGTCACGACCGGGCTCGGGCCGCGCCTCAAGTGGCCGAACGACGTGCTCCTCGGCGGTCGCAAGACGGCCGGCATCCTCACCGAGCTCGAGGCCGAGGAGGAGCGCGTGCAGCTCGTCATCGCCGGCATCGGGGTCAACCTCAACCTCGAGACCTTTCCCGACGAGCTGGCGGACAAGGCGACCTCGCTGCGCCGCGCGGTCGGGCGTCCGATCGACCGCGGCGCCTTCCTCGCCGGGTTGCTCGCCGCGTTCGAGGCGCGTTATGAGCGATTCCTCGCGTCCGGATTCGCGCCGATGCGTGCCGAGTGGGAGTCCTACGCTGCCTTGACGGGCAGGACGGTCCGGGTGGCCGCGCCGCAGGGCGAGGTCGCGGGTCGGGTGCTCGGCCTCGACGACGACGGCGCGCTGCGTCTCGACCCCGGCGACGGCGGCGTGGTGCGGGTGGTGGCCGGCGAGGTGTCGGTGGTGGACGGGTACGGAGAGTGAGGGTCGGATGCTGCTCGCGCTGAACGTCAACAACACGCACACGCTGGTCGGGCTCTACGAGGGCGAGAAGCTCCTCGTACACTGGCGACTCAGCACCGATCAGGCGCGCACGGTCGACGAGTACGGCGTGCTGCTGCGCGGGCTCTTCGCCGAGTGGGGGCAGCCGCGGCCGCCGATCACCGGCGTCGCCGTGTCGAGCGTCGTGCCGCCCATGAACGACCGCATCGAGGAGGTGTGCCGCCGCTTCTTCGGGCACGAGCCGCTGGTCGTCGGCCCCGGCGTGCGCACCGGCGTGCCGATCCTCTACGACAACCCGAAAGAGGTCGGGGCGGACCGCATCTGCAACGCCGTCGCCGCCTACGATCGGGTGCGCGGCGCCGCCATCGTCGTCGACTTCGGCACGGCGACGACCTTCGACGTGGTGACCGCGAAGGGCGAGTACGCCGGCGGGGTGATCGCTCCCGGCATCGGCATCTCGCTCGACGCGCTGGTCGCGCGCACCGCGAAGCTGCCGCGCGTCGAGCTGCAATGGCCGCCGCGCGTCGTCGGCAAGACCACCGTGCACGCGATCCAGGCCGGCGTCACCTTCGGCTACACCGCGCTGGTCGACGGCCTGGTCGACCGCATCCGCGCCGAGCAGGACCGCGACGCGCGCGTCATCGCCACCGGAGGACTCGGGGCGCTCATCGCCCCGCATTCGAGAACCATCGAGACCGTCGACGAGTTCTTGACGGTCGACGGTCTGCGCATGATCTGGGCCAGGAACGGAGGTCGGGATGCCACCTGACGAAGTGCAGAGGCTCCGCAGCGTCGCCATCGTCGGGCAGGGCGGCGGCGGCAAAACCACGGTCGCCGACGCCCTCCTGTTCGTCGCCGGCGCCGCCACCCGCATCGGCCGCGTCGACGACGGCTCGTCGGCGTTCGACACCGAGCCCGAGGAGCAGCGCCGCAAGAGCTCCCTCACCGCCAGCCTGCACCACGTCGGCTGGAAGAAGCACGAGATCGTGCTCATGGACACGCCGGGCTACGCGGCGTTCCTCCACGACGCCCACAACTGCCTCGTCGCCGCGACCGGCGCGGTGTTCGTCCTGGGAGCGACCGGCGGGGAGGTGAAGGTCGAGGCCGAGAAGCTCTGGGGCTGGCTGCGCGAGCGCGGCATCCCCGCCATCGGCTTCGTCACGCGGCTCGACCGCGAGCGCGCGAGCCTGGGGCAGGCCCTCGACGACCTGAAGCTGCTCGGCGTGCGTCCCGCCGTGCTCCAGGTGCCGATCGGGAGCGAGGCCGGATTCCGCGGCGTCGTCGACGTCCTCGCCGACAAAGCGTTCGTGTACGAGGACGAGGCGGTGCGCGAGGAGCCGGTGCCCGCCGAGATGGCCGACGCCGTCCGCGCCGCCCGCGAGCTGCTGACCGAGACCGTCGCCGAGGCAACCGACGAGCTGCTCGAGAAGTACCTCGAGCACGGCGAGCTCTCGCCCGAGGACCTCCTCGCCGGCCTGCACGAGGGCACGCGCGGCGGCAAGTTCCTGCCCATCCTGTGCGGGGCGGGCGTCCGCGGCATCGGCCTCCAGCCGCTGCTCGACGCCATCGTGACCATGCTGCCGCCGGCGTCGGAGCTGCCGCCGTGGGCCGGCGACGATCCGAAGACGGGCGCGAGCGTCGAGCGCCCCGCCGATCCGGCGGCGCCGTTCTCGGCCTACGTGCTGAAGACCATCGTCGACCCGCACGCGGGCAAGCTCTCGGTCCTGCGCGTCGTGTCCGGGCGTGCGCACGGCGACCTCACCGTCCTCAACTCGTACCGCGAGGGCCGTGAGCGGCTCGGGCATCTCGTGCGGCTCGAGGGCAGGAAGCAGGTGGGCGTCCAGCAGGCGTTCCCGGGCGACGTCGTCGCGGTCGCGAAGCTGAAGGACACGCACTCGGGCGACACGCTGTGCGACGAGAAGGCGCCGGTCGTGTTCCCGCCGCTCCCCGACGTGCCGGCGGTCATCTCGTTCGCGCTCCAGGCGAAGAGCCGCGCCGACGACGACAAGGTGATGCAGGGGCTCCACCGCCTGATGGAGGAGGACACGGGGCTGCGCGTCCACCGCGACGAGCAGACCAACGAGTTCGTGATCTCCGGCTCGGGACAGCTCCACGTCGAGCTGGCGGTCGAGCGCGTGCGGCGCAAGTTCGGCGTCGAGGTCGAGCTGAAGGCGCCGAAGGTGCCGTACAAGGAGACCATCCGCGGCAGCGCCAGGGCGCAGGGGCGCCATAAGAAGCAGACCGGCGGCCACGGCCAGTTCGCCGACTGCTGGCTCGAGCTGACGCCGCTGCCGCGCGGCGCCGGCTTCGAGTTCGAGGACGCCGTCGTCGGCGGCGCGATCCCGCGCCAGTTCATCCCCGCGGTCGAGAAGGGCTCGCGCGAGATGCTGGGGCAGGGAATCCTCGCCGGCTACCCCATCGTCGACGTGAAGGTGAAGGTCTACGACGGCTCCGCGCACGACGTCGACTCCTCGGAGATGGCGTTCAAGATCGCCGCGCACCTCGGCTTCCGCAAGGCCTTCGAGCAGGCGAAGCCGGTGCTGCTGGAGCCGATGATGGTGCTGACGGTCACCGTGCCCGACGAGCACATGGGCGACGTCATCGGCGATCTCAACAGCCGGCGCGGCAAGGTGCTCGGCGCCGAGCCGAAGGGCACCGGCCAGCAGGTGATCCGCGCCCAGGTGCCGATGGCCGAGGTGCTGCGCTACGCGCCGGACCTGCGCTCGATGACGCAGGGCCGCGGGGACTTCGCGCTCGAGCTGGCGCATTACGAGGAGGTGCCGGCGCACGTCGCCGAGCGCATCGTGAAGGACGCGGCGGGGGCGCGGGCGGAGAAGCATGCGTGACCCGGGCGGAGCCGACGAGGAGCTCGACGCCGACGCCGTCGCCCGCATCGTGCGCGAGATCGAGGCGGGAGAGGACTCCATCCTCGTCCCCTTCGAGCTGATCGGCGACTTCGAGCGCCCGCCGGGGACGGCGCCGCCGCCGAGCCTGTTCCAGGAGGTGCTCGGCATGAGCGTCTCGCAGAAGATCAAGCTCGCGCTGCGCGGCAACAAGGACGCGCGCACCATCCTCATCCGCGACAACAACAAGCTGGTGCGCCGCTTCGTGGTGATGAACCCGCGCATCACCGACGGCGAGGTCGTCCAGCTCTGCCGCAACCGCTCGGCCGACGACGAGCTGATCCGCATCGTCGCGGAGGACCGCGAGTGGGTGCGGAACTACCAGGTGAAGCTGGCCCTGGTGACCAACCCGAAGACGCCGCTCGTGATCGCGATGCGCCTCGTGGCGCAGCTCGGCGAGCGCGACGTGCGCGCGCTGGCGAAGTCGCGCAACGTCCCGCAGGCGGTCGCGGTGCAGGCGCGTCGCATCGTCGTCGAGAAGGACAAGAAGAGCAGCGGGGGCGGGAAGCACTGATGGGGCTGCCGTACGCCGTGGTGCGGCGGCTCGCGGCGGTGCGTGCGGCCGTCGAGCCGCCGGTGCGCCGCGTGCTCTTCGGCGCCGGGCCGAGCTGGCGCCGCCAGGCGAACGTGCTCCCCTGGCTCGACGCGCCCGACGCCGACGCGAAGGCGGCGGCGTCGGGCGCCGACGCGCCGTGGCTGCGGCAATGGGTGCGCGACGGCTACGTCGTCGCCGACGGGCTCGTCGACGCGGCCGACGTCGACGCCATGCTCGCGACCCTCGACGGCCTCTGGGACGCGCCCGCGCCCATCCCGCATCTCGACCTGCTGGGGCTGCGCGACGTTCGGGGCGGGGAGCAGTACACGCTCTCGCACGAGGCCCTGCTGGCGCGCCCGCCGGGCGAGCGTGCGCGCATCCGCGCCGCCTCCGACTGGCGCATCCACGGCTTCCACTACGTCAACGCGTCGGCGCGGCGGCTCTTCGGCAACCGGCGCCTGCGGGCCACGGCGTCGCGGCTGCTCGGCCGCCGCGCGCGCCCGTTCGCCGCCATCAACTTCATGTGCGGCAGCCAGCAGGACCTCCACCAGGACATGGGCGTGTTCCACGTCTGGCCGCAGAACTGGCTCCTGGGCGCGTGGATCGCGTGCGAGGACGTCGCCGCCGACAGCGGCCCGCTCGTCCTGTACCCCGGCTCGCACCGCGCGCCGTTCTTCCCGGGCTTCGCCGACTATCCCCAGACGAACCTGCGCACCGCCGACGCCGCGGGGACGGCGGCCTACCACCGCTACGTCGAGAAGGTCGCGGCGCGCTTTCCGCGCAAGGAGTTCCTCGCGACCAAGGGCCAGGTGCTCTTCTGGCACGGGATGCTGGTCCACGGCGGTGCGCCGGTCGCGCGCCCGGGCAGCACGCGCAAGTCGATGGTCCTGCACTATACCGTGCGCGGCGCCGACCGCGCCCGCGAGGTGCAGGGTCCGTTCCGCTGGTGAGCTACTCGACGTACCCGAGCGTCTTCAGCTTCTGGCGCAGGGCCGGGTCGGCGGCGCGGTCGGCGCGCGGCGGCGGCGGGGCGGTGGCGGCGTAGGTGGCGAGGGCCTCGCCGAGGGCGGCGCCCTGCGGCGCCTGCGGCTGGTCGTGTCGCTCCCCCGGGTCGGCGGCGAGATCGTAGAGCTCGCGGCGCGGGAGCGAGGGCGCGTCGATCAGCTTCCAGCGGTTCGTGCGCAGCGCCACGAGCGGCATCGGCTTGCGGTCGGGGCCGACCGCGGTCGAGGTCTCGCTGACGGCGCTGCGCATCGGCACCGCGGCGAGGAGGTTCGCGCCGGGGAGGTCCTCGGGCGTCTCGAGCCCGAGGCGCTCGGCGACGGTGGGCAGGAGATCGATGCCCTGCGCGGCGGAGGTGACGCGCCCGGGTGCCACGCCCGGCCCGGCGATGACCAGCGGCACGCGGATCGACTCCTCGTAGAGCTGGGTGCCGTGCTTCAGGCGCCCGTGCTCCTGGAACTCCTCGCCGTGATCGGCCGTGACGATGACGACGGTGCGGTCGGCGAGGCCGAGCGCGTCGAGGCCGGCGAGCAGCCGCCCGAAGGCGGCGTCCCACTCGGCGACCTCGGCGGCGTAGAGCTTCCGTACCCACGCCAGCTCGGGCGGCGTCAGGCCCGGGGCGCCCTTGTAGGTGATCCTGGTGGCGAGGTCGGTCACCCAGCCGCGCGCGACCTCGGGGCGCACGTCGGCCGGCGCCGGGGGCGGATTCGCCGGCGTGTAGGGATCGTGCGGCTCCATGAAGTGGACGTAGCCGAAGAAGCGCAGGTCGCGGTGCGCGCCGAGCCAGTCGAGGGCGGCGGCGTTGACGGTGGCGGCCGCCGGCCAGTTCCGCGCCTTCGGGTCCCAGCCGTACTCGACGAAGGTCTCGAACCCCTGCGCCAGGTTCGTGCCGCGGGTGACGAGCGGGTTGCTGGAGACGCCGAAGGTGGTGATGCCGGCCTGCGCGGCCAGCTCGGCGAGCGTCGTCACGCGGTCGGAGAGGAAGCCCCAGCGGCCGTCGTCCTGGCCGCCGCCGATGGCGCCGGTGGCGCCGTGGCTGCGCGGGTGGAGTCCGGTGAACAGCGTCGCGATCGACGGCAGCGTCCAGCACGATTGTGCGACCGCCTGCTCGAAGACGAGCCCGCGGGCGGCGAAGACGTCGAGGTTCGGCGTCGGGCTCGGGCTCGCGCCGAGGACGCCGACGTGGTCGGCGCGCAGCGTGTCGACCAGGACGACGAGGACGTTGGGACGCTCCGCCGACGCCGGCTGGCGCGGCACCGCGTCGCGCCGCACGACCCGTACCATGCCGAAGCCCGGGGTGCCGGCGAGCGGCGCCGAGGGATCCGTCGCCTCGGTGGCGAGCTCGATCTCGGCGGTGCGCGCGGCGGGGCCGAGCGCGACCTCGACGTCGAACCAGCGCCGATCGTGCCGCGTCGCGGCGGGATCGACGACCTGCGACCAGGCCTCGCGCCCGTCGACCCGGGCGCGGAAGCGCACGCCGCTCTTCTCCGCGTCCTTCTGGCCGTCGCCCGCGACCGCCACCGCGAAGCGCAGCGTGGCGTGCGCCGGCACGGCGAGCCGCCAGCGCAGGCGCGTTCCCGGCCAGGCGACCAGGCTCGGGCGCTGCCCGCCGCCCTCGCGCAGGCGGCTCCCCGGCTCGAGCTGCGCCGGCACGACGGGGTGCGTGGGGTCCTGCGCGACGACGACCTCGGGGCCGATCTGGTCGGAGAGCTCCGCGACGGTGTGCTCGACGGCGATGGTCTCTGGCAGCGCCTGCGGATCGCGCCCGCAGGCCGCGAGCAGGACGAGAAGGGCGACGAGGACGTGCGTCATTCGACGTATCCGAGCGCCCGCAGGCGATCGCCGAGGCCGTCGGCGCGGGCCGCGGTCGGGGGTGGGGGCGCCGTGCGGCGCCAGGCGTCGAGCGCCTCGCCGAGCCGGCGGGCCTCCTCGGGCGCGCTCGCGAAGCGGTCGATCTGCTCGCCCGGATCGGCGCGGAGATCGAAGAGCTCGAAGCGGTCGAGCTGGGGCGCGTGGATCAGCTTCCAGCCGTCGTGGCGGACGGCGACCAGATCGACGAGGGTGCCGCCGGGTCCGTGGGCGAGGCTGGTTTCGGAGACGATGGGCACCTCGGCGAGCGGAGCCAGCAGATCGCGTCCCGGGAGCGCCGCCGGCGGCTCGAGCCCGAGGAGGCGGGCGAGCGTCGGGTAGAGATCGATGCCCTGCACCGGCACGAGGACGCGGCCGGGAGCGATGCCGGGGCCGGCGAGGACGAGCGGGACGCGCACGAGCTCGTCGTAGAGGCTGACGGCGTGCTTCAGGTGCCCGTGCTCCTGGAACGCCTCGCCGTGATCGGCGGTGACGACGATCACCGTCGACTCGCGCAGGCCGAGCGCGTCCAGCCCGGCCAGCAGCGTGGCGAGCCCGCGATCGAAGGCGGCGACCTCGCGGTCGTAGAGGGTCTGCAGGTGCGCGAGCTCGCCCGCCGCGAGCGGCGGCGCCTCGCCGCGGTTCACCTTGCGGCCGAGGACGTCGATGCGTCCGTCGGCGACGGCGGGCCGCACGCCGGCGGGCGGTACGGCGGGATCGGGCGGCGTGTAGGGATCGTGCGGCTCCATGTACTGCACCCAGGCGAAGAAGCGGTGGCCGCCCTGGCGGGCGAGCCAGCCGAGGAGCGCGGCGTCGAGCGCCGGCGCCGACTCCCAGCCGGTGCGGCCGCCCACCCAGCCGAGCTCGACGAACTCCTCGAAGCCCTGTGCGAGATTCGTTCCGCGCGTGACGACCGGGTTGGCCGACACCGCGAAGGTGCCGATGCCCGCCTGCGCCGCCAGCTCGGGCAGGGTCACGAACGCGTCGGGCAGGGCCCGCCCGGTGCCGTCGTCGCCGCCGCCGACGCCGTGGCTGCGCGGGTGCACGCCGGTGAGCATCGACGCCACCGAGGGCAGCGTCCACGACGCCTGCGCGATCGCCTCGGTGAAGCGCAGCCCGCGGGCGGCGAGCGCGTCGAGCACCGGCGTCAGGCCGCTGCCCGGCCGGAGGCGGTCGGCGCGCAGGGTGTCGACGAGCAGCACGAGGACGCTCGGCTGCTGCGGCGACGCGGTCTGGCGCGGCGCCGTGCGGGTGCGGACCAGGCGGGCGTCGGCGATGCCGGCACGGCCGGCGAGCGGCGCGCCGGCGTCCTCCGCCGTGGTCTCGACGACCAGCTCGATCGGCTCCGCGCTGGCGGGCAGGGGCACGCGCAGCTCGAGCCAGCCGCGGTCGTCGCGCCGGGCCTGCGGGATTCACCGTGCGCGCGGCGAGCGTGCGGCCCGCGGCGGAGACGGCGAAGGCACGCCGCCACGGGCGGCGTCGCGGCGCGTGGCGCCGGCGACGGTGAGGCCGAGCACCAGCGCGGCGTCGGCGGACGGCGACGCGGGCCGCGAGCCGGAGTGCCGGGCGGGGTGGGGATGGCGCGGCGGGTGCCGCCGCCGTGGCGCATCGGCGGCAGCGGCCGTGGGCCTCGCGCGGCCGCTCGCCGCCGAGCGCCGGCTCGAGGTCGGCCACGATCTCGTCGATGCGTACCGTGTCGGGCAGCGGCGCCGGGCCCGCGCGTGCGCCAGGCGAGGGCCGCGCCGGCGACGGCGAGGACGGCGAGCGCGACCAGCGTGCGCGCCCTCACTCGACGTACCCCAGGGCGCGGAGCTGGCGCATCACGTCGGGCGGTGGCGCCACGCCCGCGCCCTCCGGGCCGAGCCTCGCCGCCAGCCGCGCGCACTCCGCCTGCCAGCGATCGAGCTCGGCGCGCAGGCGCGCCACCAGCGCCGGGTCGGCCGCGGCGCGATCGACGCGCTCGCCCGGATCGGCGGCGAGGTCGAAGAGCTGCATGTGGTCGCCGAGCAGGAGCAGCGTGTGGCCGTCGAGGCGCAGGCTCTGGAAGCGCGGCGTGCGGTGGGGCGGGCCGTGCTCGCTCACCACCGGCTGCGGCGGCAGCGGCGCGCCGCGCAGCAGCGGGACCAGGCTGCGCCCCTGGACGTAGGCGGGCGCCGGCACGCCGACGAGGTCGAGGATCGTGGGCGTGAGGTCGAGGAGGCGCACCGGGGCATCGATGCGCAGGCCCGCCGGCAGGCGGCCCGGCCAGCGCAGCACGAGCGGCACGTGGAGCGTGTGGCGCCAGAGGTCGTCGTGCAGGAAGGCGCCGTGCTCGGCGAACGCCTCGCCGTGGTCGGAGGTGAAGACGACGAGCGTCTCGCGCCGGGGATCGCGCGCCGCGAGGTCGGCGAGCAGACGCGCGAGCGTCAGGTCGTCCATGTGGCGGATGCCGGCCTCGTAGAGGCGGTGCACGAACGCGACCGCGCGCGGGTCGGTGGGGTCGACGTCCTTCCAGAAGAGCGCGTGCGCCTGCTCCCAGTTCTCGGCGCCGCGGCGGATGGCGCGCACGGCGTCGAGGATGGGGCCGCGATAGTCGGGGTCGAACTGGTCGATCCAGCCGGGGGGCGGCGTGTAGGGATCGTGGATCTCGAAGCTGTGGAAGAAGAGGAAGACCGGCCGGCGCCCGCCGGCATTGCCGGCGATCCAGCGCTGGGCGCGGGCTAGAGGCTTCGTGTGCCGGTAGACCTCGAAGCCGTGCTCGAAGCCGCGCGAGGCGTGCATCGGGCCGCCGTCGGTGAAGGCGACGGTGCGCCAGCCGGCGTTGCGCAGCAGCTCGGCGAGCGTGTGCAGGCGCGGGTTCAGCACCGGCTCGGCGGTGGCGCCTTCCCACATGGTGACGCCGTGCACGGCCGGGTAGACGCCGGTCAGCATCGTCATGTGCGACGGCGTCGTCTTCGGCGCCTGGCTGAGGACGTCGCTGAAGAGCACGCCCTCGGCGGCGAGGCGGGCGTCGAAGGTCGGGCTGGTCGGCCGCGGATTGCCGTACGCCCCGAGGCCGTCGGCGCGCAGCGTGTCGATCGAGACGAGGACGACGTTCGGTCCGTCCGGCACCGGCGGCACGATCGCGGCGGCGGCGCGCAGCAGCGCCGCGACCGCAGCACCGCGACCGCGCGCCGCCGCTCGCGGCGGGCGCCGGGCGCGGCCGCGCCACCAGCGCCAGGCCAGCGCGAGCACGACGAGCACGCCGGCGCAGGCCGGCGCGAGGCGGTCGAACCACCACACGCCGGCGTCGAGCGTGAGCCAGCGCAGCCCGTCGCTCCACCAGGCGCCGCGCTCGGCGGCGCGCGCCGCCGCGGCGCCGGCGAGCGGCAGCGCGAGCACGACGCCGGCCGCGGCGGGACGGAGGAGGCCGCGCAGCAGGCCGCGGGACGACGCGCGCGGCCGGCTCACCCCGCCGCCCTCCTCCGCAGCGCGCGCACGAGCGGCGCGGGCAGGACGAGCGCCGCCCACGCGGCCAGCGCAGCCGTTGCCGAGGGCGCTGCCCGGATGCTCGCGCAGCGCCCGCGCCGCCAGCCGCGGCCGGCGCCGCGCGCGGGCTCGGCGGCCGCGGCCCACCAGAGATGCCGTGCGCGCACGGCGGCGCGGCCGATGCCGGCGGCGCGGGCCGTGGTCGGATCCGCCCAGTGCTTGTCGATCACGGCGAGGGCGCTGGCGAGGACGCGCGCGCGCGGCGTGTTCGCGTCGTGGATGCGGTAGCACACCAGATCCTCGTCGACGCCGACGACGGCGCGCCCGCGTGCGAGGCGCAGCCAGAGGTCCCAGTCCTCGCAGCCGAGGACGGGGAGCGTGGCGTCGAAGCCGGCGAGCGCCTCCACGAGGGCGCGCGGGGCGACGACGGAGGCGAGGATCAGCACGTTGCCGCGCGCCAGCTCGGCGAAGGCGTCGCCGGCGAGCGGACGCGGCGGCTTGTGCTCCGGCAGCGGCCGGCCGGCGGCATCGACGAAGCGCGCCCGCGTCCAGCAGAGCGCGGCGCCGGGGACGCGCTCCAGCGCCGCCAGCTGCCGCTCCAGCTTCGCCGGCAACCAGGTGTCGTCGGCGTCGAGGAACGCGAGCCACGGCGCGCGCGCGGCGGCGACGCCGCGATTGCGGGCGCCGGCGCGCTCCAGACGCGGCCCCGGCAGGTGGCGCACGCGCGCGTCGGCGGCGGCGTGGCGTGCGACGATGGTGGGCGTGTCGTCGGTGGAGCCGTCGTCGATCACCAGCAGCTCCCAGTCGGGACGCGTCTGCGCGCGCACGCTGGCGATGGTCTCGTCGAGCCAGCGGCCGCCGTCGTGCGTCGCGAGGACGACGCTCACCGCCGGCGTCACGGCCGCGGCCGTCCCGTGAGGCGGTCGCGCACGTCGAGGGCGAGGCGGACGAACGGGTTGCCGTAGACGCGGTCGAGGAGCGTCGAGACGGTGGCGAGCTCGGCGTGCACGCCGGCGACCGCGGCGGCGACGTGCTCGCGGTAGAGCGCCTCGTGCTTGTGGACGAGCCGGGTCACCAGGCCCGCGGTGCGCCCGCTCGCGCGCACGCCCGCCTCGCGGCTGTCGGGCCGGCGGTTGTACCAGCACAGCACCTCCGGGACGGCCTGGCCGCGCCAGCCGCGCGCCGCGGCGCGGATCCAGAAGTCCCAGTCCTCGCCGGTCTCGTGGAACGCGGGGTCGAAGCCGCCGACCTCCTCCCAGAGCTCGCGGCGGAAGAGGGTCGCGACGTGCACGGTGCAGCGCACGAGGAGGTCCGGGATGGCGAAGGCGCCGGTGCGCCAGACGCCGCGATGCGCGCCCGTGAGGCCGACCCAGGGATGGACGACGCCGAGGCTCGGGTCGGCGGCGAGGACGGGGACGGTGCGCTCGAGGTAGCGGGGCTCGAGCCAGTCGTCGGCGTCGAGCGGCAGGATGAAGCGGCCGCGGGCCTCGGCGATGGCGCGGTTGCGGGCGGCGGACGGCCCCGCGTTCTCCTGGCGCACGAGACGCACGCCGGGCCCGGCCGCGGCGGCGTCGAGCCGGCGGCGGGTCTCGTCGCGACGCGAGCCGTCGTCGACGATGACGAGCTCGCGGTCGGCGAAGGTCTGGGCGGCGACGCTGCCGAGCGCGCGCGCGAGCGCGGGGCCGGGATCGAGCACCGGCATGACGATCGACACGGTGGGCGCGCTCACGCCGCGCTCCGCAGCGCGCGCAGGCGCGGCATCGCGCGCAGCAGCCCGCGCAGGTAGCCCCATGCCTCGCGGCGGCGGCACTCGCGCGCGAAGCGGCCCGCGTCGATCGGCTCGCGCGGCGCGTACGGCAGGGTGAGGAAGCTCGCGCCGTAGAGCCAGCGCAGGCGCCAGAGCGCCCGCAGGACGCCGCGGTTGCGCAGGATGAAGACGGCGGCCGACTGTCCGCCGGTGCTGGCGCGGCGGAGCATCCAGGCCGGCGAGATGCGCTCGGGCAGCACGACGTGGTCGACGACCGCGTCGGGCAGGTAGAGGATCGTGCCGCCCGCGTGCTCGAGGCGGTAGCAGAGGTCGGTCTCGTCGTGCACGAGCTGATGGCGGCCGCGTGGGCCGACGAGACGCGAGAAGCCCCCGCGCGCGCGGGCGGCGTCGGCACGGAAGGCGATGTTCGCGCCGTAGGGGTAGTCGGCCTGGCCGTAGCGGATCGGGTGGGCGGCGGGCCCCTGGTCGTAGGCGCTCAGCTGGCCGTGCAGCGTCGGATCGAGCCAGGCGGGCGCTGCGCCGGGAAAGCGGAGGACGATGCGGCCGCCGGCGGCGACGACGTCCGGGTCGTCGAACCCGGCGAGCAGGGCGGCGAGCCAGCCGGGCCGCGGGACGGCGTCGTCGTCGAGGTAGACGACGACGGCGCCGCGTGCCTCGGCGAGGCCGCGGTTGCGCGCCGCGGAGAGGCCGAGCTCGGGCTCGTGGACGCTGCGTAGGCCGGCGCCGAGGCGGCGGCCGAGGTCGGCGAGGAGGGCCGGCGTGCCGTCGGTCGAGGCGTTGTCGACGACGAGCACCTCGGCGCCGAGCGCGCGCGCCTGTGCGTGGGCATGGGTGACGGCCGTCGCCAGCACGTCGGCGCGGTCGTGGGTGCAGACGACGACGGTGGCCCGGGGAACGCTCATGCGGCGCGCAGACGGCGAAGGTGCCAGGCGACGCCGCGCGCCGCCAGCAGCCCGAACCCGGCGCCGATGGCTGCCCAGCCGCGAAGCGACCCGATCGGGGCGGCGGTGCCGGCGTCGGGGCGGGCGCCGCGGGGCGGCTGCGCCAGCACGCGCTCGTAGATGGCGTCGTGCCCGGCGGCGACCGCGTCCCAGTCGAAACGCTCCTGGACCAGCTGGCGGCCGGCGTTGCCGAGCCGCAGCGCGAGGGCGGGATCGTCGAGGAGGCGCTGCGCGGCGCCGGCGACGTCGGCGCCGCCGTCGGCGATGGCGAGGTGCTTCCAGGACTCGGCGCCGAGGCCCTCGGCGCCGATCGTGGTCGTCACCAGCGGGCGGGCCATGGCGAGGGCCTCGAGCACCTTGCCGCGCATGCCGGTCCCGAAGCGCACGGGGGCGACGACGACGCGCGCGGTGGCGAGATGCGGGCGCAGATCGGCGACGCTGCCCAGCACCTCGACGCGGCCCTGCTGCGCGAGCCCGCCGACGGCGCGCTCGGCGTCGCGGCCGAGCACGCGCAGCGTGACCGAGCGGGCCATGCGCGGAAGCACGTCGCGCACCAGGAAGCGGACGGCGTCGGCGTTGGGCGGATGGCCGAAGTTGCCGACGAAGAGGAGGTCGGTGGTCGGTGTGCCGCGCACGGGCGACGGCCGGAACTCGGCGCAGTCGACCCCGACCGGGCTGACCGACAGCGCGAGCCCGGGGCGGAAGCGTCGCAGGCGGGCGGCGTCCTCGGGCGACATGGCGATCACGTGGTCGGCGGCGGCGACCGCGCGCAGCTCGAAGTCGAGCTCGCGCAGATAGCGGTGCAGGAGCACCGCGCCGAAGCGGGGAGGGCGTCCGAGCGCCCGCCACAGCGGCCCCTCCTGCGCGAACGCGATCTGGTGCACGGTGAGGATCGTCGGCACCGGCGAGGGCGGCATCAGGTTGCCCATCTCGCTGTACTCGTACTGCACCAGATCGAAGGCGTCGGCCGCGAGGCGCGCCGCGATCGCGTCGCGCAGCGCCGGGTCCGCGAAGCCGCCGGCGACCGTCTGCGGCAGCAGCGCCCAGGGGTCGTCGGGCGCATAGGGCGTCTTCGCGATCCGGTGGACCGCCGCGAGCCCGGGCGGCAGCACGGCGTCGGCGGCGCCCGCGTCCTCGGGGTCGACGAACGCGAGCAGGGTCACGCGATGCCGGGTCGCGAGCCGCGCGAGCAGCGCCCAGAAACGCTCGCGCGCGGCCGAGACGCCACGCCGCGGGAGGTTGGGCGTCACCCAGAGGAGACGGAGTTCCCGGGGCATCGGGCGCAGCGAAGGTAGCGGAGGGGCCCGAGGGCGGCAAACCGCGGGGCGCCGGCGCGGCCACGCTCGGGGCGGTGGGATGCCGGTTGCGTGCGCGCGGCGCGGATACTAGATGCGCCTCGGCCGCGCGCCGCACGCGCGGCCGAGGGGTGCATGGGCGGGCGTCTTCTGCGGGCGACGGTCGGACTCTTCGTGGTGTTCGCGACCGCGCTGGCCCTGGTCGTCCCGCCGTTCGAGATGCCCGACGAGCCGGCCCACGTCGCCTACGTGAGCTTCGTCGGCACGCGGCTCGCGTTGCCGAACCAGGGGGATCCGGCGGCACGTGTCGAAGGGCAGGGGCACCAGGCGCCGCTCTACTACGTCCTCGCGAGCACGCTCGTCTGGCTGGCGACCGGCGACGGACGGCTGGAGGTCGTGCGCGCCGAGAACGTCGCGCACGCGTGGCACGGCGGCGCGCGCTACGACGTGCCCCTCTACCGCAGCGACGACACGAATCGCTTCCCCTCGCCGCGGGACCGGCTGGCGTTCTACGGGCTGCGCCTCGTGTCGGTCGCGCTCGGGGCGGCGACGGTGGCCTGCGTGGGCCTCGCGGCGGGGCTGATGCTCGGCGCGGAGGCCGGCGCCGTCGCCGCGCTCCTCGTCGCCACGCTGCCGCAGTTCGCCGCCGTCGCCGCGGCCGTCACCGCCGACGACCTCGCCCAGCTGCTCGCGGCGCTGTTCGCCTGGCAGCTGCTCGTGGGGCTCTCCCGGGGCGGCGACCCGCGCGCGGGTACGCGGGCAGGCGTGTTCCTCGGGCTCGCGCTGCTCACCAAGAAGACGGCGCTCTGTCTCGTGCCTGGCGTTCCGCTCGCGCTGGCCGGCGGCGTCGTGCTCGGCCGGCTCGACGGCAGGGCGGCGCTGCGTCTCGGCCTCCGCGTGCTCGCGATAGGCCTCGTCGTGGTGGCGCCATGGTTGGCCCGCAACCAGCTCCTCTACGGCGATCCGCTCGGCAGCGCGATGGAGCGGGCGACGCTGCATGCGCTCGTCGACGAGAAGGCGTTCGGCGATCCGTGGTGGTGGACGACGTTCGCCCCGTGGACGGCGGCGTCGTTCGTCGGCGTCCTCGGCTGGCTGAACCTGTGGCTGCCGCGGCCGGTCTACTGGGGCTACGCGGGCCTCGCGCTCGTCGCCGTCGTCGGGCTCGCCCTGCGTGCGGCGCGCCCGCGGCGGGAGGACGTCGCCCTCGCCGTCGCGGCGGGGTTCGTGCTCCTCAGCGTCGCCGGCGTGGTGCACTTGAATCGCACCTTCCCGCAGCCGCAGGGACGCTACCTCTTCGTCGTCATGCCGTTCCTCGCGACGCTGGCCGCCGCCGGTCTCGTCGAGGTGGGGCGGCGGGTGCGGCTCGACGCGACGGCGCTGTGGTGCCTCCTGCTCGGGCCGCTCCTCGTCGTCGACGCGGTGACGGTCTGGCGGGTGGTGCGCTTCTTCGCGCCGGCTTGACCGCGCGGGAGACCGATCGTAGGACACTCGCCCGGTGTACGACTTCACGGCGGCGTACGCGGTGGCCGAGGGCATCCCCGGGTGGCTGATGCCGAACGAGGCAGAAGCGCTCTATCGCCTCGGCTTCGAGTCGACCGGCGATCTGGTCGAGGTGGGCAGCTACTTCGGCAAGTCGACGTTCCTGATCGCCCGCGGCATGGCCGACGCCGGGCGCGACGACCATCGCCTCGTCTCCATCGACGTCCACTATCGCGGCGTCGATGCGGCCACGCAGCGGCCCCAGGTGTTCGCGGAGGACGCGCCCACCTACCTCCTGCGCACCATGCGCGAGCAGCGGCTCGACCACATCGTGATGCACCTGGTGGGCTGGTCGCACGTCGCCGTCACCTACGTCGACTTCGCGACCGTCGACGCGGTCTTCATCGACGGCGGGCACGAGTACGAGGACGTGCGACGCGACTTCCTCGCGGTGCGTGCCCGCGTGCGCGCCGGGACGCGCATCCTCTTCCACGACTACAATCCCGAGTTCCCCGGCGTGGTGCGCGCGGTCGATGAGGCGGTGCGCACCGATCCGGGCTTCGAGTACCTCGGGCTCACGCACTCGTTGTTCGACTGCCGCATGCGGACGGGGGCGGAACGGGGCGAGCGGGGCGTGCTCGCCGTGCTCGAGCAGCGCGTCTGGGCGGCCGAGGGCGCGGAGCGCCGCCTGCGCGACGCGCTCGAGGTCGAGCAGCAGTCGCATCGCGACACCCGCGCGGCGTTCGACGCCCTGCGCGATTCGACCAGCTGGCGCGTGACGGCGCCGCTGCGCTGGAGCCTGGACCGCCTGCGCGGCCGATGAGCGGGCGGCGCGCGGCGGCGCTCCGGGTGGCCATCGGCGTCGCGGCCCTCGCCTACGTCGCCCACGTCACGACGCTCGCCGGCGGCGGCGATCTCTGGCGCTATCCGTACGTCCACGCGGACTCGTGGGACTGGCTCGCGAACGGGCTGCGGTGGAGCGGGGTGCCCGTCCACTCGACCTGGCGCGCACCGCTCAACCCGCTCGTCTACGCCGCGCTGTGGAGCCACGGGCTCGAGCACGCGATCCCCTGGCTGGCGCCGCTCGGCTTCGCGGCGATCCTGGTCGGCCTGCTGACGATCGGCTGGGCGGCGCTGGGACCCGCGGCGGCGGCGGGGGCGCTGCTGGTCGCGAGCAACCACCTGCTCCTCGCGCACGCGCTCACGATCGGCAGCGACGTCCTCTCGGCAGGTCTCGGCCTGCTCGGCCTGCTCGCGCTGTGCGTGGCGATGGAGCGTCGCGCGGCGGGGTGGCTCTACGTCGCCTCGGCGGGGCTCGTGCTCGGGTTCCTCACCCAGCCGTCGACGCCGTTCCTCGCGCCGGCGTGCGCCGCCGTCGTGCTCTACGACGCGCGGGCGCGGCGGTGGGTCGGTCTCGACGGCGTGCGCTGGCTGCTGCGGCGCCGGCACGCGTGGGGCGCGCTGGCGCTGGGGGTCGGCCTGCTCGCCGCCGTGGCGTGCCTGCGGCGGCTGCTCATCGGCACGTGGACGACGCCGAGCTCGATCGGGCGACCGGTGGTCTTCGGGCTCGATCACGCGGCGTTCTACGGCTGGTGCACGCTCGGGGCCCTCGGCATCCCGGCGGCCGTGCTGGCCGGGTTCGGCGTCGTCTCCGGCCTGCGCCACGCGGAGCGCCGCCGGGCGACGTTGGCGCTGGTGGGCGCGGTGGCGGGCATGGTCGCGCTCTTCGGCTTCGCGTACGACTGGCGCGACAACCGCTTCGTCGTCTACTGGGCCGCGCCGGGCCTCCTCCTCGCCGGGCTCGGCGTCACGCGGCTGCCGCTCGCGGCGGCGCTGCCCGCCCTGGCCGCGGCCGTCGTCTGGGGCAACCTGACGGCACGCGCCGCCGGCGGCCCTCCGGGGCATGCGGCGGCGATCGTGCTCGCGCCGCATCGGGTCTGGGAGATCGCCTATCATGCGACCGGGACGACGACGGCGGTGGTGGCGACCGACCGTCCCGCGTACCCGTTCGCGCGCCGCGTGCGGCGCTGGGTGCGTCGCCAGCAGCGCCGGTTCGCGAATCCCGCGCGCGACGGGATCGTCTTCGCGGAGCGCCGGTACGCGGTCGCGGCCGGCGCGGCGCGGCATCTGGGGCCGAACCAGACGCTCTTCCTGCACGTCGGCCCCGACGAGGATCCGACCTACGTCTACGTGCTGCAGAACCAGATGGCGCTGTGGAGCGGCCACCCGGCGCAGGCCACGCGCCTCGGCGTGCCGGCGGCGGCGGCGGTGCTCGCCGATCCGACCGCGATCGTCGTCCTGCGGCGGGCGGAGCTCGACCGCCTGCGCGCCGAGCATATCGTGGCACCGGACGTGACCGTGCTCGACGACGGCGCGGCCTGGATGCTGATCGGCCTCGGTCCCGGCCGCGGGGCTCAGGGGCGGGCGCGGAACTCGCGCACGATGTCGTCGAGCGAGCGCGTGATCCCCCAGCCCGGATAGTCGGCCTGGAGGCGGCGCAGGTCGCTGATGTAGCAGACGTGGTCGCCGACGCGGTTCTGGTCGACGTACTCGACGGCGAGCTTGCGGCCGTAGAGATCCTCGAAGCGCGCGATCGCCTCGCGCATCGAGACGCTGTTCCCGCGGCCGCCCCCGAGGTTGTAGACCGCGGCGACCCGCGGCTTCTCGTAGAAGGCGAGGAACGCGGTGCACACGTCGTAGGAGTGGATGTTGTCGCGGACCTGCTTCCCCGCGTAGCCGTAGATGCGGTACGGCCGGCCCTCGCGCACGCAACGGGCGAGGTAGGCGAGAAAGCCGTGCAGCTCGGCACCGGAGTGGTTCGGACCGGTGAGGCAGCCGCCGCGGTAGCAGACGGTCGGGATGCCGAAGTAGCGGCCGTACTCCTGCACCATGACGTCGGCGGCGAGCTTCGAGGCGCCGAACAGGCTGTGCAGGCAGGCATCGACGCGGCACGACTCGGCGATGCCGTGCCGGTCTTCCGCGCGCGCGTAGTCCCAGCGCGTGTCGAGCTCGACGAGCGGCAGCTCGTTCGGCGCGTCGCCGTACACCTTGTTCGTCGACATGAAGACGAACGGCGATTCGGGACAGCTGCGGCGCACGGCCTCGAGCAGGTTCAGCGTGCCCGTGGCGTTGGTCTCGAAGTCGTCGAAGGGGCGGTCCTTGGCGAGGTCGTGCGACGGCTGGGCGGCGGCGTGGATCACCAGCGCGGGACGCAGCGCCGCCACCAGAGCGGCGATGGCGGCGCGGTCGCGGATGTCGAGGGCGTGGTGCGTGAAGCGGGTGGTGACGGCGCGCAGGCGCTCGAGGTTCCAGGTCGTGTCGCCGTCGGGGCCGAAGAACTCGCGGCGCATGTTGTTGTCGACGCCGTGGACCTCCCATCCGCGCGCATCGAAGAACGCCACGGCCTCGGAGCCGATGAGGCCGCTGCTGCCGGTGATGAGTGCCCGCCGCATGTGCCGCCAGCCTGTACCGGAGCCTCGCCCGGGCGGGCAACCGCGGCGCGCATCGTCAGGGCGCGAGCGGCTCGACCCGGACCCAGTCGGCGAGGCGCTCGCGCCGGCGCGTGCCGGTCGCATCGCGTGCGGTCAGCCACACGCCGCCGGCCGCGCCGTCGGGGAGCCGGGGCGAGACGTCGCCGCGCGTGCGCACGAGGAGGTAGGTGCCTGCCGGACGCAAGATCACCGCGTCGTCCTCCACGCCGGCCTCGAGGGCGGCGGCGCCGCCGAGCGCGACGACGGCACGCGCGCGCCAGCGCGCGCGTCGCGGCGTCGCCAGCCCGCAGGGGCGCGTCGGGCGCGACGCTCAGCACCGCACGCAGGGCGGCGGTGCAGACGACGACGCGGGCGAGCGCGAGCGTGCGTCCGACCGGGACCACGGCGAGCGCCTCGCGTCGATTCCCGGCGACCGCCTCCGCCGCCGGCGGGGCGCTCGACGCCGCGCTGACGAAGACGGCGTCGGGAAGGGGCGTGGCGGCGTCGGCGACCAGGGCGACGAGCCAGCGCGCGTCCGGCGGCAGCCGGCGGCGGGGGCGCAGCTTGCCGCCGGTGGACGTGCTCACCACCTCGCCGACGGCGCGGTCGTCGAGCGCGATCGCGAGCTCGTCGAGCGTGCCGACGGGGATCGCGGCGGCGGGCACGTCCGGCGGTGAGGTCGCGACCAGGCGCAGGGGCGGCGGCGACGGCGGAGCGCCGGTGAGGAGGTCTGCGACCCGCACGGCCAGCCAGCGATTGCCGAACGGGCTCAGGTGGCCGCCGGGTGCGAAGTACGGGAAGCCGGGCGGCAGGACGATCGGGGTGGTGCGCACGTCCGGCCACGCGGAATCGGCGACCGCGGCGAAGACCCCGCCGGTGTGGAGCAGGTCGAGCGGGCGCTCGGGCGTCGCGAGCCGCCGGAGCAGCGGCGGGTAGGTTACGCGCGCCTCCGCATCGGCGGTCGCGGCGCCGGCGAAGAACGGATTCGGGAGCGTGCGCCCGGCGGGCACGAGGGCGCGCAGGAACGCGGGCGGGCGTCGAAGCGGAGATAGCGCCAGGTCGGCAGGAACGCCTGGTAGCGGGCGATGCGCTCGGCGAGCGTGGCGCCCGGCGGATCGACGATGCGCACGTCGTCGCCGTCGGCGACGAAGCGCGCGTGGACGGCACGGTCGGCGTCCCACGGCGGCGTGAACGCCCAGTCGCGCTCGGGCCAGAACCAGTGGGCGAAGAGGACGGTGCGCCCGACCTGCCAGCGGGCGGCGGTCGCCGCGTGCAGGATCGCGGTCTGATGGAGGCCGTAGCCCGGGACGCCGAAGTCGAGCACCTCGACGTCGCGCACGCCGCGCGCGTGCAGCTCCGCCCCGAGCTGGGCGGGGAACTCGAACCCGTCCGCGACCTCCGTTCCCCACGTGAGGGAGTCGCCGTAGCAGCCGATCCGGCGTACGCCCGCCGGCGGGACGGGCGGGAAGTTCGCGAAGGACGACGCCCGACGGGCCGGCGCGTGCAGCCACCCGAGCCGCGCCACCGTGGCGTCGTCGATCCCGGCGATAGTGCGGTCGGCAGGCGGGCGGGCGGGGCGCACCCGGCCGAGCCAGCGCCGGTGCAGGCACCAGACGACGGCGACGACGACGCACAGCCATGCCGCGTAGACGAGGTGCGCCGGCAGCCGACGGCCGAAGCCCACGGCTCAGCCCTCGGGCCCCCGCAGCGGCCCGCTCACGAGGCCGCGTGCCGCGAGCTCGCTCTGCGCCTTGCCGAAGCCGTCCGCCGTCTGCGCCGTCCGGCACCACGCGAGCAGCTCGCGCAGGCCGTCCTCCCAGGAGACGCGCGGGGCGAAGCCGAGCAGCGCCCGCGCGCGTCCGACGTCGGCGGTGCAGTGGCGGACGTCGCCGCTGCGGAACTGGCCGGTGACGTCCGGCTGGAGGTCGTCGCGCCCGGTGAGGGTCGCGAGCTCGCGGGCGATCGCGGCGATCGGATGGGCGCCGCCGCCGCCGAGGTTCAGCACGGTGCCGTCGGCGGCGTCGGTGCCCAGCACCTGGAGCACCGTCGCGACGACGTCGTGGACCGAGATGAAGTCGCGCGACTGGCCGCCGTCCTCGTAGACGACCGGCCGCTGCCCGGCGAGCAGGCGGGCGAGGAAGATCGCGAGCACGCCGGTGTAGGGGTTCGCGAGCGACTGGCGCGGGCCGTAGACGTTGAAGAGGCGCAGGCAGACGGCGGGGAAGCCGTAGGTGGAAGCGAGCGAGAGGATCAGCTCCTCCTGCCAGCGCTTGGTGAGCGCATAGACGTTGCGCGCGAGGAGGGCGGCGTCCTCGGGCGTCGGCGCGGGCTCGAGGCGCTCGCCGGTCTCCGGACAGACGGGCTCCCAGCCGCGCCGCGCGATGTCGTCCTCGGTGCGGATCGGCACGCGCAGCCGGCGGCCGTCGGACGCCCGGCGGTAGCAGCCCTCGCCGTAGCCGGTCATCGAGGTGAAGCACACGAGCTTGCGCAGCGGACGCTTCGCGTCCGCGATGCATTGCAGCAGCGTGGCCGTGCCGCGCACGTTCACGTCGACGTAGTGCTCGACGCGATAGAGCGACTGCCCGACGCCGACGGCGGCGGCGGCATGGAGGACGGCGTCGACGCCGGCGAGCGCGCGGGCGCAGGCGTCCCGGTCGCGGACGTCGCCGACCTGGAGCTCCGCCGCCTTCGGCAGCCACGGCGGCGGCCCGTCCGGGTGCACCTGCGGATCGAGGACGTCGAGGATGCGGACGTCGTGTCCGGCGGCGAGGAAGCGGTCGACGGCGAAGGAGCCGATGAAGCCGGCGCCGCCGGTGACGAGGATGCGCATGGTCGAGCGCGGGTCTACCGCGCCGCGTCCGCGCGTCGCAACGCCATGCGGGCCTGATTCGGATTTGCAAACCACGGGGGGCTCGTCTAGCGAAGCCGGCGATGCGCCTGTCCGTGGTGATCCCGGCGCGGAACGAGGCCGGGAACCTCGGACCGACGCTCGACGCGATCCGTGCGCGCCTGCGCCAGGAGGGCATCGCCTACGAGCTCGTGGTGGTCGACGACGGCAGCACCGACCCGACGGGCGACGAGGTGGCGGCGCGCGCCGCCGACGATCCCGGCGTCCGGCTGGTGCGCAACGCCGGCCCGCACGGCTTCGGCTACGCCGTGCGCTGCGGGCTCGACGCCTTCACCGGCGACGCCGTCGCGATCATGATGGCCGACGGTTCCGACAGCCCCGACGACCTCGTGCGCTACTACTACGTCCTGCGCGACCGCGCCGAGTGCGCCTTCGGGTCACGCTTCGTGCGGGGGGGACGGGTCGAGGGCTATCCCCGGCACAAGCTGATCGTGAACCGGGCGGCGAACTGGTTCATCAAGGTGCTGTTCCGCCTGCCGTACAACGACGTCACCAACGCCTTCAAAGGCTACCGGGCGAACGTGATCCACGGCTGCCGGCCGCTGCTCTCGCCGCACTTCAACCTCACCGTGGAGCTGCCGCTGAAGGCGGTCGTGCGCGGCTACTCGTTCGCGACGCTCCCGATCTCGTGGCGGCAGCGCAGGCTCGGCGTGTCGAGCCTGAAGCTCCAGGAGCAAGGCAGCCGCTATCTCTTCATCGTCCTCTCGGTGTGGCTCGAGAAGATGCTGACGCGCGGCGACTATCGGCGCGCCGACGGCGGGCGCGTGGCGCCGGCGCCGGGTGCCGCGTCGCCGTTGCCGGACCCGGACGCGTCTGATACCCCCGCTCGCACGTGAAGCCGTCGCTGCTGCGCGCGGTGCGCGAGCTGGTCCAGTACCGCAGCCTGCTCGGGGTGCTGGTCGCACGCGATCTGAAGGTGCGTTACAAGCGCTCCGTCCTCGGCGTCGCCTGGACGATGCTGAACCCGCTGCTGATGATGATCGTGTTCGCGATCGTCTTCGCGCACGTGTTCCGCTTCTCGATCGAGCACTTCACGATCTACTTCCTGTCGGCCTACATCCTCTGGAACTTCGTCTCCCAGACGACGTCCTGGTCGACGGCGTGCCTGATCGGCAACGCGTCGCTGATCCGCAAGATATACGTCCCCAAGGCGATCTTCATCCTGGCGACGGTGCTCTCGGGGCTCGTGAACCTGGTCGTCTCCCTGATCCCGCTGGCGGCGATCATGCTCTGGGTGCAGCACCCGATCACCCCGGCCGTGCTGTTCCTCCCGGTGGCGATCGTGCTCGCCACCGCCTTCGCGCTCGGCATCTCGTTCCTGCTCGCGCCGATCTGCATGGAGTTCAACGACGCGGTGCAGATCTACGCCGCGCTCCTGATGGTGTGGATGTACCTGACGCCCATCATCTACCCGATCGACGTCGTCCCCGAGCAGTATCGCTGGCTCATGTACGCGAACCCGCTCTACCCGATCGTCGAGATCTTCCGCCGGCCGATCTTCGACGGCGCGCTGCCTTCGATCGCGCTGGTGGCGCGCTCGGCGGCGTGGAGCTTCGGACTGCTCGTCTTCGGCTGGTGGGTGTTCGAACGCCGGTCCGATCGCATCGCCTACCTGGTCTGAGCCGTGGACGCGCCCGTCGTCGTCTCCGTCGAGAACGTCTCGGTGCGCTACGTCGTGCCGCACCAGCGCATCCCGACGCTGAAGGAGTTCGCCATCCGCTGGCTGCGCGGACAGGTGGAGTGGCGTGAGCACCGCGCGCTCGACGAGGTGTCGCTCACGGTCCGGCAGGGCGAGGCGGTCGCGATCCTCGGACGCAACGGCGCCGGCAAGACGACGCTGCTGAAGGTCGTCGCGCGCGTGCTGCGGCCGCGCCAGGGCACGGTGTCCGTTCGCGGTCGCCTGGTGCCGCTCCTCGAGCTGGGGGCCGGCTTCGATCCGGAGCTGTCGGGGCGGGAGAACGTCTTCCTGAACGGCGCCATGCTCGGGCACTCGCGCCGCTACATGGCCGAGCGCTACCGCGACATCGTCCAGTTCGCGGAGCTCGAGGAGTTCATCGACGCGCCCCTGCGCACGTACTCGACCGGCATGGTCACGCGGCTCGGCTTCGCGATCGCCACCGACGTCGACCCCGACGTCCTGCTGCTCGACGAGGTGCTCTCGGTGGGCGACGTCGGCTTCCAGCAGAAGTGCATGGACCGCATGAACGGCTTTCGCCGCCAGGGCGTGACGTTCATCCTCGTGTCGCACGCGCTCGCCACGGTGCGCGAGCTCTGCCAGCGCGCGGTGTGGATCGACGCGGGCCGCATCGTCATGGACGGCCCGGTGCGCGAGGTGACGGACGCGTTCGCGGCGCACATGCACGCGGCCCAGGGGCGCGAGGTGCCCGTGGGCGCGACGCGCGCGAGCGGCTGACGCCGTCGGCGCAGGGCGGCCGCGCGCATGCAGGGTCGGATCGCGGCGCCGATCGCCCCCCGCGTCTTGCGCAATACCCGCGTTTCCGGTTTTTCCCCCGCATGCCCACCTACACGACGACGACCGTCCCCGCCGGCGACCCGATCCGCATCCGCGACGGGAAGCTCGAGGTGCCCGACCGCCCCATCATTCCCTTCATCGAGGGCGACGGCACCGGGCCGGACATCTGGCGTGCGAGCCAGCTCGTCTTCGACGCGGCGGTCGAGAAGGCGTTCGGCGGCAAGAAGAAGATCGCCTGGATGGAGGTGCTGGCGGGCGAGAAGGCGTTCAACCGGCACGACGACTGGCTGCCGGAGGACACCGTCGCCGCGTTCAAGGAGTTCCTCGTCGGCATCAAGGGTCCGCTGACGACGCCCGTCGGCGGCGGCATCCGCTCGCTCAACGTGACGCTGCGCCAGGTGCTCGACCTCTACGTCTGCCTGCGCCCGGTGCGTTGGTTCACCGGCGTGCCGAGCCCGGTGAAGCGGCCCGACCAGGTCGACATGGTGATCTTCCGCGAGAACACCGAGGACATCTATGCCGGCGTCGAGTGGGCGGCGGACACGGCGGAGGTGAGGAAGGTCATCGCGTTCCTGCAGAACGAGATGGGCGTCACGAAGATCCGCTTCCCCGAGACCAGCGGCATCGGCGTGAAGCCGATCTCGCGCGAGGGGACGGAGCGCCTGGCCCGGGCCGCGATCGAGTACGCCCTGCGCCACGACCGGCGGAGCGTGACCTTCGTCCACAAGGGCAACATCATGAAGTTCACCGAGGGCGCGTTCCGCGACTGGGGCTACGGCCTCGCGGTGCGCGAGTACCGCGACCGCTGCGTCACCGAGCGGGAGAGCTGGATCCTCGGCAACAAGGAGGGGAAGGCCGACCTCTCGGTCGAGGCGAACGCCAAGGAGATCGACCCCGGCTACGACATGATGACGCCGGACCAGCAGGCGAAGGTCCGCAAGGACGTCGAGGCCGCGCTGGCGCTCTGGCCGACGCACGGCGAGGGCCAGTGGAAGCGGAAGCTCCTCGTGCGCGACGCCATCGCCGACATCACGCTCCAGCAGGTGCTGACGCGGCCGAAGGAGTTCGACGTCATCGCGACGCCGAATCTGAACGGCGACTACCTCTCCGACGCGCTCGCCGCGCAGGTCGGCGGCATCGGCATCGCGCCGGGCGGCAACATCAACTACGTCACCGGGCACGCGATCTTCGAGGCGACGCACGGTACGGCGCCGAAGTACGCGAACCTCGACAAGGTGAACCCGGGCTCGGTGATCCTCTCCGGCGAGATGATGTTCCGTCACCTCGGCTGGGACGGCGTCGCCGACCGCATCGTCAAGGGCGTCGAGGGCGCGATCGGCGCCAAGACCGTCACCTACGACTTCCACCGCCTGATGGAGGGTGCGACGCTGGCCTCGTGCTCCGGCTTCGCGAAGGAGATCGTGAAGCACATGTGAGCGCGCGGGTGCGGGCGGCGCCCGCGCCCGGCGGCGTCACGGCTGCGGCGTCAGCGTCGCCTGCACCGAGACGGTGCAGCCGATGCCGGTGGTGACGTGGTGGAAGCCGGTGAGCGTCGCCGCCGTCCCGCCCGTCGTCGGGTGGACGCGCAGCACCCAGTAGCCGGGGCTGCTCCCGGTCTGGTTGTAGAAGAGATCGGGCGTCGAGATCGGGTCCGCCGCCGCCGCGACCCCCTGGTGCACCGACGGCGTGCCGCCGCCGGGCGGCGTGCGCACGGCGTAGACGCGCTGGGCGACGTTCTGCGTGTTCTGCCACGACAGGGCGACGCCCTCCGCGCCGAGCAACGCCGAGCAGGTCTCGACGCTGAGCTTGCCGAAAGCGGGCAGGTCGAGGACGACCGGACGCTGGCCGTGCGTCGGCGTCGCCAGGGCGGCGCGGGAGATGGTCACCGTGCTGCCCGCGGGCCCCTCCGGCCCCTGGGGTCCGACGACGCCGAATCCGGACATGTCGACCTCGCGCTCGCGGCCGCGGCAGTAGAGGTCGCGTACCTTCACCGCGCCCTTGGGCGTGCGGCAGAACACCTGGAGGCTGGTCTGGGCGTCGGCGGGGGCGGGACGCCCGGAAGCGAGGAGCAGGGCGGCGAGGAGGAGCAACGGCATCGCTCCTGTCTGACCGGGACGGGGTTCCGCATGCAAGCACGATCCGCTCGGTGCGGCGCACGGAGCGCAGATGCCCGGGAGGCAGCCACGCGCTTCGCCCGGTCGCGCGCGCCGACCGGGCCGCACCGCGCCGGAGATGCCTCCGCGCCCGGTTCGGGCTAGAGTGCGATCGCGATGGCTGGACGGTGGGGTGGCAGGGCGGTGGGGGCCGGAGTGCTGGCGGTCATGGCGGTGGGATGCGGGACGCCCGCCCCGAAACGCGTCGCGGTCGGCGTGCCGGACGAGCCGACGGCGGCAGCGGTCGCCGACGCCATGGATCCGGCGGTCGATCCGTGCAGGGACTTCTGGCGCTACGCCTGTGGCGGCTGGATCGACCGCACGCCGATCCCGCCCGACGAGGCGCGCTGGTTCCGCAGCTTCTCGGAGGTCCAGCAGCGCAACCGCGAGGTCCTGCGCGCGGTGATGGAGGAAGCCGCGAACGCCGGCGGCGACGCCGACCGCCAGCGCGTCGGTGCGTTCTGGGCGAGCTGCATGGACGAGCCCGCCATCGAGGCCGCCGGCGCGCGGCCGCTCGAGCCGGCGCTCGGCACGATCGCGGCGATGACCGATCCGGCGGCCCTCATGACCATCGTCGGGCTGCTCCAGCGCGAGGGCGTGCCGGCGCTCTTCAGCCTGGGCGTCGGACCGGACCCGCGCGACCCGTCGCGCGTCATCGCCAGCGTCGGGCAGGGCGGCCTCGGCCTCCCGGACCGCGAGTACTACATGGGCAGCGATCCGCGCACGCGGCAGATCCTCCCGGTGTACGAGCGGCACGTGGCCGGCATGCTGACGCTGCTCGGCGACGCGCCCGGCGACGCCGTGCGCAGCGCCCGGCGCATCCTCTCGCTCGAGAGCCAGCTGGCGCGTGCGGCGCGCCCGCGCGCGGCGCTGCGCGACCCGGAGGCGACGTACCATCGCGTCGACCGCGCCACGCTGGCGGGCCTCGCGCCGATCCTCGACTGGGACGGCTACTTCGCGGCCGCGGGCTATCCGCGCATCCGCGACATCAACGTCACCACGCCGGAGTACTTCCGCGCCCTCGAGCGCATCGTGCGCAGCACGCCGCCGGACGTCTGGCGCGACTATCTGCGCTGGGCGCTCGTGCGCACGCGGGCGAGCCAGCTGCCGGCGACGTTCGACCAGGCCAACTTCGCCTTCTACGGCACCTTCCTCTCCGGCCGCCGCGAGCAGCCGCCGCGCTGGAAGCGCTGCGTGGACACCACCTCGGCGGGGCTCGAGGACCTCGTCGGCAAGCTCTACGTCGCGCGCGCGTTCTCGCCCGAGAGCCGCGCGGCCGCGCGCGAGATGGTCGACGACGTCACCGCCGCCTTCGACGAGCTGCTCCCGGGCGTCGCCTGGATGGACGCGGCGACGCGCGCGGTCGCGCTCGGCAAGGCGCTCGCGGTGAACAAGAAGATCGGCTACCCGGACACGCTGCGCGACTATGCGCGGCTGCGCCTGCGCCCGACGGCGTACTACGACAACTTCGTGGCCGTCAGCACGTTCGACTTCGACGACGAGCTGGCGCGGGTCGGCGGTCCGACGGATCGTGCCCGCTGGGAGCTCGGGCCGCAGGTGGTGAACGCCTACTACAACCCGGTGCTGAACGAGATCGTCTTTCCCGCCGGCATCCTCCAGCCGCCGTTCTTCGAGGAGCCGCGTCACCCGGCGCTCAACTACGGCGCGATCGGCGCGGTCGTCGGCCACGAGCTGACCCACGGCTTCGACGATCAGGGCCGCAAGTACGACGCGCAGGGCGTCCTGCGTCCGTGGTGGGCGCCGCAGGTCGCGCAGGGCTTCGTGCAGGCGGCGGCGTGCGTGAACACGGCCTGGAGCGCGTACGAGATCGAGCCCGGCCTGCACGTGAACGGGCCGCTCACCCTCGGCGAGGACATCGCCGATCTCGCCGGCGTGAAGCTCGCGCACCGCGCCTACGACCTGCGGCGCGCGCGCGGCGTGCCGCCGTCGCCGGTGCCGGGCCTCACCGACGAGCAGCTGTTCTTCGTCGCCTATGCGCAGGTGTGGTGCAGCGTGGCGACGCCCGAGGCGGAGCGCATGCTGGCGCTGACCGATCCGCATGCCCCGGCGCGGGTGCGCGTCCTCGCGACGCTGGCGCACACGCCGTCGTTCGCGGAGGCCTTCCAGTGCAGGGCCGGCGCACCGATGCGTGCGAACCCCGTCTGCACCGTCTGGTAGCCGCGCGCCCGCATGGGGGCCCGCATGCCCCGTGGGATGGAACGCCGCTCGCAACCCTCCGCCCGCAGCGCGCCGGACCCCAGCCGGCGCGGGCGCGCGGGCGCGGCGCGGTGACGCTTTACCGTCACCGGCGGCCACTCCTGCACGCGACGGGAGGACGACGTGGCTCAGGCGGTACGGCGGTGGACGCAACGGCGGTGGACGGTGGCGGTCGCCGGCCTGGTGCTGGCGCACGGCGCCTGCAGCGGCCCGGCGGCGCAGGCGGCAGAGAGCATCGCACCCAAGGACGTGGCGGTGGCGGCGGGCGGCGGGCTGCTCGTCGGCAACGCCGTGCGCGTGGTCGTCGGCGGCACCGCGGTGAACGCCCCGATCGCGGCGCGCGGCAGCGTGGTCCTCGACGAACGGGCCGTCGTCGGCGACGTGCACGCCGGCATGGGCTTCAAGGCGAAGCTCCTCGCGCGCGTGAGCGGCGACGTCGTCGTGCGCCGCGGCGGGCTCCAGATCTCGAACCAGGTCCAGGTGAGCGGCGCGCTCCTGGTGAGCGGCCCCGTCGTCCTCGGCCTCGGGGCCCGCGTCGCCGGTGCGGTGGTGTCCGCGGACGGCAGCGTGAAGATCGGCCGCCTGGCGGACGTCGACGGCGACGTCTACGCCGGCGGCGATCTGCGCGGCGACAAGGACGCGCGCGTCGGCAGCGCCGGCACCGTCGTCGCGGTGCGGGGCGACGCCGTGATCCGCGATCGCTCCGACTGGTGGGGGACGATCCGTCATGCGGGGAGCCTCAGGTTCCTCGGCGGGCGCCCGCGGCTCCACGGCGGCGTCGAGCCGGTGGCCGCGAGCATGCTTCCCGCGCCCGCCGATCCGGACTGGACGTTCGCGGGCAGCGAGCTGCGCGTCGCGCCGCCGGGACGGGACGACGTCGTGGTCGCGTCCGGCACGACGCGGACGCTGGAGCCCGGCGCGTGGGGCACGCTCACGCTCGCGCAGCGGGCCACGGTCCGCCTGCAGCCGGGTGCCTATGCCTTCGCGGGAATCGCCGCCGCCTCGGACGCGCGGGTCGTCGTCGACCCGGGCGTCGCGCCGGCGCGCGTGACCATCGACGTGCGCGGCGCGGCGCAGCTCGGCCGCCGGGTGCGCATGACGCTCGTCGCGGGCACACCGCTCGAGGCTGCGTCACGCATCGTGACCCGTAGCGGCGGGCCGTTCCGGCTCGACCAGGACGGGGTCTGGATCGGCACCGTGCGGGCGCGGACAGGCCTCGTCTTCGGGAAGCACGTGAGCCTCACGGGCGCGGCGTGGAGCGCCTCGTCGGTGCAGGTCGGCCGCGACAGCGTGGTGGCCTGGGTGCCGAACCCGGACGCCTGGTAGGCGCCGGTCTCGACCTCCGTCGGGGAACGCCCGGTCGGCCTTGCGCCGCCCGGGCGTTTCTTGTTTGAGGTGTCGATTCACCCCGCGTCCGGGGCGCTCGTGCGTCCGGGACCGACCACACCGGAGACGAGGAGCGGAAGCATGGCTCGCAAGAAGATCGCACTGATCGGCGCCGGCATGATCGGCGGCACCCTCGCGCACCTGTGCGCGCTGAAGGGCCTCGGCGACGTCGTCCTCTTCGACGTGGTGGAGGGCCTCCCGCAGGGGAAGGCGCTCGACCTCGCCGCGGCGGGCCCCGTCGAGGGCTTCGACTGCACCCTTACGGGCACCAACGACTACGCCGACATCGCGGGCGCCGACGTCTGCATCGTCACCGCCGGCGTGGCGCGCAAGCCCGGCATGAGCCGCGACGATCTCCTCGGCATCAACGCCAAGATCATCAAGACCGTCGCCGAGAGCATCAAGCAGCATGCGCCGAACGCGTTCGTGATCGTGGTCTCGAACCCGCTCGACGCGATGGTGACGCTGATGAAGCGCCTGACGGGTTTCCCCAAGCACCGCGTCGTCGGCATGGCCGGCGTGCTCGACTCGGGCCGCTACCGCACCTTCCTCGCGTGGGAGCTCGGCGTCTCGGTGCAGAGCGTGCAGGCGATGGTCCTCGGCGGTCACGGCGACGACATGGTGCCGATCCGCAGCCACACCACGGTGAACGGCATCCCGATCGCGTCGCTCGTCGAGGCGGGCCGTCTCGACGCGATCGAGAAGCGCGTGCGCGGCGCCGGCGGCGAGGTCGTGGCGCTCCTCAAGACCGGCTCGGCGTACTACTCGCCGGCGCACTCGGCGATCCAGATGGCCGAGGCGTATCTCTTCGACAAGAAGCAGGTCCTGCCGGCCGCGGCGCTGCTCGAGGGCGAGTACGGCCTCCAGGGCCTCTACGTCGGCGTGCCGGTGCAGATCGGCGCGGGCGGGGTCGAGAAGGTGTTCGAGATCCAGCTCACCGCCGACGAGAGGAAGGCGCTCGACGTCTCTGCGTCGCACGTCGCGGAGCTGGTGGAGGCGACCGACAAGGTGCTGGCCCAGGCATGAACATCCACGAGCATCAGGCGAAGGAGATCCTGCGGCGCTACGGCGTCGCGACGTTGAAGGGCACGCCGGCCTTCAGCGTCGACGAGGCGGTGGCGGCGGCGAAGGAGCTGGGTTTCCCCTGCGTGGTGAAGGCGCAGATCCACGCCGGCGGCCGCGGCAAGGCGGGCGGCGTCAAGGTGTGCAGGGACGAGGCGTCGGTGAAGGCCGTCGCCACCGAGCTGCTCGGCAAGACGCTGGTCACGCACCAGACCGGTCCGCAGGGGCGCGTCGTCCGGCGGCTCTTCGTCGAGCAGGGCTGCGACATCGCGCGCGAGCTCTACGTCGGCATGGTCGTCGACCGCGGCAGCGGGCGCGTCACGCTGATGGCGTCGACGGAAGGCGGCGTCGAGATCGAGGAGGTCGCCGCGAGGGCGCCGGAGAAGATCCTGCGCGAGACCATCGACCCGCTCCTCGGCCTCACCGGCTTCCAGGCGCGGCGCGTGGCGTTCGCGCTCGGCCTCGGCGCCAAGGAGCACCTCGGCAAGGCCGTCGCCTTCCTGCAGGGGCTCGGCAAGGCCTTCGTCGACAGCGACTGCTCGATGGCCGAGATCAATCCGCTCGTCGTGACCAGGGGCGGCGACGTCGTCGCGCTCGACGCCAAGATCGGCTTCGATCCCAACGCGCTCTTCCGCCACCCCGACCTGAAGGCGCTGAACGATCCGAACGAGCAGGACCCGCGCGAGCTCGAGGCCGCGAAGTTCGACCTCAGCTACATCGCGCTCGACGGCAACATCGGCTGCATGGTGAACGGCGCGGGTCTCGCGATGGCCACCATGGACTCGGTGAAGGCCGCGGGCGGCGAGCCGGCGAACTTCCTCGACGTCGGCGGCGGCGCCAACACCGAGAAGGTGAAGGCGGCGTTCAAGATCATCCTCTCCGACGCCGCGGTGAGGGCGATCTTCATCAACATCTTCGGCGGCATCCTGCGCTGCGACGTCCTCGCCGAGGGCGTGGTCGCGGCGGCGAAGGAGGTGGGGCTGAAGGTCCCGCTGGTCGTCCGCATGGAAGGCACGAACGTGGATCAGGGCAGGAAGATCCTGGCCGAGTCCGGCCTCGACATCATCAACGCCGCCGACATGAAGGAAGGCGCCGAGAAGGCCGTGGCGGCCCTTCGGAGGGCCTCCTGATGTCGGTCCTCGTCTCCAAGGCGACGCGCGTCCTCACCCAGGGCATCACCGGAGCCACCGGCCAGCTGCATACGCGGCTGTGCAAGGAGTACGGCACGCAGATGGTCGCGGGCGTCACGCCCGGCCGCGGCGGCACCGACTTCGAGGGCATCCCGATCTTCGACACCGTCGCGCAGGCGGTGCGGGAGACCGGCGCCGACGCCTCGGTGATCTACGTCCCGCCGGCCGGCGCCGCCGACGCCATCCTCGAGGCCGCCGACGCCGGCATCCCACTCGTCATCTGCATCACCGAGGGCGTGCCGGTGCTCGACATGGTGCGCGTCGATCGTGCGCTTCGGGGCGGCAAGACCCGCCTCATCGGGCCGAACTGCCCCGGCGTCATCACGCCCGGCGAGTGCAAGATCGGCATCATGCCGGGCTACATCCACGAGCCCGGCCGCGTCGGCGTGGTGTCGCGCAGCGGTACGCTCACGTACGAGGCCGTCTACCAGCTGAGCCAGCTCGGCATCGGCCAGTCGACCTGCATCGGCATCGGCGGCGATCCCATCATCGGCACCGGCTTCATCGACGCGCTCACCCTCTTCAACGGCGACCCGGGCACCGACGGCATCATCATGATCGGCGAGATCGGCGGCTCGGCGGAGGAGGAGGCCGCGGCCTTCATCCAGGCCAACGTGAAGAAGCCGGTCGTCAGCTTCATCGCCGGCCAGACCGCGCCGAAGGGCAAGCGGATGGGCCATGCCGGCGCCATCATCGCCGGGGGCAAGGGCACGGCGGCCGAGAAGATGGCCGCGCTCGAGGCCGCCGGCGTCACCATGTCGACGAGCCCTGCGCGTCTCGGGGCGACCATGCAGGACGCACTCCGAAAGGCAGGAAAGCTGTGATGGAACGGACCTTCTTCATCGTGAAGCCCGACGCGGTCCGCAAGCGCGTCCTCGGCAAGGTGCTGGCCATGATCGAGGACAGCGGCCTCACCATCGTCGGCGGGCGCATGACCCGGCTCTCCGAGGATCAGGCGCAGCGCTTCTACTACGTCCACCGCGAGCGGCCGTTCTACGGCGACCTCGTTCGGTTCATGACCTCGGGCCCGGTGTTCGTCGGCGTGCTCGAGGGCGAGGGCGCGATCAAGCGCTGGCGCGACCTCATGGGGCCGACCGACTCGCAGAAGGCGCCCAAGGGGACCATCCGCGGCGAGTTCGGTACCGACGTCGAGCAGAACGCGTCGCACGGCTCGGATGCCCCGGAGACCGCGAAGGTCGAGATCGCCTTCTTCTTCCCGGGACACGAGCTGGCAGGCGCGACCGCCGCGCCCTGACGCCTGTCCACCTTCTTCCTCGCCGCGGCCCTGTTCGGGGCGATGGCGGTGTGCGTGCGCCTCGCCGTACCCGCCCTCACCCCGATGCAGGTGGCGTTCGTCCGCTTCGCGGGGTCGTTCGTGGTGCTCGTCCTGGCGGCGCGCGGGCGGGCGCTGCTGCCGCGGCGGGCGAGCTGGCCGCCGCTCGTCCTGCGTGCGCTCCTCGGGGCGACGGCGATCACCTGCTACTATGTCGGCATCGAGCGCGCCGGGGCGGGGCTCGCGACGCTGCTGCACGCGACCTATCCGGTGTGGACGGCGCTGCTCGCGGCGGCGTTCCTGCGCGAGCCGTTCACGGGGCGGATCGCCGTCGCGCTGGCGCTGAACCTCGTGGGTGCGGCGCTCGCGATCCGCGGCGAGGCGGTGCTGCGGCCGGAGGCCTTCGTCGGCGGCCTCATGGCGCTCGTCGGCGGCGTGCTCGCGGGCGGCGCGGTCGCGACCGCGAGCGGGCTTCGGCGCACGGAGAGCGCGTCCGTCATCACGGTGTGGTTCATGGCGGTGGGTGCGGCGATGACCGCGCCGTCGCTCGCGTCGGGCATCCCGGAGCTCGCCCCGGACGTCATGCTCGCGCTCGTCGGTGTGGTGCTGACGTCGGCCGCCGGGCAGTGGCTCATGCACCACGGGCTCGGCTTCGTGTCGCCGACGGTGGGCAGCCTCGCCGCCGCGACCAGCGTGGTGACGGCGACGGTGCTGGAGGCGCTGCTGCTCGGCGACGGGGTGGCGGGCATCCACGCGAACGTCGTCCTCGGTGCGGTCCTGATGCTCGCGGCGGTCGCGCTCGCGAGCCGCGCTTCGCCGCGGGCGGCGGTGGCGGAGACGGAGCCGCCGGACTGAAGAAGCGGGCCGGCGTCAGGCGGACGTCTTCGGCAGGATACGCCGGCACCACACGGGCGCGTGCGGCGCCAGATGGGCCAGCCGCCCGCCCCGCGTCCTCGCCACGAGGACGAACGGCCGCGCGGCGTCGCTGTTGTCGAGCACCCAGCCGGCGTCGACGAAGGCGAGCGCCGCGCGCGCGTTCGCGAGCGAGCGTGGCAGGCGGCGCCGCAGCTTCGCGTCGGGCACGTCGTGGCCGCCCTGGGCGACGCGCTGGCAGACGCGTGCCTGGCTGAGCGGCACGCCGTCGAGCCCGACGTAGACGAAGGCGATGCGGTAGCCGCGCGCACGCGCGGCGCGCAGGAAGTCGAGCTTTGCGCCGACGGGATCGGAGAACACGGTCTCGAGCACGAAGGTGTCGCCCCGCTCGACGAGGGCCCGTCGCGCGATCGCCGCCAGCTCGGCCGCGCGGTAGGCGACGTCGGCACGCTCGGGCGCCGGCAGGCTGCGCGCGATCAGGTCGGCGTTGACGAAGCGGAAGCCGCGCTGGCGCAGGAAGACGTCGAAGAAGGTCGACTTGCCGGCGCCGTTGGGTCCCGCGAGGACGACGAGCCACGGCCCGTCGTCGGGCTCACTCATCCGCCGTCGGCACGAACCTGCGGCGCACGAAGCGGCCGCGGGTGCGGCTGCCGTCGGGATCGATCCGGATCACGCCCCCGGGCCGCTCGGGGTCGGTGCCGTAGCGCGGCCCGCCGCGCTTCTGGAGGTGCGCGAGCGCGCGGCGCTGCCCGGCCTCGCTGGACACCCGGCGCATGGCGTCTGCGAACTCGGGCATGCCGGCCTGGCGCTTCAGCGCGGTGAGCTGGTCGTGCCCCAGCACCTGCTCGACGGCGCGGCCGATCCGCGCCCAGTGCTCGACCTGCGCGGCCAGCGAGCGCTCGAAGACCTGGGCCTCGGTGCGGGCCGCGAGCGCGAGCTCCTGGCTGATCTTGATCGGCAGGCCCATGGCTCCGAGGTAGCAGTCTGCTACCCGGCTGTCCATCGCGGTGCGGGCGCCTACGGCGCGCGCAGGCGGGCGGGCGTCGGGCGCGCGTCGGGGAGCAGCGCGGGCCGGTACGGCATCGCGACCCAGAGAACGGCATAGAGGATCAGCCCCATGCCGCCACCGACGAGGGTGCCGAGCACGAAGGCGAGCCGCACGAGCGTGACCGAGATGCCGAACTCGTCGGCCAGCCCGGCGCAGACGCCGGCGATGCGCCGGTGCTCGCGCGACCGGTACCAGCTGCGTTGGAGCGGGCCGCCGCCGAGGTAGCTGCCGCACCAGCGGCACTTCACGGCCTCGATGCGGATCTCCTCCGCACAGTAGGGACACTGCTTGGTGGCGAGAGCCTCAGGCATGGTGGTCTCGCAGCGGGCGCGCCGCCAGGAGGGGGACGGCGGCATAGGTGAGGGTGAGGAGCAGCAGCAGCAAGGCGGCGTAGTGGCCGAGCACGAGCAGGCTCAGGGACGGCGGCAGCAGCGACGAGAGCAGCTCGTGCGCCGTGCGCAGCAGCCACCAGTCGGCGGCGAGCACGAGCGGCAGCGGCACGAGCGCCACGAGGATCGCGGCCGCGACGCGCCACCAGTCGACCGCCGGCGCACGCCGCGCGGCCAGCAGCGGGGCGGCGGCGGCGAGCGTCCGTGCCACCAGCGCCGGGCGGGGCGCGGGCTCGGCATCGGCAGCGAAGGCGCGTGCGACGGCGGCACACGCCGCCGCGTCGGCGCCGCAGGTGGCGCAAGCGGCGACGTGGGCCGCCGCCTCGGACGGCGGGACGGCGGCGGTGAGCAGCGCGGTGCGGGCGTCGTCGCAAGTCATGCGCGCCCTCGCGCGACGGCGAGCAGCCGGCGCATCGCCTGGTGGAGGCGGCTCTTCACCGTGCCGCGGGGGATGTCGAGGATGGTGGCCACGTCGTCTTCGGGGAGATCATGCCAGTAGCGCAGGACGACCGCCGCCCGCTGGGCCTCGGGCAGCGCCTGCAGGAGGCGGCGGGCGTCGATCGCGGCGGCCGCGTCCGGCGGCGGCGCTGCGGCGGTGGCGTCCAGCGCGCTCGGATCGACCGGCTCGGGCGCCGGCCGCCGGGCGCGATCGCGGCAGAGGTTCAGCGCGATCTGGAACAGCCAGGTGGAGAAGCGGCGTTGCGGGTCGAACGCCGCGGCCGCACGCACGACCCGCATCCAGGTCTCCTGGAAGAGGTCCTCCGCGTCGGTCGGGCCCGCCTGGCGCACGAGGAAGCGCAGCAGCGGACGCTCCCAGCGCCGGCACAGCGTCTCGAACGCCGCCGTGTCGCCGCGCGCGACGGCCCCCATGAGCGCCTCGTCCGCCGGGTCCGCCATCCGCCTGCGCGCGCGGATCTAGCACGCTCACGCGGCCGGGCCTCCGGAGCCGGCGTCGGCGTGACGCCAGCGGCGCAGCTCGTCGCGCGCCCGCTCGAGACCGCGCTCGAGCGCCGGCTCGGCGCCGGGGCGACGCGGAATCGCCAGCCACAGGGCGAGATAGGCGAGGGGAGCGACGTGCACGAAGAGCGTGAGCAGCACGAAGGCGACACGCACGAGCGTCACCGGGACCGCGAGCGCGTGCGCCAGGGCGGCGCAGACGCCGGCCAGGCGCCGCTCGGGATGGTCGCGATGCCAGACGGCGGCCTCGAACAGCGCCAGCCGGCTGCGGCAGAACGGGCAGCGCACGGCGGTGACGGCGATGTCCTCGGCGCAGTACGGGCAGGGACGCTTCCCGGGATCGTGGATCATGATGGTCGAGCCCTCCATGCCCGGTGATACGCGCGATCCCGGCGCCGGGTTCATTCGTGGCGCGCGGGGGCCGGCCCGGCTAAGATCGCCCGCCGTGCCGCCGGCGGACATCCAGGACCTGCGCCTCGCCGACCTCGAGGCATGGTGCGCCGAGGCCGGGGAGCCGCCCTTCCGGGCGCGCCAGGTCCTCACCTGGGTGCATCGCAAGGGCGCCCCGGGCTTCGCCGCGATGACCGACGTCTCGCGCCGCCTGCGCGAGCGGCTCGGCGCCGCCTTCCGGCTGGGGCGTCTCACGCCGTCCGCCGTCGCCGACGCCCGCGACGGCACCCGCAAGCTGCTCTTCCAGCTCGACGGCGAGGGCGGCCGCTCGGCCGCCATCGAGAGCGTGCTGATCCCGCAGGTCGAGCGCGCCGGCGGCGCCCGCGACCGCCTGACGCTCTGCATCTCCAGCCAGGCGGGATGCGGCATGGGCTGCGGCTTCTGTGCGACGGCGCGCCTCGGGCTGGTGCGCAACCTGCGGCCCGCGGAGATCGTCGGCCAGGTCCACGCCGGGGCGGCGCTCGCCGCGCCGAAGGCGCTCACCAACATCGTCCTCATGGGCATGGGCGAGCCGCTCGCCAACTACGACGCCGTCGCCACCGCCTGCGAGCTCCTCACCGCCGACTGGGGCTACGCGATCTCGCCCCGGCGCATCACCGTGTCGACGGTCGGGCTCGCGCCGCTGATCCCCCGCTTCATCGCCGAGACCCGCGTCAACCTCGCCGTCTCGCTGCATGCGCCGACCGACGCCCAGCGCGAGCGCATCGTGCCGGTGAACCGGCGCTATCCGCTCGCCGACCTCCTGGCGGCGTGCCGCGCGGTGCCGCTGCCGCGCCGCCAGCGCATCACCTTCGAGTACGTCATGCTCGCCGGCGAGAACGACGCCGACCAGGACGCGCGGGCGCTGGTGCGGCTGCTGCACGGCCTGCGCGCCAAGGTGAACCTGATTCCCTGGAACGCGTTTCCCGGCGCCGCGTTCACGCCCAGCCCGCGCGCGCAGGTGCAGCGCTTCCAGGCGCTCCTGCACGCGCAGGGGATCAACGCCACCATCCGGGAGAGCCGCGGGCAGGACATCCAGGCCGCCTGCGGCCAGCTCGCGACGGCGGCCGCCTGACGTGCCCGGCATCGGCGTCATCATCAACCCCCACGCCAAGGCCAACCGCAACGGGGCGGCCGAGCGCGGGCAGCGCATGAGCGACATCGTCGGCGCCTTCGGCTGGGTGCGCGTCACCCCCACGCTCGCCGCCGTCGACGACGTCGCGCAGGAGTTCCGCGAGCGCGACGTCGACGTGCTCGCCATCTGCGGCGGCGACGGCAGCGACCACTGCACGCTGACGGCGTTCCAGAACGTGTACGGCGGCGCGCGCCTGCCGCTGCTGCTGCCGCTGCGTGCGGGGACGATCAACTACGTCGCCGACGCGACCGGCGGGCGGCGCGGCACGCCCGAGCAGGTGCTGGCGCGCGTCGTGCGCGACTACCGCCGCGGCCACACGCACGTGACCACGGAGCGCGACCTCCTGCGCGTCAACGGGCGCGACGTCGGCTTTCTCCTGAGCTTCGGCACGGCGGTGAACTATCTCCGCGCCTACTACGCGCTCGACCGCCAGGGGCCGTGGCCCGCGGCGAAGCTGCTCGGGCGGCTCATGGCGTCGGCCGTCGCGGGCACGCACATCTCGCGCGCGGTGTTCCAAGCGGTCGAGGCCGACATCGACTGCGACGGCGACCCGCTGCCGTTCCGCCTGTTCACCTTCTTCTTCGCGGGTACCATCGAGCGCATCGCCCTCGGCTTCCAGCCGACGTATCTCGCGACGCGCAAGCGCGGCTACTTCCATGTCGTCGGCGGGCCGATCCCGGCGCGACGCCTGGTGGCGCACGGGATGCGGGTCTACCGCGGCTTCCCCACCAACGACCCGCTGCTCTACGACAGCATCGGCAAGCGCCTGATGATCCGCTTCGCGCGCCCGACGCACATCATGCTCGACGGCGACATCCTCGATGCGGTGGACCGCATCGAGGTCGACGTCGCCTCGCGCGTCGAGCTGATCCGCGGGTGATGGGCGCGCCTCAGAGGGCGCCGCGTTTCCAGGGGCCCGTGATCGCGGCCGTGAAGCCCGGCAGATAGACGTTCACGAAGAGCCAGCGGCGCCAGAAGGTCGCCCCCGCCCACTCCGATCCGCGGAAGTCGCCGCGCCAGCCGTTCACCTGGCCGTTCAGCACTACGGCGTTGCGGGCGAAGGGGAAGACGTCGCCCTGCGGCGTGACCCCGAGGAGGTACTGGCCGACGCGGCTGCCGTCCTCGCACAGCAGGAGGCTGCCCCGCGGCGAGAAGGCGAGGTTGTCGGGGTTGTTCATCACCTCGGCGGAGGGCGACTCGTAGACGCAGCGAAGCTGCTCCCAGCGCGGGCTGTAGGCCCACACCTGTCCGCGTCCCGCGGCGCCTCCGCTCGTGGCCGTGAACCACAGCTCGCGATTGCCGTAGCCGCAGCCCTCGAGGCGGCGGAAGACGGCGCCGCCCGCGGCGAAGCCCTGCGAGAAGACGCCGAGCGTGTCCGTCGTCCCCGGCGAGTGCGCGCGCTCGGGGTCGTCGATGTCGACCCAGGTGACCGGGAAGCGCACGCCGGCGCCGACTGCGCCGCGCAGGTCGGCCTGCGGCTGGCCGGCGACGGCGAGCATCTGCAGCCGCCCGCCGCGCGTGAGCTTGCCGCGCACCATGGGGATCATGCGGTAGAAGCCGGAGGTGCCGCGGTCCTCCGTCTCGTAGACGATGCCGGTGCGGGGATCGACGGCGGCGGCCTCGTGCACGAAGCGGCCGAGCGCGCGCAGCGGCTCGGGGCGCGCGGCGCCGATCGCCGGCACCTCGAAGACCCAGCCGTGGCTCTCGGCGAGCGGCTCGACGTTCTCCTCGCAGGTGAGCCAGGAGCCCCAGGGCGTGACGCCGCCGGCGCAGTTCTGGCGCGTGCCGGCGAGGCCGATGCGCGCGCCGAGGAAGCGCCCGCGGCGCGGATCGAACTCGAGGACCGTGGTGCCGCCCGTCGCGCTCGCGTCGTAGGTGAGCGCGGGCGGCCCGAAGCTGCTGCCCGCAAAGGGCAGCTCGTGGTTGCGCACGAGCCACAGGCGATTGTTGCGCGCCCGCACCACGCCCATGCCGTCCTGTGCCGGGGGCGTCGCCGCGCCGCCGGGCAGCGGATCGCCGGCCCAGCCGAAGGTCGTGTAGGTGAAGCCCGCGGGCAGCTCGAGGAGGGGCAGGCCGGTGTTCGCGTCCGCGACCGGCGCGAGCGGCCCGTAGTCGAGGCCGCGCGGCTTGCGGGCCTGCGCCAGGCTCGCGAGGGGGCCGGGGAGGGCGGAGGCGGCGCACAGGCCGCCCAGGGCGAGGGCGCTGCGACGCAGGAACAGGCGGCGGGTGGGCTCGTGCGGGACGGGCATGGGCGGTCTCCCCCGGGCGACGGGTGACGCGACCGTAGCCCATCGGCGGAGGGGCGGCGAGAGAAAGTCGCGCGACGGCAGCGTGTCGATCCGGCGCGCGCTGGTTCGTCGTCGAGACAGGAGGCGAACGACGATGCGAGTGATGGTCCTGGTGAAGGCGACGCCGGACAGCGAGGCCGGCGCGATGCCGAGCGAGCAGCTGCTCTCGGAGATGGGGCGCTACAACGAGGAGCTCGTCCAGGCCGGCGTCATGCTGGCGGGCGAAGGGCTGCACCCGAGCGCGAAGGGCGTGCGCGTACGTTTCGACGGCGCGGCCCGCACCGTCACCGACGGGCCCTTTGCCGAGACCAGGGAGCTGATCGCAGGCTTCTGGCTCTGGCAGGTGACGTCGATGGCCGAGGCGATCGCCTGGGCGAAGCGCTGTCCGAACCCGATGCCGGGAAGCTCCGAGATCGAGATCCGTCCGGTCTTCGAGGCCGACGACTTCGGTCCCGAGCTGACGCCCGAGCTGCGCGCGCAGGGGGAGCGGCTGCGCGCGGCGACCTCGGCGTCGAACCCGTCCCTGAAGCGTTGATCCACGAAGCCTCGAAAGGAGAGCGACACGATGCACATCCAGCCGTACCTGTTCTTCAACGGCCGCTGTGAGGAGGCGGTCGAGTTCTACCAGCGGACCGTCGGCGCGAAGGCCGGCATGCTGTTGCGCATGAAGGACAGTCCCGAGCCCCCGCCGCCGGGGGCGATGCCGCCGGGCATGGAGAGCAAGATCATGCACGGCGAGCTCCAGATCGGCGACACGACGCTCCTCGTCTCCGACGGGATGAGCGACGGGCCGCCGACGTTCGACGGCTTCCGCCTGGCGCTGCAGGTCGCGGACGTCGCCACCTGCGAACGCCTCTTCGCCGGCCTCGCGGCCGGCGGTCAGGTGCAGCAGGCGCCGGCGAAGACGTTCTTCTCCGCCGCGTTCGGCATGTGCACCGACCGCTTCGGGTTGCCGTGGATGGTCCTCGTCAGCCAGCCGTGACGCGTGCGGAGGTCGCGCGCGCGCCGTTCGCCGCGAGCGGGGCGGCGCGCGCCGGCGTCCGGGCCTGCGACACGATCAGCGCGACCGCGCCGAGGATGACGGCGCCCGCGACGAGCATCCGCGGCGTGATCGGCTCGCCCAGGATGGCCCACCCGAGCAGCACGGCCACGACGGGATTCACGAAGGCGTAAGTCCCGATCAGCGAGGTTGGGGCATGGCCGAGCAGCCAGACGTAGCAGCTGAACGCCAGCAGCGACCCGAACACCACGAGATAGCCGAGGGCGAGCCACGAGCGCGTCGAGGCGGCGGCGAGGTCCATGCGCAAGGGCTCGCCCGCGAGCACGCCGACGACGAGCAGCAGCGCTCCGCCGGCGAGCATTTCCATGCCGGTCGCGAGCGCGGCCCGCGGCGGCAGCGGAGCGCGCCGCGACCACACGGAGCCGACGGCCCACGAGATCGACGCGAGCGTGCAGACGACGACGCCGAGCGGATGCACGCCGCCGGTGTCGACCGGCCCTGCGAGCAGTGCGATGCCCGCGACGCCGAGGCCGAGGCCGAGCACGGTGCGCGGTCGCAGCGGCTCGTCCTGCAGCACGCGCGCCGCGAGCGCCATCCAGACCGGCATCACGGCGACGAGGAGGGCGGCGACGCCGGAGGGGATGTAGTGCTGGGCCCAGACCACGCCGCCGTTGCCGCCGCCGAGCAGCGCGCCGCCGACGATCGCCGTCGCGCGCCATTGTCTCGGGCCGGGACGTTCCCGCGCGCCGCCCCGCCAGCGGGCCCAGGCGTAGAGGATGCCGCCCGCGACCAGGAAGCGCGTGCCGGCGCCGAGGAAGCTGGGGAGGGTCTCGAGCGCGACGTGGATCGCGAGGTAGGTCGAGCCCCACACCACGTAGACGACTCCGAGCGCCGCCCACACGAGCAGCGGCGAAGCGACGGTCGGCGCGGCGGACGGCATGGGGTCGCGTCAGGGAGCCTGCGCCGCCGTGGCGACGCAAGCAGGCCAATCGCCTTGCGCTGCCGCACCTTTTTGGCCAGGGTACGCGCGCCGTACGGGGGCGGCAGCAGATGGCGGAACGTACGCTCGGAGTGATCGGTGGCAGCGGGCTCTACGAGCTCCCGGGGCTGACGGACGTGGAGCGCGTGCGTCCGAAGACGCCGTTCGGCGAGCCGTCGGACGAGATCGTCGTCGGACGGCTCGGCGGCACGCGGCTGTGCTTCCTGCCGCGTCACGGGCGCGGCCACCGCATCCTGCCGTCGGAGCTGCCGTTCCGCGCCAACGTCTACGCGCTGAAGACGCTCGGGGTCGACAGCATCCTCGCCGTCAGCGCCGTCGGCAGCCTGCGCGAGGAGATCGTGCCCGGGCATCTCGTGGTGCCGAACCAGTTCATCGACCGCACGCGCGGGCGCACCGAGGAGAGCACGTTCTTCGGCCGCGGCGTGGTGGCGCACGTGCAGTTCGCCGACCCGTTCTGTCCCGTCTTGTCGCAGGCGCTCCTCGGCGCGGCGCGCGGCGCGGGCGCGACGGTGCACGAGGGCGGAACGTACGTCTGCATGGAGGGCCCCGCCTTCTCGACGCGCGCGGAGTCGCATCTGTACCGGAGCTGGGGCGCGCAGATCATCGGCATGACGAACCTCCAGGAGGCCAAGCTCGCGCGCGAGGCCGAGCTCTGCTTCGCCACGCTCGCGCTGGCGACCGACTACGACTGCTGGCACGCGAGCCACGACGACGTGCACATCGAGGACATCTTGAAGATCATCGCGGCGAACGCGGACCTCGCGCGGCAGACGGTGGCGGGCCTCGCGCCGGCGCTGCCCGAGCGCACCGGCTGCCCCTGTCCCACGGCGCTCGCCACCGCGATCATCACCGATCGCGCGACCATCCCGCCGCAGGTGAAGCGCGACCTCGCGCCGATCGCGGGGAAGTACCTGTGAGCAACACCGGCCGCCGCGTCGTGGTCACGGGCTCCGTGGCCTACGACTACCTGATGGAGTTCCCGGGCAGGTTCCTCGACGTCATGGTGCCCGACCGCATGCACCGCCTGTCGGTGTCGTTCCAGGTGGACGCGATGCGCAAGGTGCGCGGCGGCTGTGCGCCGAACATCGCCTACAGCCTCCGGCTGCTCGGCGCAGAGCCGCTGCTCCTCGCCACCGCCGGCGCCGACGCGGGCGACTACCGCGACTGGCTCGCCGCCGAGGGCATCGACGTCACGCACCTGCGCGTCCTGCCCGACGTCTTCACGGCGTCGTTCTTCTGCAACACCGACACGGAGCAGAACCAGATCGCGAGCTTCTACAGCGGCGCCATGGCGCGCGCCGCGGAGCTCGCCATCGCCGACGTCGACCGCGACGGGCTCGCGTGCGTGGTCGTCTCGCCGAACGATCCGGGCGCGATGGCGAAATACGCGGGCGAGTGCCGCACGCTCGGCATCCCGTTCGTCTACGATCCGAGCCAGCAGGTGGCGCGGCTCGAGGGGCGCGAGCTGCTGGCGTGCCTCGAGGGGGCCTGGATCTTCATCGGCAACGACTACGAGTTCGGGATCATCGAGAAGAAGACGGGGCTGCGCGAGGCCGAGCTGCTGGCGCGCGTCCCCGTCCTGATCGTCACCCACGGCGGCGAGGGCTCCACCATCGCGCTGCGCGGCGGCTCCGACGAGGCGCCCGACGGCATCACCACGATCCGCGTGCCGCCGGCGAAGGTCGAGGCGACGGCGCTCGATCCGACCGGTGTCGGCGACGCGTATCGCGCCGGTCTGCTCGCCGCGCGCCTCGCCGGCCTGCCGTGGGCCGTCGCGGGCCGCGTCGGCAGCATCGCGGCGGTCTACGCCCTGGAGAGCCTCGGCCCGCAACCCCCGCGCTACGATCTGGCGACGTTCCGCGCGCGCTACGAGGCGAACTTCGGGACGGACGATCGGGCGCTGCTCGCACGTCTCGGATGAGTAGACCCACCCTCTCCGTCCTGATCCCGGTCTACAACGAGGTCGGCTGCCTCGAACCGCTGCTGCGCGAGCTGGGGGCGGTCCTCGATACGCTGCCGCACGAAGCGGAGATCGTCGCCGTCGACGACGGCAGCAGCGACGGCAGCTTCGACCGTCTGGTCGCGCTGACGGCGCGCGAGCCGCGCCTGCGCGTCCTGCGCCTCGCGCGCAACTACGGGCAGACGGCGGCGATGGCGGCGGCGATCGAGCACGCGCGCGGCGATCTGCTCGTCTCGCTCGACGCCGACCTGCAGAACGATCCGCGCGACATCCCGACGCTCCTGGCGGCCCTGCGGCCCGACGTCGACGTCGTGAACGGGTGGCGCCAGGACCGCAAGGATCCCTTCATGAGCCGCCGCCTACCGTCGCAGATCGCGAACCGCATCATCTCCGCGGTGACCGGCACGGCGTTGCACGACTACGGCTGCACGCTGCGCGTGATGCGCGCGCCGGTCGCGCGCGAGCTGCGGCTCTACGGCGAGCTGCACCGCTTCATTCCCGCCCTCGCCGCCGACGTGGGGGCGCGCGTGGTCGAGGTCCCGGTGTCGCATCGGCCGCGGACGATCGGCCAGTCGAAGTACGGCATCTCGCGCACGCTGCGCGTGGTGCTCGACCTGCTGACGGTCAAATTCCTGTCCGGCTACGCGACGCGCCCGATCCAGCTGTTCGGGCTCGTGGGGCTGGCGCTGGCGGCGCCGGGGACGCTGCTCATGGGCGTCCTCGGCTTCCAGCGCATCGTGCTCGGCGTGCCGCTCGCCGGACGTCCCGTCGTTCTGCTCGCCATTTTGTTGACCGTGCTCGGCGTGCAGTTCGTTTCCATCGGGCTGCTCGGCGAGATGGTGGTGCGCACGTACCACGAGTCGCAGCGCAAGCCGATCTATCGCGTGCGTGAGATCGTCGCGGGAACCGCGTCCGAATTGACACCCAGGACACCCGCCGCTAAGGGTGAAGAGATATGAAACTCTGCGTAGTTGGGACCGGCTACGTGGGTCTCGTCGCCGGCACCTGCTTCGCTGAGAGCGGTAACGACGTCGTCTGCATCGACAACGTCGCCGAGAAGGTCGAGCGTCTTCGCCGCGGCGAGGTGCCGATCTACGAGCCCGGCCTCGAAGAGCTCATCCGTCGCAACGTCACCGAAGGCCGGCTCGTGTTCGACATGGATCTCGCCGACGCGGTGAAGAAGAGCCGCGTCTGCTTCATCGCGGTCGGTACGCCGGAGAAGGAAGACGGTTCAGCCGATCTCGGTGCGGTGCTCGCGGTGGCGCGGGCGATCGCGGAGTCGATGGACGGGCATCGCGTGATCGTCACGAAGAGCACCGTCCCGGTCGGCACGCACGAGAAGATCCGTGCGGTGATGGAGCCGATCGCGCGGCATCCGTTCGACGTGGTCTCGAATCCCGAGTTCATGAAGGAAGGCGCGGCGATCGAGGACTTCATGAAGCCCGACCGGGTCGTCATCGGCGCGGCCTCGCTCGAAGCCTTCAAGATCATGCGCGAGCTGTACGAGCCGTTCTGCCGCACCGGCGCGCCCATCATCGAGATGGACAACGCGAGCGCCGAGATGACGAAGTACGCGGCCAACGCGCTGCTCGCGACGCGCATCTCGTTCATGAACGAGATCGCCAACCTCTGCGAGCGCGTCGGCGCCGACGTCGACTTCGTGCGGAGGGGCGTCGGCCACGACCGCCGCCTGGGGCATCACTTCCTCTTCCCCGGCGTCGGCTACGGCGGCTCGTGCTTCCCGAAGGACGTGCAGGCGGTCATCCACACCGCGCACGCGGCGGGCATGAAGTTCCCGCTGCTGAACGCGGTCGAGGAGGTGAACGACGCGCAGAAGAAGCGGCTCGTCGAGAAGGTCGTCGAGACCTTCGGCGAGAATCTGCGCGGAAAGAAGTTCGCCATCTGGGGCCTCGCGTTCAAGCCGAAGACCGACGACATGCGCGAGGCGCCGTCGATCGTCGTCATCGAGGGCCTGCTCGAGCGCGGCGCGACCGTCGCGGCCCACGACCCCGAAGCGGAGCACACGGCGCGCGCGGTCTTCGGCGACCGCATCAGCTATCATCGCGTCAACTACGAGGCGCTCGACGGCGCCGACGCGCTCCTCATCGTCACGGAGTGGAACGAGTTCCGCCGGCCCGACTACGCGCGCATGAAGAAGCTCCTGCGGGCGCCGGTCGTGTTCGACGGTCGCAACGTCTACGACCCCGAGGTCATGCGCGAGCACGGCTTCACCTACTACCCGATCGGCCGTCGGCCCGTCGGTGCGAACGCCCGCTAGGCGGGGAGGCGGCAGGATGGCGCGGGTCCTCATCACCGGCGGTGCGGGTTTCATCGGCTCGCACCTGTGCGAGCGGTTCCTCGCGGATGGCGCCGACGTCATCTGCATGGACAACTTCCTCACCGGCTCGCCGGACAACGTCGCGCACCTGCTCGCGAACCCCCGCTTCACGCTGATCCAGCAGGACGTCACGAACTACATCTGGGTGAAGGGCCCGCTCGACGCGATCCTCCACTTCGCGTCGCCGGCCAGCCCGGTCGACTACCTCGAGCTGCCGATCCAGACGCTGAAGGTCGGCTCCCTCGGCACGCACAAGGCGCTCGGCCTCGCCAAGGAGAAGGGCGCCCGGCTTCTGCTCGCCTCGACGTCGGAGTGCTACGGCGATCCGCTCGTCCACCCGCAGAACGAGGACTACTGGGGCAACGTGAACCCCATCGGTCCGCGCGGCGTGTACGACGAGGCGAAGCGCTTCGCGGAGGCCATGACCATGGCCTACCAGCGCTTCCACAAGGTGCAGACGCGCATCGTGCGCATCTTCAACACGCACGGCCCGCGCATGCGCCTCAACGACGGGCGCGTCGTGCCGAACTTCATCGCCCAGGCGCTGCGGGGCGAGCCGATGACCGTCTACGGCGACGGCAGCCAGACGCGCAGCTTCTGCTACGTGTCGGACCTCGTCGAAGGCCTCGTGCGTCTCCTCGAGTCCGGCCATCCCACGCCGGTGAACCTCGGCAACCCGATGGAGGTCTCGATCCTCCAGTTCGCCGAGGTGATCAAGAAGCTCACCGGCTCGAAGAGCGAGATCGTCTACCGCGAGCTGCCCGAAGACGACCCGAAGGTGCGCCAGCCCGACATCACCCGGGCGCGCACGATCCTCGGCTGGGAGCCGAAGGTCGGGCTCGAAGAGGGCCTGTCGAAGACCATCGAGTACTTCCGGAGCAAGGTGTGAAGATCGTCGTCACCGGCGGCGCCGGCTTCATCGGCTCGCACGTCGTCGACGCCTACGTCGGCGCCGGGCACGAGGTGCTGATCGTCGACAACCTCTGCATGGGCAAGCGCGAGAACCTCCACCCGTCGGCGCGCTTCTTCGAGTACGACATCCTCGATCCGAAGACGGCCGCGCTGATCGCGAGCGAGAAGCCGGACGTGATCAACCATCACGCCGCGCAGATGGACGTCCGCCGCTCGGTCGCCGACCCGCAGTTCGACGCCCGGGTGAACATCCTCGGCACCATCGGGCTGCTCGACGCCGCCCGTCAGGCAGGCGTGAAGAAGTTCCTCTTCGTGTCCTCCGGCGGCGCCGCCTACGGCGAGCAGCAGGAGTACCCGGCGCCGGAGACGCATCCGACCTGGCCGGTCAGCCCGTACGGCGTCAGCAAGCGCTCGGGCGAGCTGTACTGCCACTTCTTCATGGCCGAGTACGGCCTGCCGTTCGTCGCCTTCCGCTACGCCAACGTCTACGGCCCGCGCCAGGATCCGCACGGCGAGGCCGGCGTGGTCGCGATCTTCAGCGGCAGGATGCTGCGCGGCGAGCCGGTCACCGTGAACGGCGACGGCACGCAGACGCGCGACTACGTCTTCGTCGGCGACGTCGCGCGCATGAGCCTGCTGGCGCTCGAGCATCCGGCCACGGGCCCCGTCAACGTCGGCACCGGCGTCGAGACCGACGTGAACGTGCTGGCGGAGCACATCCGCAGGGCGGCGGGCAGCACGGCCGAGATCACCCACGGGCCGGCGAAGTCGGGCGAGCAGCGGCGCAGCGTGGTCGCGATCGGGCGCGCCGCCGAGGTGTACGGGTGGAAGCCCGAGGTGTCGCTGGCCGACGGCCTGGCACGCACGGTCGAGTTCTTCCGCGCCAAGCAGGCGCGCTGACGTCGGCGCCGCCGGGCCTGCGGCCGGGCGTCCCTTGCGGTCGCGGGGGGCGCCCCGTAGAGTCCCGGGGCTCGACGAGCCACCGTGGACCAGCAGCGCATCCGCAACTTCTCGATCATCGCCCACATCGACCACGGCAAGTCGACGCTGGCCGATCGCCTCCTCGAGCGCACCGGCACCGTCTCGCAGCGCGAGATGTCGGCGCAGTTCCTCGACGACATGGATCTCGAGCGCGAGCGCGGCATCACCATCAAGGCGCGCACCGTGCGCCTGTCGTACGCGGCCCGGGACGGCAAGGACTACGTCCTGAACCTCATCGACACGCCCGGCCACGTCGACTTCACCTACGAGGTGTCGCGCAGCCTCGCGGCGTGCGAGGGCGCGATCCTCGTCGTCGACGCCTCGCAGGGCGTGCAGGCGCAGACCATGGCCAACGTGTACCTGGCCCTCGAGCACGACCACGCCATCGTGCCGGTGCTGAACAAGATCGACCTGCCGAGCGCGGAGCCGGAGCGCGTGCGCAAGGAGATCGAGGACGCGATCGGTCTCGACGCCTCGAACGCGATCCCCGCGAGCGCGAAGTCGGGCGTCGGCATCGACGAGATACTCGAGGCGATCGTCCGCGACATCCCGCCGCCGCAGGGGGATCCCGCCGCGCCGCCGCGCGGGCTGATCTTCGACTCGTGGTTCGATCCCTACCTCGGCGCCGTCTCGCTGATCCGCATGATGGACGGGACGCTCTCGAAGGGGCAGCGCATCCGGCTCATGGCCGTCGGCAAGGAGTTCACCATCACGCGGCTCGCGGTGCTGGCACCGCGCGCGGTCGAGGTGCAGAGCCTCGGGCCCGGCGAGGTTGGCATGCTGTCGGCGGCGATCAAGGAGGTCGCCGACACGCGCATCGGCGACACCGTGACCAGCGCCGAGCGTCCCGCCGCCGAGGCGCTGCCGGGCTTCCAGCCGGTCAAGCCCATGGTCTTCAGCGGGCTCTATCCGGCCGATTCCGACGACTACGACGCGCTCCGCGACGCGGTCGACAAGCTGCGCCTCAACGACGCCTCGTTCGCCTACGAGCCCGAGACCTCGCTCGCGCTCGGCTTCGGCTTCCGCTGCGGTTTCCTCGGCCTGCTCCACATGGAGATCATCCAGGAGCGGCTCGAGCGCGAGTTCGGCCTGACGCTGGTGACGACCGCGCCGACGGTCGCGTACCGCGTCGTGCGCACGAACGGCGAGGCGTTCGTCATCGACAGCCCCGCGAAGCTCCCGCCGACGATGGAGGTGGAGCACATCGAGGAGCCGTACATCCGGGCGACGATCCACCTGCCCGCGGAGTTCCTCGGCAACGTGATGCAGCTGTGCCAGGACCGGCGCGGCGAGCAGAAGGAGATGCGCTACCTCGGCGAGACCCGCGTCATGATCACCTACGAGCTGCCCCTGGCCGAGGTGGTGCTCGACTTCTACGACAAGCTGAAGTCGATGACGCGCGGCTACGCGTCGATGGACTACGAGTACCTCGACTTCCGCCCGTCGAACCTCGTGAAGCTCGATCTCCTCATCAACGGCGATCCCGTCGACGCGCTCTCCATCATCGTCCACCGCGACAGCGCCTACGTCCGCGGCCGCGACCTCTGCGCCAAGCTGCGCGAGCTGATCCCGCGGCAGATGTTCGAGATCGCGATCCAGGCCGCGATCGGGGCCAAGATCATCGCCCGGGAGACGGTGAAGGCCATCCGCAAGAACGTCACCGCGAAGTGCTACGGCGGCGACATCACCCGCAAGCGCAAGCTCCTCGAGAAGCAGAAGGAGGGCAAGCGGCGCATGAAGCAGGTGGGACGGGTCGAGATCCCGCAGGAAGCGTTCCTGGCGGTCCTGAAGGGTAGCGAGTAGGGGTCGCGTCGACTATGGTGCGCGATCAGATGCCGAATACCGACGCCCAGCGGCAGGAAGCGGTCGCGTACGCTCCGGCCGCGCCGCGCCGCAAGTCGCAGGTCCGTGAGTACGCGGAGGCGCTGCTCGTGGCGCTGCTCCTGGCGCTCGGCATCCGCACCTTCGTGGTCCAGGCGTTCAAGATCCCGTCCGGGTCGATGCTCCCGACGCTCGAGATCGGCGACCACATCCTGGTGAACAAGTTCGTGTTCGGGCCGCGCCTCGAGATACCGCTGACGCAGATCTCGCTCGGGCGCCTGCCCGGCATCCGCGAGCCGCGGCCGGGCGACGTCGTCGTCTTCATCTGGCCGAAGGACCGCTCGAAGGACTTCATCAAGCGCGTGGTCGCCACCGCGGGGCAGACGGTCGAGGTTCGCAGCCGCCAGATCTACGTCGACGGCAAGGCCTGGGAGGATCCGCACGCACACTGGGGCGATCGTAAGGCCACGCAGGCGCCGATGCAGGGCGACGACTTCGGCCCGTTCACGGTGCCGGAGGACAACGTCTTCGTGATGGGCGACAACCGCGACCAGAGCTACGACTCGCGCTTCTGGGGACCGGTGCCGATCGAGGACATCAAAGGTCTCGCGCTCGTCATCTACTGGTCCTGGGACGGCCCCGACCGCTGGGTGCGCTGGGACCGCATCGGCAAGCTGGTGGAGTAGCGACGAGCCGCGGCGATGGGCGGACACGAGCGCGTTCGCGACGAGTGGCAGGCCGTGGCGCAGGGCTGGCGCCGCTGGGAGCCGCTCTTCCAGTCGTTCACCTGGCCGCTCGCACTGCGCATGGCGACGGCGGCCGAGGTGAAGGCGGGCGACCGCGTCCTCGACGTCGGCTGCGGCATCGGCGATCCGACCCTCCAGGTGGCGGTGCTGGTCGGGCCGCACGGCGCCGTCTGCGGCGTCGACCTCGCCGAGGGCATGATCGCGATCGCCCGCGAGCGCGCCACGGCGCTCGGGCTCGCGCATGCGGAGTTTCGCGTCGGCGACGTCGGCACGCTGCCGTTGCCGTCGCAGGGCTTCGACGTGGTGCTCGCGCGCTGGAGCCTCATCTACATGGACGACGTCGCCGCGACCCTGGAGCGCCTGCGGGCGGCGCTCGCCCCGGGGGGCCGCATCGCGGTGACGGCCTGGGCACCGCCGGACGCCAACCCGTGGTTCACCGTGCCGCTCGCGGCGCTGGGGCGCGTGCGGCCGTTGCCGGCGCCCGATCCCGACGCGCCGGGCGTGTTCCACCTCTCGGCCGACGGCGCCCTCGCGCGCGCGCTGGTCGCCGGCGGGTTCCAGGCGGTCGGCCAGGAGCGGGTCGTGCTGTCGCAGTTCGCGCGCGACGCCGCCGAGGTCTGGGGCATGATGAGCGAGATGGCGGGTCCCCTGGCGCCCCTGCTGGCCGATCTCGGGGCCGACGAGCGGGCGCGGCTGGCGGGCGACGTCGCCGCGGGCCTCGAGCGTTTCCGCGCCGGCGACGTGCTGCGCATCCCGGCCCAGGCTCAGCTCGCCTGGGGCCGCGCGTAGCGGGCGAGCGTCAGTCGAGCGCGTGGCGGCCGGGGCCGAGCGTGGTCTCGTGCCCGCGCCAGTGGACCGTGGCCTCGGCCCCGGCCGGCAGCTCGACCCGGGCACCGTCGGCGCTCCAGCGGACGCGGACCGGGCCGTGCGGGGTCGGCACGTCGCCCTCGGCCCACGCGAGGTCGCCCAGCTGCGGCGCGAGGACGAGGCGGGCGCACCCGGGCGCGGCCGGCGCCACGCCGAGGACGTGGGCGGCGAGCGTCCCGGCGATCGCACCGGACCAGCCGTGGCAGAGGCTCACGCCATAGCGACGGCCGTAGAGGTCGAGCTCGGTGGCGCGATCTTCGTCGGGATCGAAGCTCTCCCAGAACGTCGTGGCCCCGCGCGCGAGCATCCCGCCCCAATAGCGGCGGACGAGCGCGAGCGCGGCCTCGGCGCGTCCGCCGCGGAACAGCGCCTCGACGTTGAGCGTCTGGCCGTACCCGGTCGTGGTGGGGCCGAGCCGGCCGCCGGCGGTCGCGAGCGCATCGAGCATCGCGCTGCGCTGGAGCGGGCTGCCGAGGCCGACGAGGACCGCGAGCGCCTGCGTGTAGCGACTCGCCGCCGCGGTGCGCTCGCCGCCGCGCACCCAGTCGACGACCAGCCCGCGCGGGTCGTCCTCGAGGCAGCGCTCGGCGACGTGGGCACGCAGGAGGTCGGCCTGCTCGAGCCAGGCGGCGGCGCCCGTGCCGGTCCAGGCGGCGAGCGCGGCGCCGGCGCGGAAGGCCTCGGCGACGAGCAGCGAGAGTGCGGCGACCTGCCCCTGCTTGTCGACGGGACATCCGAAGGGCTCGCGTCGGTCCCAATCGAGGAACACCCACCAGTCGGTCTCCTCCTCGGGACCGACGAGGCCGTGCGCGCCGATGCGCTCGGCGAGGAACGCGAGCGCGCGCCGCACGACGGGCAGGAGGAGGCGCGCGGTGTCGAGGTCGCCGGAGAGCTCCGTGTAGCGGGCCGCCGCGCGCACGAATTGCGGCACGTAGTCGGCGACGACGAGGTCGCTCGGATGCGGGCCCACGCCGGGGAGGGCGCCGTTGCGGAGCTGCGTCGCCGCGGCGAGCAGCAGCGAACGCCGGAACGGGCGCAGGTCGCCGATGGCCAGGCCGAAGACGTCGGCGACGGCCGCGAGGTCCCCGAGCCAGAGCAGGCGATCGCGCTTCGGGCCGTCCTCGACGTAGTCGTGCGTGCAGCGCAGCACCGTGCGGCGCGCGGTCGTGTAGATCTCGCCGAGCAGCGGATCGCTGCAGGCGAAGCGGCCCGCGGGCGTGACGTCGATCTCGAACGCGTCGAGCGCGAGCAGGACGTCGGCGGGGGCGTCGCCGTCGTTGCGCAGGACGGCCCAGCGCAGGGCGCTGCGCCGCGGGTCGCGCCAGGTGCCGGCCGCGGGCAGCGCGGCAATGCGCAGCGGGTTCTCGGTGCGGTCGTCGAGGTCGCGTGCCTCGGCTTCGGACTCCCCGGGCGAGAGCGTGAAGCGCCCGGCGTCGCCCGCGGTGAGCGCGAGGTGGCCGACGAGCTCTTCGCCGAAGTCGACGACGAGGTGCTCCTTCGGGGCGAGGCGGCGGACGGCCATGGGCTGGTGGCGGCGGTGGCGTACGTGCGGCAGGTCGCGATCGGCCTCGCGCTCGAGACGTCCGCCGCGCCGGGGCAGACGCAGCTGCGGCGACGCCGCCAACGGATGGACGAAGTGTCCCGGCGTCGGCTCCCAGCGCGCCTCCGCCGTGCGCTTGAGGAGCACCTCCCAGGTCGACGACGCCACCGCCGGGCGCATCGGCATCACGCGCTGGAGGCTGGCGCGCCGGCCGGTCGCGATGCGCGCCAGCGGCTGGCCCGGCACCTCGACGTCGGCCTGGCAGAAGACGCCGATCTGGACCGGGAGCGCGAGCCCGACGATCGTCGGCGTGTCGTGGTAGGCCGCCTCGACCGACAGGTCGTTCATGCCGCCGTGCAGCTCGCTCGCGAGGTCGATCTCGAAGGTCTCGCCGCGCACGAGCAGCCGCTGGGGGACGTCGAGCGCGACGCCGTTCACCGTCAGCAGGAGGAGGGGCGGCTGGGCCGCGGCCGAGAGGAAGCCGAGCGGGTGGGCGGTCCAGAGGCCCGCGGCGCACAGCCAGGCGCGCGCGGCGTGCGGCGGGGACTCGAGCGTGAAGCGGGTGCGGGCGAGGAGCGCATGGCACCCCGGTTCGGAGAGGGCCCAACAGGCGTCCCAGTGGTCGGCGAACCGCGCCTCGGGCTCCGGGGGCTCCCACCCACGCACCGCATCCATCTGCGGCCAGGATAGCGGCTGGGCGCCCGAGGCCCAACCGCGGCGCTCAGGCGGGGGCGAAGACGTTGTGGCCGCGGTCGCAGCGCACCGTGCCCGCGACGCCGACGCCCTCCGCCCGCTCGAGGTCCGCGAGGAGCCCCGTGTCGCACGGCAGCTCGGCGATGAAGCGCCGCTGGTCGTGCAGGCGGCCGATGACGACGCCGCGCTCCGGGCCTCCGTCACGCCCGTGGACCACCGTGTAGGCCTCGACGGTCGCACGGCCGTCGGCTTCCGGCGCCAGGGCGGGACGGGGACGGGCGTCGATCCGGGCCTGGAGCGGCGCGCTCGCGACGCGCGTCCAGCCGTACGGCGCCGGCGTCGTCCCGAGGACGACGAGCGCGTGCTTGGTCAGGTTCCAGCCGAGGGCGTGCACCAGCCCGAGCCCGCCGCCGTCGGCGAGCAGGCGTGCGCGCATCGCGGCGAGGGCGTGCGTCGCGTAGTCGTTGCCGGCGCCGCCGAACCAGGGCAGGCCGCCGGTGACGGTGAGCGGGCGATCGGCGTCCGGCGCCAGCCCGAGCATGTCGGCCGTGAGCCGCGCGGCGATCGGGAAGCACGAGTAGAGGTCGAGGTGCGCGATGGCGTCGAGGGACGTGTCGGCGGCGGCGAGCAACGCCGCGCCCGCCCGGCGCAGGCCGGGAAGGGTGTGGTAGTTCTCGCGCTCGGTGAGGAACCAGTGCTCGGCGACGTCGACTCCGGCGCGCGGATAGACCATGCCCGAGCGGGCGACGCCGAGGCGGCGCGCGGCCTCCTCGCTCGCCACCAGGAGCGCGGCACCCTGGTTCACCTCGAGGATGGCGTTCAAGCGCTTCGGGTAGGGGAACGCGACCATGCGGTTCACGGGCGTCACGGCGGTGAGCGCGGCGGCGTCGCGTGCCACGGGGAACCAGGCGTGCGGGTTCTCGGCGGCGACCCGCGTGCAGCGCGCCGCGTAGGCGCCGAGCTCGGCGCGGTGGGCGTCGAGGGAGAGGCCGCGCGCCGCGCGGTAGGCGTTCTCGACCAGCGCGTAGGTGACGGTCGCTTCGCGCGCGCCATGGCGCGCCTCGAGGTCGCTCGTGCCCTGGCGGGTGTCGCCCCAGCGCGGTGCGGGCGTGTCGGCGGGCGGCGTCCACGGCGACGGGATGCCGGCTTTGCCGAGCGCGCGCATGGTGTGGAAGGCCTCGCCGCCGGCGATGAGCGCGATCGCGCTGCGCCCGGCGGCGATCTCGTCGCAGCAGTGCGCCAGGAGCGAGATCGGCGTATTGCCGCCCCAGGTCGAGAGCAGGCGGCGTCCGGGCCGGCAGCCGAGGCGGGCGGCGAGCATGCTCGCGGTGTCGAGGTAGTCGTGGAAGACGTTGGTGACCACGGCGACGGTGTCGACCGCGTCGCGCAGCGCCGCCGCGGGGCCTGCGTCGGCCAGTGCGGCGCGCGCGGCGGCCTCCATGAGGGCGAGCGGCTCGAGCCCCGCGCGGGGATCGGCGGGGCGGTCGGTCACCTGGCCGGCGCCGACGAGGACGGGAAGCGGAAGGGCCATCGCGGGTCTCCGGTGAGGGGCGCGCTCCTTGACTGACGCGGATCGCGCCGCCCAGAGTCCTGACCATGCCCGCGCTCGAGCCGTCAAACGTGCCCCCCCGTCTGCGCACGCCGATCTGCGATCTGTTCGGGATCGAGGTGCCGATCTGTCTCGCCGGGATGGGCGGCGTCTCGATGGCGCCCCTGGTGGCGGCGGTCTCGAACGGCGGCGGGCTCGGCATCATGGGCGCCGCGAACCTGGTTCCCGACGGCCTGCGGGCGGAGATCCGCCGCACGCGCGAGCTGACGACGCGGCCGTTCGCGGTCGATCTGCTGGCGCCGATCCCGGAGATGATCGAGCCGTTCCTCCCCGTGTTGTTCGACGAGGGCGTGGAGCTCTTCGTCGCCGGGCTCGCGGTGCCGGGGAAGCACGTCGCCGAGATGAAGCGTCGGGGGATGAAGGTCGTCGTCATGTGCGGCAAGGTCTCGCACGCACGCCACGCGCAGGAGGCGGGGGCCGACGTCGTCGTGGCGCAGGGCGGCGAGGCGGGCGGGCACACCGGCGAGATCGGCACGCTGGCGCTCGTGCCCCAGGTCGTCGACGCGGTCCGCATCCCGGTGCTCGCCGCGGGCGGCATCGTCGACGGGCGCGGCGTGGTGGCGGCGCTGGCGCTCGGCGCCCAGGGCGCCGTCATCGGTACGCGCTTCATCGCCACCCCCGAGGCGACCGCCGCGCGTCAGTATCGTGAGGCGCTGGTGGCGGCGCGGCAGGACGACACGGTCCGCACGCGCTGCTACTCCGGCAAGCCGCTGCGCACCCTGCGCAACCCGTACGTCGCCGAGTACGAGGCGCACCCCGAGACCATCGCGCGCTTCCCGGAGCAGCTCCTCGTCTCCACGCAGCGCGGGGTGATGGCCTACTGGGACCCGGAGATCGACCCGGAGCGGAACTGCATGCCGGCGGGGCAGGGCGTCGGCGGGTTTCGCGAGATCCGGCCGGCGGGCGACGTGCTGCGCGACGTCGTCGCGCAGGCCGAGGGCATCCTCGCGCGCGGGCTCGTCACCGCGGCGTGAGCCGCGCCCGCCAGCGGTCAGCCTTCGCCGGCGCGCGTCCGGTCGACGATCACGATCGACGGCTCGACGTAGAGATCGCGGTAGATGTCGACGAACGACAGCAGCGCCGCCACGATCACCGGGGCGACGAACGCACCCACGAAGCCGTACACGTGGACGCCGCCCAGGATCGAGAAGAGGAGGATGAACGTGGGCAGGCGAGCCCGCCCGCCGATGAGCAGCGGGCGCAGCACGTTGTCCATCATGCTGACGACGCCGACGCCCCAGGCCGTCAGCAGGAGCGCGCGCCACGGGTAGCCGGTGACGAGGAGGTAGAGCGCCGCCGGCGCCCAGACGGCCGCCGCCCCGGCCATCGGGATGAACGCCGCGATGCCGGTGAGGAAGCCGAGGAAGACGGCGAACGACATCGCCCCGATGAGCCAGTAGCCGAGCCCGCCGAGCACGCCCTGCACGACCGCGATGACGACCATGCTCTGCACCACGGCGGCGAGCGTCTCGTAGAGGCGCGTGAAGATCTCGTCCTTGTGGGCGCGCTCCATGGGGATCAGGTCGCGCAGGCGGGCGGCCATGCGCTCGCCGTCGCGGAAGAAGAAGAACAGGGCGACGAGCATGAGGCTGCCGTTGAGCAGGCTGAGGAGGGCGTTCTTGGCGACCGCGCCGGCCTGGCCGGCGATGGCCCCGGAGACCCAGCTCGTGGCCGAGACGAGGAGGGTCTGCGCGTCGAGCTGGAGGCGCTCCTGGATCGGACCCAGGAGGCGTTGGACGAACATGCCCGGCCGGGAGGTGCGCAGGTCGTTGAAGAGGCGGGTCAGCTCGCCGTCCTTCGTCGCCTGCTGGACCCACTCGTAGGCCCCGCCGGCCTCGCGCACGAGCAGCGAGCCCAGGAACAGCGAGGGCAGGATGGCCAGCAGCAGAACGCCGAAGACGAGCACGCCGGCGGCGGCGTCGCGGTTCCCGCGAAAGGCCCGCACCAGCCAGGTGGTCAGCGGGTAGAAGGTGAGGGCCAGGATCGCAGCCCAGACGAGCGGAGCCGCGAAAGGCACCAGGAGGACGAAGAGCTGGTACAGGAGGGCGAAGAAGACGACGAAGAAGAACGCCGCAAACAGTCGCTCCCTCGACACGGGGGGACTCTAGTCGCCGGCCCGCTCGCCCACAAGTCGCGCGGGGACCGGGCGCTTGCCTTGACAGGCAGGAGGGCCGTCGGTATCACTCGGCGTCTTATCGAGGACTTACGCAGGCACGTAGCTCAGTGGCTAGAGCGCTTCCCTGACACGGAAGAGGCCGGCGGTTCAATCCCGCCCGTGCCTATTTCCCACCCCAACCGCACCCACACCCCACAGACTCTTCCCGTGTAGCGCCGGATGGCCGAGATCACCGTGACGTTCGAGGACGGCGCCAGCGTGCGCCTTCCCACGGGGACCAGTGCCGGCGACGCGCTGCGGGCCCATGTCGAGGAGAGCGGCGGGAGCAAGAAGCTCCTGCGGCGCGCCGTGGCGGCCCGGGTCGAGAACGGGACCGGCGCCCACCTCGTCGATCTGTCGCGCGGGCTCGAGAGCGACTGCCGGGTCGCGGCGGTGATGCCGGAGACTGCGGACGGGCTCGAGGTTCTGCGCCACTCGACGGCGCACCTCATGGCGCATGCCGTCCAGCGCCTGTACCCCGGCACCGAGATCACCATCGGTCCGGTGATCGACAACGGCTTCTACTACGATTTCAAGCGTCCGGAGGGATTCACGCCCGAGGACCTGGCGCGTATCGAGGAGACCATGCGCGCCATCGCGCGCGAGAACCTCGCCGTCAGCCGCGAGACGATGCTGCGCGACGAGGCGATCCGCCTCTTCGACGCGATGGGCGAGCGCTACAAGGTCGAGATCATCGACGGCATCCCCGAGCCCACCGTCTCGCTGTACCGCCAGGGCGATTTCGTCGACCTGTGCCGAGGCCCGCACGTACCCTCGACCGGGCACCTGGTCGCCTTCAAGCTGACCAGCGTCGCCGGTGCCTACTGGCGCGGCGACTCGCGCAACGAGATGCTCCAGCGCATCTACGGGACGGCGTGGGCGAGCCAGAAGGACCTCGACGCGTATCTGAAGCGCATCGAGGAGGCGAAGCAGCGCGACCATCGCCGGCTCGGCCAGCAGCTCGACCTCTTCTCGCTGCACCCGATCGCGCCCGGCGCGCCGTTCTTCCACCCGAAGGGCGCGCTCGTCTTCAACACGCTGGTCGACTGGGTGCGCGGTCTGCACCGCAAGTACGGCTACACCGAGGTCATCACGCCGCTGGTCTACAAGACCGAGCTCTGGAAGACCTCCGGACACTACGACGCCTTCCGCGACGGCATGTTCCTCATGGCCGCCGACGACGAGGAGTACGGCGTCAAGCCGATGAACTGCCCGGGGCACTGCTACTACTTCGCCAGCCGCAAGCACTCGTACCGCGACCTGCCGATCCGACTCGCCGACTTCAGCCGCCTGCACCGCTTCGAGCCGTCCGGCACGCTGACGGGGCTCACGCGCGTGCGCGCCTTCACGCAGGACGACGCCCACATCTACTGCACCCCCGATCAGCTCGACGCGGAGATCGACGCGTTCATCGCCATGGTGAACGAGGTCTACGCCGCGTTCGGCTTCGACCGCATCGAGGTCTCGGTGCAGACGCGCCCCGACAACTTCCTCGGCCGGATCGAGCTGTGGGACGCCGCCGAGGCGGCGCTCGACCGGGCCGCGCGCAAGACCGGTCATGCGGTCACGGTGCTCCCCGGGGAAGGGGCGTTCTACGGGCCCAAGATCGGCTTCGACTTCCGCGACGTGCTCGAGCGCTCGTGGACCCTCGCCACGATCCAGATCGACTGTGCGATGCCCGAGCGCTTCGGTCTCGCATACGTGACGCCGGACGGCAGCGAGGCCACGCCCGTGATGCTCCATCGCGCCGTGCTCGGCTCGATCGAGCGCTTCATCGCCATCCTGCTCGAGCACACGGCCGGCAAGCTGCCGCTCTGGCTCGCGCCGGAGCAGGTGCGCGTCGTGCCGGTGAGCGAAAAGGTCGAGGCCTGGGCGCAGACCGTGCGCGAGACCTGCGTCCGCGGCGGGCTCCGCGCCGACGCGGATCTGCGCAACGAGAAGCTCGGCTACAAGATCCGCGAGGCCCAGCTCGCGAAGGTCCCGGTGGTCGCCGTCGTCGGCGAGCGCGAGGCGGCCGACGGGCTGGTGGCTCCGCGCATCGCCGGGCAGAACGAGGAGCCGATGGCGCTCGACGCCTTCATCGCCCGGATCGCGGCGGAAGCGAGACTTCCAGGAGGTGCCCCATAGCGAAGCTCGAGGAACGCGTCCGGATCAATCAGCAGATCCGGGCCCGCGAGGTGCGGGTGATCGACGACGACGGCGCGCAGCTCGGGGTGATGACGCCCCAGGAGGCCCAGCGCGTCGCCGATGCGAAGGAGCTCGACCTCGTCGAGGTCGCGCCGACGGCCAATCCGCCGGTCTGCCGGATCATGGATTACGGCAAGTTCCGCTACTCGCAGAAGAAGAAGGCCCAGGAGTCGCGGAAGAAGAACGCCGCGAGCCAGCTGAAGGAGGTGAAGCTGGGCTCGCAGACGGGCGTGCACGACGTCGAGTTCAAGGTCGGGCACATCCGCGAGTTCATCGGCGAGGGCCACCGCGTGAAGGTGACCGTCTTCTTCCGCGGCCGTCAGATCACGCACCCCGAGCTCGGCCGGGCGATGCTCGAACGCATCGCCGAGATGGTCACCGAGATCGCCAGCGTCGAGCAGTCGCCCCGCATGGAGGGGCGCAGCATGTCCATGATGCTGGTGGGCAAGTAGTCCGCAGACCCGCGCGTCACCGCGCCACGAGGAACCGATGCCGAAGCTCAAGACGAACCGCGCCACCGCGAAGCGCTTCACGAAGACCGCGACGGGCAAGATCAAGCGCCGCCGGGCCTTCCTGCGCCACATCAACGGGTACATGACCCGCAAGCGGAAGCGCGCGCTCAGCCGTCCCGCGCTCGTCTCGCCGGCGGACGAGTACAACATCAATCGCCTGCTGCCCTACGCCTGACGGCGGGGGCGACGAGAGGAGCACCCGATGCCACGCGCCAAAGGCGGCCCGAAGACGCGCCGCCGCCACAAGAAGACCATGAAGCTCGCGAAGGGCTACGTCGGCGGGCGTCGCAAGACGTATCGCCAGGCCCGCGAGACCGTCGAGCGCGGTCTCACCTACGCCTATCGCGATCGCAAGCAGAAGAAGCGCGACTTCCGCAGCCTGTGGATCGTGCGCATCGGCGCCGCCGCGCGCCAGAGCGGGCTCTCGTACAGCCGCCTCATGGCCGGTCTCAAGGCCGCGGGCGTGGTCATCGACCGCAAGATCCTCGCGGCGCTGGCGCTCGACGAGCCCAAGGCGTTCGCCGAGCTCGTGGGCCTGGCGAAGAGCCGCCTGCCCGAGCCGACTCCCGCAGCCGCCGGCGCGTAGCTTGGACGCGGAGCTCGCACAGCTCCGCGCGGCGGCGACGGCGGAGGTCGCCGCCGCCGCGGACGCCGAGGCGATCGAAGCGATCCGGCTCCGCTACCTGGGGCGCAAGGGGTCGCTGAACCAGATACTGCGCGGTCTCGGACGGCTCTCCGCCGAGGAGCGGCCGCGCCTCGGCGCGGTCGCCAACGAGGTGAAGGAGGCGATCGCCGGCGCTCTCGACGCGCGCGGCGCCGCGCTCGCGCACGAGGCGATGGCCCGCGCTCTCGCCGAGGAGCGCATCGACGTGACGCTGCCGGGGCGCCGACGCCCGCAGGGCCGCGTCCATCCGCTCCGCCAGACCGAGGACGACATCGTCGACATCTTCCTCTCCATGGGCTTCTCGGTGGCCGAGGGGCCGGAGATCGAAGACGACTTCCACAACTTCGAGGGTCTCAACTTCCCGCCCGACCATCCGGCCCGTGACAGCCAGGACACGTTCTTCGTCGAGGGCGGCCCGGATCTCCTCCTGCGCACGCACACCTCGCCGGTGCAGCTGCGCGTGATGCGCAGCCAACCGCCGCCGGTACGCGCGGTGGTGCCGGGGACGGTCTACCGCCGCGACGACCTCGACGCGACGCACTCGCCGATGTTCCAGCAGGTCGAGGTCTTCATGATCGACGACCGCGTGACCTTCGCCGACTTGAAGGGCGTCCTCGCCGAGTTCGCGCGACGGCTCTTCGGGCCGCAGACACGCGTGCGGTTCCGCTCGAGCTTCTTCCCGTTCACGGAGCCGAGCGCCGAGGTTGACGTCTCGTGCGTGCGCTGCCCGAACGCGCCGGCGGCGCCCGACGCCGACTGCCGCGTGTGCAAGGGCTCCGGATGGCTCGAGATCCTGGGTGCCGGGATGATCCACCCGAACGTGCTGCGCGCCGGCGGCTACGATCCGGAGACGGTGCGCGGCTTCGCGTTCGGGCTCGGCACCGAGCGGGTCGCGATGCTGCGCCACGGGCTCGACGAGCTGCGCGGGTTCTACGACAACGACCTGCGGTTCCTCGAGCAGTTCTGAACGCGGCGAGGCCGACGCATGCGCATCCCTCTCAGCTGGCTCGTGGAGTTCGTGCCCTGGTCCGGATCGCCCGAGGCGCTCGCCGACCATCTCACCATGGCGGGCCTGAAGGTCGAGGCGGTCGAGCGCCACGGCGAGCTCGACGGCGGCATCCGCGTGGGGCGGATCGACGCGGTCGAAGCCCATCCCCATGCCGAGCGGCTCCGCGTCTGCCGTGTCGACCTCGGCGAGGGGTCGCCGGCGACGCTCGTGTCGGGCGCGCCCGGCCTGGTCGCGGGACAGCTCGTGCCCGTGGCGCTGCCGGGGGCGGTGCTCCCCGGCGGAGGCGAGATCGGCGCCGTCACCCTGCGCGGCATCGCGTCCGAGGGCGTGCTCTGCTCGGAGGTCGAGCTCGGCCTCGGCGACGACGCCTCCGGCATCCTCGTCCTGCCCGCCGAGGCGACGGCGGGGACACGCGTCGCCGACCTGCCCGGCGTGCGCGACGTCGTGATCGAGATCGAGGTGACGGCGAACCGCGGCGACTGGCTGTCGATCCTCGGCGTCGCGCGCGAGGTGGCCGCCGTGACCGGGCGCAAGCTGCGCGTCCCGGCGCCGCGGCTGCGCGAGGGCGGCGGCGCCGCCGGCGAGGTGGTCGCCGTGCAGATCGACGATGCGACGCGGTGCGCACGCTACGCCGCCCGCATCGTGCGCGGCGTGCGGGTGGGGCGCTCGCCCTTCGCGACGCGGCTGCGCCTGCTGCGCGCGGGCATGCGCCCGATCAACGACGTCGTCGACGCGACCAACTGGATCATGCTCGAGCGCGGCCAGCCGCTGCACGCCTTCGACCTCGCCCGCCTGCAGGGCGGGCGCGTCGTCGTGCGCGGGGCGCGGCCCGGCGAGACGCTGGTGACGCTCGACGAGGTCACGCGGACGCTCGGCCCCGACGACCTCGTGATCGCCGACGCGGAGAACGCGATCGCGATCGCCGGCGTCATGGGCGGCCGCGACTCCGAGGTGACGGAGGCGACCACGGACCTGCTGCTCGAGAGCGCGTTCTTCTCCCCCGCGGCGGTGCGGCGGACGAGCCGCCGGCTCGGGCTGCCGTCGCAGGCGGCGCACCGCTTCGAGCGGCGCATCGACCCGATGGGTGTGGGCCCGGCGCTCGACGCGGTGGCGGCGCTGATCGCCCGCCACGCCGGGGGCAGCGTCGCGCCCGGGGTCGTCGAGCAGGCGCCGGGGCTGGCGGCGCTGGCGCCGGAGCCCGTGCGGCTGCGTCCGCGCAGGGTGGCTGCGCTTCTCGGCATGCCGCTCCCGCGCGGCGAGGTCACCCGGCGGCTGCGCGCGCTCGGCGCCACCTGGCAGATCGACGGCGACGCGCTGTTCGTCACGCCGCCGTCGTGGCGCGGCGACCTCGTCATCGAGGAGGACCTGGCCGAGGAGCTCGCGCGGCTCGCCGGCTACGACGCCGTGCCGACGACGCTCCCGCAGGCCCCGATCGTCGGCGCCAGCGACAGCCCCGCACGCAGCGCGATGCGGCGGCTGCGCCGGCTGCTGGTGGCGCAGGGGCTCCAGGAGATGGTCACGATCGGCTTCGCCGACGAGGCGACGGACGATCGAGTGCCGGGTCTTCTGGGCGGCGGGCTGCGGCCGATCGGGCTCTGCAATCCGCTCTCCTCGGAGTGGACGCGCATGCGGCGCTCGCCGCTGAGCGGGCTTCTGCGCGTGCTGCGCGCGAACCTCGCGCAGGGGGCGGCCGGGGTCGCCGCGTTCGAGCTGGGCAAGGGCTACGGCGTCGACGCCGACGGCGTGCGCCACGAGCCGCGGGCGGTGAGCGTGGTTCTCTGCGGCAGCTGGCCCGCCTGCGGCGTGGAGCGCCTCGGCGCGACGATGGGGTTCGACGATCTGAAGGGCGCGCTCCAGGGCGTGCTGGCGGGCGTCGGTGCGCTGGACGAGGACGTGCGCTGGGAGGCGAGCGGCGCGGTGGCGTGGCTCCATCCGGGGAAGGCGGCGGCGATCCGGATTGCCGGCGGGCTGGTCGGCGTGGCCGGAGCGCTCCACCCAGAAGTCGCGCAGGTGCTCGATCTTCCTGCGGAAGTGTGGCTCGCTGAGCTTGACTTCGAGCAGGTGGGTCACTATCGTCCGCGCCGCGCTGGCGTCCGGCCCTTGCCACGCTTCCCTGCCGTCGCCCGCGACATCGCCGTCATCGTCGACGAAGTCTTTCCGGCCGACACGATCCTCGAGGAGATCCGGGCCTTGGGCGATCCGCTCATCGCATCAGCGAGTGTGTTCGACTGCTATCGGGGCGCACCGATCCCGGCGGGGAAGAAGAGCCTCGCGTTCACGATCGCGTATCGCGCCGCCGACCGCACGCTGACCGACGACGAGGTGAACGCCGTCCATGCCCGGGTCCGGGACCACCTGCGCGCCCGCTGCGCGCTCGAGCTGCGGAGCTAGGACCACGCCATGACCATGACGAAGGCCGACATCGTGGAGCGCATCTACGAGAAGGTGGGCTTCTCGAAGAAGGAGGCCACCGACGTGGTCGAGAAGATATTCGAGGTCGTGAAGCAGCACCTCGAGCAGGGCGAGAAGGTCAAGGTCTCCGGCTTCGGTAACTTCGTCGTCAACGAGAAGCGCCCGCGCAAGGGGCGCAACCCGCAGACGGGCGAGGAGATCGTCATCTCCGGCCGGCGCGTGCTCACGTTCAAGGCCAGTCAGGTTCTGAAGAAGACCATGAACGGAGAGCCGGTGACGGCGAGCGACCGCGACGACGAATGACGGCACCCGACGCCGACCTGCCCGACAAGCTCTACTTCAAGATCGGCGAGGTGGCGCGCCTCGTCGGCGTGAAGCCGTACGTGCTGCGCTATTGGGAGACGGAGTTCGCCCCGCTCCTCCGCCCCGAGAAGTCGCACACGCGCCATCGGCTGTACCGGCGGCGCGACGTGATCGTGCTGCGCACGATCCGTCGTCTGCTGCACGACGATCGCTACACCATCGAGGGGGCGAAGCGTCGCCTGCGCGCGGGTGAGGAGCCGATCGAGCCGACGCCGCCGCTGCGCGACGCAGCCGCGGCGCTCGCGCGGGTGCGCGGGATCGTGGTCGAGCTCTGCACGCTGCTCGACCGCGAGCCGGGAACGCCGCCGCCCCTCGTCATCGGTCCGCGGCGCTCGTAGCGCACGGCCGCCGCGGGGCGGCCGCGACCGGAGCGGGCGATCAGCGCACGCCGCTGGTGCGCTTGGTGCGCAGGTGCAGCCGGTAGACCTTCTTGTCGGTCGGTGTCGGCTGCGTGCCGTCGCCGGCCGCCGCCAGACGCTTGGCCTTCCAGCCGAGCAGGGCCGAGCGCAGCGCATCGGGATCGATGCCGAGCGTTTCGCAGACGTTGTTGAACGAGAAGGGCCACTCGTAGTCGACCGCGCGGATCCACTGCTCCGATTGCTGCGAGAGCAGGCGCGGGTTCGAGCGCGGGTTGGTGAGGTGCTCCTGGAAGCACCGGATGCCGTCCTCGAGCACCGCGAGCATCAGCGCTTTCTCGCCGGAGATGTAGCTGTCGCGCCGGAAGCCCTGCACCACCTGCTCGGGCAAGATGATCTCGGGTGCGAAGAGCTCCGCGAGAACCTCGGGATCGCGTCGGCCAGGGCCGGGGTCCCGCTGGGGGTCCGTCGCCGATTCGATCGCTGCCGCCGTCTCCGTCGCAAGGGTCTTTGCCATGCCGTCCTCCGCCGTGCCGTGGCGAATGCAACGGATGGGCCAGCCCCGGTGCGCACGCGGTTGCTCGCTCGCAGCGTCACGCGAGTGTCGAGCCCGTAGCTCTGCGTGGCCAAATTGACACTCGGACGGCCCTCTGCATCGAGGTGTCAACGCGCTGGCTCGCATGCGTCGCGGCGCGCGCGGCTTGACCGTCGACCCCCGTCCCCCTAAGAGGGCGACCGTTGTCGGGGCGTGGCGCAGCCAGGTAGCGCACTCGCTTGGGGTGCGAGTGGTCGGCCGTTCAAATCGGCTCGCCCCGATGCCAGGGTCCCCAAGGCGGCGGCCTGCGCGAGCTTGCAGCGTCGTCGCCTTGGTGGCACCCTTCGCGCGCCGTCATGGACGCTCGGCCGCTCATCCTGGTCGCGAACGACGACGGCATCCACTCGGAAGGCCTCGCGGCATTGCGCGACGCCGTCGAGCCGCTCGGACGGGTCGTGGTCGTCGCGCCGGACCGCGAGCAGAGTGCCGTCAGCCACGCGCTCACCCTGCACCGGCCGCTGCGCATCGAGCAGATCGGCGAGGACCGCTGGGTCGTCGACGGCACGCCGACCGACTGCGTGAACCTCGGCATCAACGGCATCCTGAAGACGCGCCCGGCGCTCGTCGTGTCGGGGATCAACAAGGGCGCGAACCTCGGCGACGACGTCACCTACTCGGGCACCGTCAGCGCGGCGATGGAGGGCACGCTCCTCGGCGTGCCGTCGATCGCGATCTCGCAGATCGGCCGCGGCGGGTGGGACTTCGCGATCGCTGCGGCGTTCGCGCGCAAGATCGCAGCGCGGGTGCTGGACAGCCCGCTGCCGCCGGATACCCTCCTCAACGTGAACGTACCGCGCTTCAGCGACGGGGCGGAGCCGAGCGGCGTCGCTCTGACGCGCATGGGCCGCCGGCGCTACGGCGACGCCATCGTGGAGAAGGTCGACCCGCGCGGCCGGAAGTACTACTGGATCGGCGGAGAGGAGCTCGCCTTCGTCGAGGAGGAGGGTACCGACTTCCACGCGGTCAGCCACGGCATGATCTCGGTCACTCCGATCCACCTCGATCTCACGAACTACGGCGCCTTCGAGGCGCTGCGCGGGCTCGCGGACGGATGGTGATGGCGACGGACCACGAGGCGGCGCGCGCGCGGATGGTGCGCACCCAGCTCGAGGGACGCGGCATCGCCGACCGGCGCGTCCTGGCGGCGATGGGCGCGGTGCCGCGGCACCGTTTCGTGCCGCCCGAGCTGCGCGAGCGCGCCTACGAGGACACGCCGCTGCCGATCGGTGAGGGACAGACGATCTCGCAGCCCTATATGGTGGCCGTCATGACCGAGGCGCTCGGGCTCGACGACGAGGCGGCCCACGTCCTCGAGGTCGGCACCGGCTCCGGCTACCAGACGGCGATCCTCGCCGCGCTCGGCGTGCGCGTCACGTCGATCGAACGGCTCGAGCCGCTGGCGGAGCGCGCGCGCGAGGTGATCGACGGCATCGGCCTCGGCGAGCGCGTCACCATCGCGGTGGGCGACGGCACGCTCGGCTGGGAGGCCGACGCCCCCTACGACGCCATCCTCGTGACGGCGGGCGCGCCCGGCATTCCGCGCCCACTCGTCGCGCAGCTGGCGCCGCACGGGCGCCTCGTCGTGCCGGTCGGGGAGGAGGAGCTCCAGACGCTCGTCCGCCTGCGTCGCGGCGCGGGGGGCCTCGTCGAGGAGTATCTCGGCGAATGCCGGTTCGTGAAGCTGCACGGCAGCCACGGCTGGGAGGAGTCGTAGGGAGCGGCGGACGGTGCGGGCGGGGTGGGTGCTGGTGGTGGTGGCGGGGGTGCTCGCCGGGTGCGGAGCGAAGACGCTCCAGCACACCGTGAAGCCGGGGGAGAACCTCTACCGGATCGGGCTCGCCTACGGGGTGACGCACCAGGAGCTGGCGCGCGCCAACGACCTGCGCAACCCCGACCGCATCGAGATCGGCCAGGTGATCCGCATCCCCGGGGCGAGCCGGCAGCTGCCGGTGAACACCATCACCCCCGTCCGGGCGCGCGACGACCGCCCGCCGGCGAAGGAGATTCCGGCCGGGCCCAAGGCCTTTGCCTGGCCGGTGAAGGGCGCGACCCTGGCCTCCAGGTTCGGGCCGAGGGGGGCCACCCATCACGACGGCATCGACCTGGCCGCGCCGGTGGGGACGCCGGTCCAGGCCGCGCGGGCGGGCCGGGTGCTCTACTCCGACCGCCTTCGCGGCTACGGTAACATCGTGATCCTCGAGCACGAGGGCGGCTGGGCCACGGTCTACGCCCATCATCAGGAGAACCTGGTGCAGGCCGGCGAGGTCGTCCGTCAGGGCGACGTCGTGGGGCGGGTCGGCGAAACCGGCCAGACGACGGGCCCGAACCTCCACTTCGAGATCCGCAAGGACAACGTCGCCCGCAACCCGCTGTTCTTCCTCCCGCAGGGGAGGGCCGTGGCCGGGCGCTCGCCAACCCAGGCCGAAGGAGGCCCCGACGCATGACCGACATCGCCCGCTTCATCCGTGACATCCCCGACTTCCCGAAGCCCGGCATCGTCTTCAAGGACATCACGCCGCTGTTGGCCGACGGGCCGGCGCTGCGCCGTACGATCGACGGCCTCATCGAGCCGTTTCGCGGCAAGGTCGACATCGTGCTCGGGATCGAGTCGCGCGGGTTCATCATGGGCGCGGCGGCCGCCTACGCCATGGGCGTCGGCCTCGCGATCGCGCGCAAGCCGGGCAAGCTGCCGTACCACAAGCACGCCGCCACCTACGCGCTCGAGTACGGCACCGACACGCTCGAGCTGCACCTCGACGCGATCGCGCAGGGAACCCGCGTGCTGCTCATGGACGATCTCCTCGCCACGGGCGGCACCGCGAGCGCGGCCATCGAGCTGGTCGAGCGCTGCGGCGGCGAGGTCGCCGGCTGCGCCTTCGTGATCGAGCTCGGGTTCCTCGAGGGACGGGCGCGCCTCGGCGCCAACACGGTGCACGCGCTCCTGCGCTACTGACGGGCGTCGCATGGGGGAACGCGACGTCGCCGGCGAGCGCGGAGCGGTGCGCACCGGGCTCGGCGTCAGCGCCGTGCTGTTCGTGGCCGAGCTGATCGGCGGCTGGCTCACGAACAGCCTGGCGCTGTTGTCCGACGCCGTGCACATGTTCACCGACCTCGCGGCGCTCGGGCTGGCGCTGTTCGCGATCTGGATCTGCAGCCGTCCGGCGAGCGCGACGAAGTCGTACGGCTACTACCGGGCCGAGATCCTGATCGCGCTGGTGAACGGCGTCGCGCTCTGGGTCCTCGTGCTCTTCATCCTGCGCGAGGCGTGGGGCCGCGTCGGCGATCCGCAGCCGGTCGCGGGCGGCGGCATGCTGACGATCGCGGTGTTCGGGCTGGCGGTGAACGCGTACGTGGCGTGGGGACTGCACGCGCATCGCCACCACAGCATGAACGTGCGCGGCGCCTATCTGCACGTGATCTCGGACATGCTCGGCTCGGTGGGGGCGGTGGTCGCGGGCGTGGTCATCGTCACCACCGGGTGGTACCCGATCGACGCCCTCGTGAGCGTCGGCATCGCGGTGCTGATCCTGTACAGCTCGTGGCAGCTCGTGCGCGAGGCGGTCGACGTGCTGATGGAGGCGGTGCCGTCGCACGTGACGCTGGAGGCGGTCGAGCAGGGCCTCGCCGCCGTACCGGGCGTGGCCGAGATCCACGACCTCCACGTGTGGACGCTCACCACCGGACGCTACGCCCTCTCGGTGCACGCCGTGGCCAGCGAGCGGATCGCCGACGATCGGCTGCTGGAGGCGCTCACCGCCGTGTGCCGGCGCGACTTCGCGATCGACCACGTGACCATCCAGATCGAGCACGAGAGCCGGCGCGCGCACGAGCCGGAGCACTGACGACCGCGCCGGCGCGGCCCGGAGCCCGGCGGCATCGCGCCCGTCGCCGCCGCGGGCGTCCCGTCGTCGAGGCCGGTTGCTGGACCTGCCCCCGCGCGGGACGCTAGGAAACCCGGATGGCCGATACCCGCATCGAGCGCGACAGCATGGGCGAGATGATCGTTCCGGCGAATGCGTACTACGGCGCCCAGACCGCCCGCGCCGTCGAGAACTTCCCCATCTCGGGCCTGCGCTTCCCGCGCAGCTTCATCGCCGCGCTCGGGACCATCAAGGCGGCGTGCGCGCGGGTGAACCGCGAGATGGGGCTGCTCGAGCCGAAGGTCTCGGACGCGATCGTCCGCGCCGCGACCGAGGTGGCCGAGGGCAGGTGGGACGGCGAGTTCGTGGTCGACGTCTTCCAGACCGGCTCCGGCACCTCGACCAACATGAACGCGAACGAGGTGATCGCGAACCGCGCCATCGAGCATCTCGGCGGCACGCGGGGCGACAAGTCCGTCCACCCGAACGACCACGTCAACATGGGCCAGAGCACGAACGACGTGTTCCCGACGGCCATCCACGTTGCGGCCTACGTCGAGATCGCGAGCGTCCTGCTGCCGGCGCTCGAGGAGCTGGCGGCGGCGCTCGACGAGCGCGCGGTCGCGTTCGAGGACGTGGTGAAGGCGGCCCGGACCCACCTCCAGGACGCCGTGCCGATCACGCTGGGCCAGGAGTTCTCCGGCTACGCGAGCGTCGTGCGCCACGGCCAGGCGCGTCTCCAGTCGGCCCTGCGGCACATGGCCGAGCTGCCGATCGGCGGTACGGCGGCGGGCACGGGCATCAACGCCCCCGCAGGCTTCGGGGCGGCGGTCGCGGCCGACGTGGCGCGCGTCACCGGCCAGCCGTTCGTGCAGGCGCCGAACCTCTTCGAGGCGATGCAGAACCGCGACGCGGCGGTGGAGGCGTCCGGCGCGCTGCGCACGATCGCCGTCGGCCTCATGAAGATCGCGAACGACCTGCGGCTCCTCACCTCGGGCAGCCGCACGGGCTTCAACGAGATCGAGCTGCCGGCGACGCAGCCGGGGTCGAGCATCATGCCGGGCAAGGTGAACCCGGTGATTCCCGAAGCGATGAACCAGGTCTGCGCGCTCGTCATCGGGCACGACGCCACGGTCGCCGTCGCCGCCATGAACGGCAACCTCGACCTGAACGTCATGATGCCCGTCATCGCGCACGCGCTGCTGGAGTCGGTGACCGTCCTGGCTGCCGCCTGCCGGGTGACGACGGCGAAGTGCGTGCGCGGGATCGTCGCCAACGTCGAGCGCTGCCGCGAGTACGGCGAGGCGACCGGGCAGCTGGTGACGGCGATCGCGCCGGTGGTCGGCTACGATCGCGCGGCCGAGCTCTTCAAGAAGGCGATGGCGCGCAACGTGCCGATCCGCCAGGTGCTGCTCGACGAAGCCGTGCTGCCGAAGGAGGAGATCGACCGCATCCTCGATCTGAAGGCGCTGGCGCACGGCGGTCGCGTGCGCTGAGGTGCGGCGCGACTCGTCGACGCGCGGCGTCGATCTTGACACCACGGAGCACCGCGCGTAGAGACGACCAGCTTCACTTCGCCACGGCACTCTTTAACTTGACCCAGCGAGGTCAGGAAGGGTTTCGATGCAGACCGGCCACATCGGGTCCACGACGGACCGCTCGCACGCCGCCGCCTCCCGGCAACGCCGCGGAGGCTTTTTTTGCGCCCGCGAGCCGCAGGAATCGTCATCGGCCATCGCAGGCGCGCCCGCAGGGAGCGCAGCATGACGACGAACGGCGCCCGGCAGGTGATGGATGGACAGGCGATCGCGCGCGCACTGGTGCGCATCGCCCACGAGATCATCGAGAAGAACAAGGGGGCCAAGGAGCTGGCGCTCGTCGGCATCCGCTCGCGCGGCGTCCACATCGCGCAGCGGCTGCGCCGCACGCTCCAGGAGATCGAGGGCGGGGCGATGGTGCCGTTCGGGGTCGTCGACATCACGCTCTACCGCGACGACCTCGACCGCGGGCTGCAGAATCCCGAGGTCCAGGGCACCGAGATCCCGTTCGGCGTCGAGGGGCGGCGCATCCTGCTCGTCGACGACGTGCTGTTCACGGGGCGCACGATCCGTGCTGCCATGGACGCGCTGGTCGACTTCGGCCGGCCGCAGTCGGTGCAGCTGGCCGTGCTGGTCGACCGCGGGCATCGGGAGCTGCCCATCCGGGCGGACTACGTCGGCAAGAACCTGCCCACCCATCTCACCGAGCGGGTCTCGGTGCGTCTCGCGGAGGCGGACGGGGTGGACGAAGTCGTGATCGAGAGCTGAGGGAGGGAGACCATGGCATTCACCCAGCGTCACCTGCTCGGACTCGAAGGCCTGTCGGCCGCGGACATCACCGCGGTCCTCGACACCGCCGCCTCGTTCAAGGAGATCAACGAGCGCGACATCAAGAAGGTGCCCACGCTGCGCGGCAAGACCGTGATCAACCTGTTCTACGAGTCGAGCACGCGCACCCGCACCTCCTTCGAGATCGCCGCCAAGCGCCTCTCGGCCGACACCATCAACGTGAGCGCCTCGGGCTCGAGCGTGTCGAAGGGCGAGACCCTGGCCGACACCGCCCGCAACCTCGAGGCGATGCGGCCCGACGCCATCGTCGTCCGTCACGGCAGCTCCGGCGCCTGCAACTTCCTCGCCCGGCACGTCACCTGTCCGATCATCAACGCCGGCGACGGCTGCCACGAGCATCCCACCCAGGCGCTGCTCGACTGCCTCACGATCAAGGAGCACCGCGGCGAGATCGCGGGCCTCACCGTCGCCATCGTCGGCGACCTGCTGCACAGCCGCGTCGGCCGCTCCAACGTCCACGCGCTGCGTGCACTCGGGGCGAAGGTGCGGCTGGTCGGCCCGCCGACGCTCCTGCCGCAGGAGTTCGCCGGCCTCGGCGTCGAGCTGCACACGCGCCTCGCCGACGGCGTGCGCGACGCCGACGTCGTCATGATGCTGCGCATCCAGCGCGAGCGGCAGGGACGCAACTACTTCCCCTCCGTCGACGAGTACGCGCACTACTACTGCCTCACGGAGGACGTCGTGCGGCTGGCCAAGCCGCAGGTCATCATCCTCCATCCCGGCCCGCTCAACCGCGGCCTCGAGATCTCGAGCGCCGTGGCGGACGGCCCCTACTCGGTGATCATGAACCAGGTGACGAACGGATTGGCGGTGCGCATGGCCGTGCTCTACATGCTGGTCGCGCGCAGCAAGAGCGTCGACGTCGGCGAGACGGAGGCGCTCAGCGAGCCGGCGCGCGGCCGCAGCGGGGCGCGGGCGTGACGCGGCTCCTCGTCGCCAACGGGACGCTGGTCGATCCCGTCGCCCGCACGAGCGCGCCCGCCGACCTCCTCGTCGAGGGCGAACGCGTCGCGGCGGTCGGGGCGCCGGGCACGCTGGAGGCGGCCGATGCGACGCTCGTCGACGCGCGCGGCCTCCTCGTGCTGCCCGGCCTCGTCGACATCCACGTGCACCTGCGCGAGCCCGGGCAGGAGTACAAGGAGACGGTCGCTACCGGCAGCGCCGCCGCGCTCGCGGGCGGGTTCACGACGCTCGCCACGATGGCGAACACCAATCCCGTCAACGACAACGGCGCGGTCACGCAGTACGTCCTCGAGCGCGGCCGCATGGTGGCCGGGGCGCGCGTGCACGCGATCGGAGCGGTGTCGGTGGGCCTCCAGGGCGAGCGCATGGCCGAGATCGGCGAGATGCATCGCGCCGGCATCGTCGCGGTCTCGGACGACGGCCGTCCGATCATGAGCGCGTCGCTCATGCGCCACGCGCTCGAGTACACGCAGCTCTTCGGCCTCCCCGTCATCGCGCACGAGGAGGACGACGCGCTCTGCTGCGGCGGCGTCATGAACGAGGGCCCGACCGCCGTGCGGCTCGGCCTGCGCGGCCGGCCGGCGGCGGCGGAAGAGGTGATGATCGCCCGCGACGTCGCGCTCGTCGAGCTGACGGGCGGGCATCTCCACGTGGCGCACCTCAGCACCGCGCGCGGCGTCGAGCTGGTGCGGCAGGCGAAGGCGCGCGGCCTGCGCGTCACCGCCGAAGTGACGCCGCACCATCTGTTCCTCACCGAGGAGGCCGTGGGCGACTACGACACGAACGCGAAGATGGCGCCGCCGCTGCGCACCAGGGCCGACGTCGAGGCGCTGCGCCAGGGGCTCGCCGACGGCACCATCGACGCCATCGCCACCGACCACGCCCCGCACCACCAGGACGAGAAGGACTGCGAGTTCGACGAGGCCGCCTTCGGCGTCGTCGGCCTCGAGACGGCGCTGCCGCTCGGCCTGCGCCTGGTCGCCGAGGGCGTGCTCGACCTGCCGACCCTGGTCGAGCGCATGAGCGTCGGCCCCGCGCGCATCCTCGGCCTGCCGGCGGGGACGCTGGCGGCGGGCGGGCTCGCCGACCTCGTGCTCGTCGATCCCGAGCGGAAGTGGAAGGTCGCGGCGCGCGCCTTCAGGTCGAAGGGCCGCAACACCCCGTTCGAGGGGTGGGACGTCGCGGGCCGTGCGCTGGTCACGATGGTCGGCGGCCGCATCCTCCACGACGAGCGGGCGGCGACGCCGCAGCTCCGGGTCGCCTCCTGATGGCACGGCGCGAAGCCATCCTGGCGCTCGCGGACGGCACCGTCTTCCGCGGGCGCGCCTTCGGCGCCGAGGGCGAGACGGCCGGCGAGCTGGTCTTCAACACCAGCATGACCGGCTATCAGGAGATCCTCACCGACCCGTCGTACCACGGGCAGCTGGTGGCGATGACGTATCCGCAGATCGGCAACGTCGGCGTGAACCGCGAGGACGTCGAGTCGACGCGCCCGTGGGTGCGCGGCTTCATCGTGCGCGAGTACCGCGAGGCGCCGTCGAGCTGGCGCGCCGAGCAGAGCCTGGGCGCCTACCTCGCGCACTGGGGTATCCCGGGGATCGAGGGCATCGACACGCGGGCGCTGGTGCGCCGGCTGCGCGACCACGGCGCGCAGGAGGCGGTGCTCTCCAGCGTCGACCTCGACGCCGAGCGGCTGGTGCGCAAGGCGAAGGACACGCCGAGCCTCGTCGGCCGCGACCTCGTGCGCGAGGTCACGTGCAGCGAGCCCTACGGCTGGGAGCAGGGGCCGTGGAAGCTCGGCGGCTATCTCATGGCCGAGGAGATCGCGGCGGCGATGGGCCGGCCGCCGTTCAAGGTCGTCGCCTACGACTACGGCATCAAGTGGAACATCCTGCGCAACCTGGTCGGCGTCGGCTGCGCCGTGCGCGTCGTGCCCGCGTCGACCCCGGCGGGCGAGGTGCTGGCCCTCGATCCCGACGGCGTCTTCCTGTCGAACGGCCCCGGCGATCCCGACGCGGTCGCGGGGGCGCGCGAGAACGTCGCCAGGCTCCTCGGCAAGACGCCCGTCTTCGGCATCTGCCTCGGCCACCAGATCCTCGGCCTCGCGCTCGGCGGCAGCACCTACAAGCTCAAGTTCGGCCACCACGGCGGCAACCAGCCGGTGCAGGATCTCACCACGGGCAAGGTCGAGATCACGTCGCAGAACCACGGCTTCGCGGTCGACCTCGACTCGCTCCGGGACCGCGCCGAGATCACGCACCTGAACCTCAACGACCGCACCTGCGAGGGACTGGTGGTGAGGGACCAGCCGACGTTCTCCGTCCAGTACCACCCCGAGGCCTCCCCCGGCCCGCACGATGCACGCTACCTGTTCCGGCGCTTTACCGATCTCATGACGCACTGGCGCCGCGGCTAGAGAGGTCCCGAGCACCCCGATGCCCAAGCGCACCGACCTCCGCACCATCCTCCTCATCGGCTCCGGTCCGATCGTCATCGGCCAGGCGTGCGAGTTCGACTACTCCGGCACCCAGGCGTGCAAGGCGCTGCGCGAGGAGGGCTACCGCGTCGTCCTCGTCAACTCGAACCCGGCGACGATCATGACCGACCCGGAGTTCGCCGACCGCACCTACGTCGAGCCGCTGACGGTCGAGGTCCTCGAGCGCATCATCGTCGCCGAGAAGCCCGACGCGCTGCTGCCCACGATCGGCGGGCAGACGGGCCTGAACCTCGCGCTCGACCTCGCCGCTGCCGGCGTGCTGGAGCGCCACGGCGTCGAGCTGATCGGCGCCAGGGTCGACGCCATCAAGCGCGCCGAGGACCGCGATCTCTTCAAGGCGGTCATCGACGAGATCGGTCTCGATCTCCCGAAGAGCGGCATCGCGCACACCATGGCCGAGGCGCAGGCGGTGCTCGCCGAGATCGGCCTGCCCGTGATCCTGCGTCCGTCGCGCACGCTCGGCGGCACCGGCGGCGGCTTCGCGGCGAGCGAGGAGGAGTTCCGCGCCAACGTCGCCTGGGGCCTCGAAGTGTCGCCGATCTCCGAGATCCTGATCGAGGAGTCGATCGCGGGCTGGAAGGAGTTCGAGCTCGAGGTGATGCGCGACGGCAAGGACAACGTCGTCATCGTCTGCTCGATCGAGAACTTCGATCCGATGGGCACGCACACCGGCGACTCGATCACGGTCGCCCCCGCGCAGACGCTGACCGACAAGGAATATCAGCTCATGCGCGACGCGGCGGTGGCGATCATCCGTGCCATCGGCGTCGACACCGGGGGCTCGAACATCCAGTTCGCCGTCGACCCGCGCACCGGGCGCCAGACGGTCATCGAGATGAATCCGCGCGTGTCGCGCAGCTCGGCCCTGGCGTCGAAGGCGACGGGCTTCCCGATCGCGAAGATCGCGGCCAAGCTCGCCGTCGGCTACACGCTGGACGAGCTGCGCAACGACATCACGCGCGAGACGCCGGCCTGCTTCGAGCCGACGATCGACTACGTCGTCACCAAGGTCCCGCGCTTCACCTTCGAGAAGTTCCCGCAGGCGAGCGACCACCTCGGGCCGCAGATGAAGTCGGTCGGCGAGGCCATGGCCATCGGCCGCACCTTCAAGGAGTCGCTGCAGAAGGCGCTGCGCTCGCTCGAGATCGGCAGCGCCGGCTTCGAGACGCGCGCCGAGGGCGACCGTGCCCGGCTGGAGGAGCGGCTGCGGCAGCCGAACGCCGACCGCCTGTGGTGGGTGGGCGAGGCGTTCCGCCGCGGCCTGTCGGTCGACGAGGTCGAGGCGCTGACGAGGATCGACCCGTGGTTCCTCCGGCACGTCGAGGACATCGTCCGCGAGGAGGAGACCCTGCGCGGCGTGCCGCTCGCCGCCATCTCGACCGAGCGGCTACGGAGTCTGAAGCAGATGGGCTTCGGCGATCAGCGCCTGGCGCGGCTCCTCGGCGCGTCCGAGCCCGACATCCGCCGCAAGCGGGAGGCCGCCGGCATCGTTCCCGTCTACAAGACCGTCGACACCTGCGGCGCCGAGTTCGAGGCCTACACGCCGTATCTCTACTCGAGCTACGAGCCCGGCGACGACGAGGCCAAGCCGACGACGGCGAAGAAGATCGTCATCCTCGGCGGCGGGCCGAACCGCATCGGCCAGGGCATCGAGTTCGACTACTGCTGCGTCCACGCCGTGCTCGCGCTGCGCGAGGACGGCTACGAGACGCTGATGGTCAACTGCAACCCGGAGACCGTCAGCACCGACTACGACACGTCCGACAAGCTCTTCTTCGAGCCGCTGACGTTCGAGGACGCGCTGGCGCTCATCGAGCGCGAGCAGCCCGCGGGCGTGATCGTACAGTTCGGCGGGCAGACGCCGCTGCGCCTCGCCGTGCCGCTGGAGCAGGCCGGGGTGCCGATCATCGGCACGTCGCCGGACTCGATCGACCGCGCCGAGGACCGCGAGCGCTTCGAGGAGGTGCTGGCGAAGCTCGATCTGCGCCGCCCCGCGAACGGCATCGCGCGCTCGTCGGAGGAGGCCGTCGCGGTCGCCGAGGGCATCGGCTACCCGGTCCTCGTCCGCCCCTCGTACGTGCTCGGCGGGCGCGCGATGGAGCTGGTGTACGATCGCGACAGTCTCGCGCGCTACATGCAGACCGCGGTGCAGGCGTCGCCGGAGCATCCCGTTCTCATCGACCACTTCCTCGAGGACGCCATCGAGGTCGACGTCGACGCAGTCAGCGACGGTACCGACGTCGTCATCGGCGGCATCATGGAGCACATCGAGCGCGCCGGCGTGCACTCGGGCGACAGCGCCTGCTCGCTGCCGCCGTACTCGATCGACGCCGAGGTGCAGGCCGACATCCGCCGGCAAGCGGTCGCGCTGGCGCGTGAGCTGGGCGTGGTCGGGCTGATGAACGTGCAGTTCGCGGTGAAGGACCGCGTCGTCTACGTGCTCGAGGTCAACCCGCGCGCCAGCCGCACGGTGCCGTTCGTCTCGAAGGCCATCGGCGCGCCGCTCGCGAAGATCGCCGCCCGCTGCATGGTCGGCCGCTCGCTGCGCGACCAGGGCTTCACGGAGGAGCGGGTGCCGCGGCACGTGAGCGTCAAGGAGGCGGTGTTCCCGTTCATCAAGTTTCCCGGTGTCGACACCGTGCTCGGCCCCGAGATGAAGTCGACGGGCGAGGTGATGGGCATCGACGCCACCTTCGGCGCCGCCTTCGCCAAGGCGCAGATCGCGGCCGGGACGCTGCTGCCGACCAGCGGGACGGCGTTCGTGTCCGTGCCGGCGGCCAGCTACGACGCCGTCGTGCCGATCGCCACGCGGCTGGCGGCGGCGGGCTTCCGTCTGGTCGCGACGCGGGGCACGGCCGGCCGCCTGCGCGAGGCGGGCCTCGGCGTCGAGGTGCTGAACAAGATCCAGGACGGTGGGCCGAACGTGCTCGACCTCATGAAGCGCGGCGACGTCGCCCTGGTCGTCAACACGCCCTCCGGCGTCGGCTCGGTGCGCGACTCCTTCCCGATCCGGCGCACGGCGCTCGAGTGCCGCGTGCCGTACTTCACGACGATCGCCGCGGCGGCCGCCGCGGCGGCCGGCATCGAGCTGCTGCGCGAGGGGCCGTTCCAGGTGCTGCCGCTCCAGGAGCACTACGCGCGGGGCGGGCAGCGCTGACGATGGACGGGGGCGCGCTGGCGGAGCTCCTCCGCGTGCTCGCCCCGCCGCTCGACTATCTCGCGAGCGACGATTTCCAGCGCGTCGGGCGCACCGGGCTCCCGCTGGCGGCCTGGCGCGAGCGCCTCGAGAAGGCGCGCGCCGAGGCCGGCGACACGCCGCTGCTCGCGACCCTCGCGCGCATCGTCGCCGGGCTCGACGACGTCGCCGCCGCGCCGGCTCTGCTGCGCGAGGCGCACGGACTCCTGCCGGCGCTGCGTGCGGCGGCCGGCGAAGGTGCGGGCGCCGGGCCGGCGCGCAGCAGGGCACGGACCCGGCACCTCGCGGGCGGCGGAGAGGATGCGCCGCTCGCCGCGGCCCGGGAGCCGGGGCCGCCCCCGGGCAAGGGAGATCCGGGGGCCGAGGGCGGCGCGGGCGAGACCTGGGACGAGTACCGCGTCCCCACCGGCGACGCCGCCCTGGCCCTCGCGGCGCTCGCGGCGCCGGTCGAGCGCATTCGTGCGGTGGGGCCGAAGCGTGCGAAGGAGCTCGAGCGCTTCGGCCTCAGGACGCTCGAGGACGTGCTGTTCCACCTGCCCTTCCGCTACGAGGATCGCCGCGTGATGACGCCGCTCGTGGCCGTGCGCGCGGGCATGGACGTCACCACCACGGGCGAGATCCAGGGTGTGCGCCAGGGGGTCGTCGGGCGCCAGAAGCGGCGCATCCTGGAGGTCGTGCTGCGCGACGGCGGCGGCACGCTCCAGCTCGTCTGGTTCAACCAGGTGCAGTGGTTCGGGAGCCGTTTCGCCGCCGGCCAGCGCGTCGTCGTGCACGGTCGCGTCGAGCCGCCGATGGGCGCCGGGCCGTACCGCATCGTCCACCCGGAGGTGACGGCGCTCGGCGGCGACGGCGAGGCGGAGAACCTCCCGCCCGTCGTGCCGGTCTACGAGAAGCCGACGGCGATGCCGGTCGGCACGATGCGCCGGATCGTGCACGAGGCGCTCGACGCGTTCGGTGCCCGCGTGCCGGCGGGCGTGCCGGCGGAGGTCGCCGCCCGCCGCCGCATCCTCGACCCGATGCGGGCGCTGCGCCACGTGCACCAGCCGCCCGCGGAGGCGAACCTCGCCGCGCTCGGCGAAGCCACGTCGCTCGCACACCGCTCGCTCATCTTCGACGAGCTGTTCTTCCTCCAGCTCGGCCTGGCCCTGCGTCGCTCCGAGGCGGGGCAGGAGCCGGGCACCGCGTTCGCGCCGGGCGCGGGGACGCTCGGGAGCGCGCTGCGTGCCCGCCTGCCGTTCCCGCTCACCGGAGCGCAGGAGCGGGCGGTGACGGAGATCGCCGCCGACCTCGCGCTGCCGCATCCGATGCGCCGGCTCCTGCAGGGCGACGTCGGCAGCGGCAAGACGCTGGTCGCGCTGCTCGCGGCGCTGGTGGTGATCGACGCCGGCTGGCAGGCGGCGCTGATGGCGCCGACGGAGCTGCTCGCCGAGCAGCACTGCGAGACGGTGCGTCCGCTGCTGGCCCCGCTCGGCATCGAGCCGGTCCTGCTCACCGGCTCGGTGAAAGGGCGGGCCCGCCGCGACGCCCTCGCGGCGCTCCAGTCCGGCGCGGCGTTCGCGGTCGGCACGCACGCGCTCATCCAGGAGGGCGTCGCGTTCGCGAAGCTCGGGCTCGCCATCGTCGACGAGCAGCACCGCTTCGGCGTGATGCAGCGCGCGGCGCTCCAGCGCCAGGGACCGGATCGCCCCGCGGTCGACGTCCTCGTCATGAGCGCGACGCCGATCCCGCGTACGCTCGCGATGACGCTCTACGGCGACCTGGCGGTGTCGACCCTCGACGAGCTGCCGCCCGGGCGCACGCCGATCGCGACGCGGCTCGTGCGCGAGGGGCGGCGGCGCGAGCTCTACGACGCCATCCGTGCCGAGGTGGCGGCGGGGCATCAGGCCTACGTCGTCTACCCGCTGGTCGAGGACTCGGAGAAGTCGGACCTGCGCGCCGCCACGACCATGGTCCACGAGCTGGCGGCAGGCCCGCTCGCGGGCCTGCGTCTCGATCTCGTCCACGGGCGCATGAAGCCCGACGAGAAGGACGCCGTCATGCGCCGCTTCAAGGCGCGCGACTTCGACGTCCTCGTGGCGACCACGGTGATCGAGGTCGGGATCGACGTGCCCAACGCCACCGTCATCGCCATCGAGCACGCGGAGCGCTTCGGGCTGGCGCAGCTGCATCAGCTGCGCGGTCGTGTCGGGCGCGGGCGGGCGGCAGGGCACTGCTTTCTCGTCGTGCCCGACTGGATGGCGCCGGAGTCGTATCAGCGCATGGCGGTCCTCGAGGGCTCGACGGACGGCTTCGCGATCGCCGAGGCCGACCTCCAGCTGCGCGGCCCCGGCGATTTCCTCGGCACTCGCCAGGCGGGCCTGCCGCCGTTTCGCGTCGCCAACCTGCTGCGCGATACCGAGCTGCTGCGCGCCGCCCGCGACGAGGCGCTACGCTGGCTCGCGTACGATCCCGCGCTGACGCGCCCGCAATCCGCGACCCTGCGGGCGGTGCTGCGCCACCGCTGGCAGGGGCGGCTCGAGCTGGCGCGCGTCGGCTGACGGCCCCCACCGCGCACGGCACCTGCGTCCGGCTTGGCGGCCCGGGGGCGGCCGCGCTATGGAGGCACCCCCATGCGGATCCGATACGTCCTGCTGCCGCTCGCCGCGCTCGCCGTCGCCTGTGGAGGCGACGCGGGGAAGGGAACGCCGAGCCAGGCGCCGGCGCCGCCCGCCGCCGCGGCACCAGCCGGCGGCACGACCGCCGCGGCCTCGGTGGCGACGCCGCCCGGCGGCCGCACCGTCAGCGACGAGCAGGCACGCGCGGTGATGGACATGCTCGTCACCGAGACCGGTCCGGTGAAGAAGGTGTGGTTCACGATCATGCCGGGCGACGCGGAGTCGGCGGCGCTGAAGGAGCGCTTCGAGACCATCTTCGAGCAGGCGGGCTGGGAGGCCAGCACGAGCACCGTCACCGGCATGATGCTGAAGCCCGGCATCATGATCCTGATCGCCGAGGAGGAGGCGCCGCCCTACGTCGACACGGCGGTGAAGGCGATGGGCGTCAGCGGCATGGAGGTCAAGTCCGCCAGCGGCTACCGGCCGTACTACGAGGAGATGAAGCAGAAGAACCCGAGCTGGCCGGGGATCGGGCTCGCGGCCGGGCAGGACTACACGATCGTCATCGGGCCCAGGGAGAAGCCGGCGTCGTAGCCGCAGGCTCCTGCTGCGTCATGCAGTGGAGCGTGCCCAGACCGAGCACCAGATCGACCGCGTGGATGCCGAGCACGCGGCGGTCGGGGAAGCACTCGGCGAGCAGGGCCAGGGCGCGGCGGTCGTTCGGGTCGTTGAACGTCGGCACGACGACGACCGCGTTCGCCACGTAGAAGTTGGCGTAGCTCGCCGGCAGGCGCTCGCCCTCCCAGGTGACCGGTGCGGGCATCGGCAGCTCGCGCACGCGCAGCGGTGTGCCGTCCTGGTCGGTCATGCGCCGCAGGCGCTCGCGGTTCTCGCGCAGGCGGGCGTAGTCGGGGTCGCGCGGGTCGTCGGAGGAGGCGACCACGACCGTGGTCGGATCGACGAAGCGAGCGAGGTCGTCGACGTGGCCGTGCGTGTCGTCGCCGGTGATGCCCTCGCCGAGCCACAGGACCTTGCGCACGCCGAGCCAGTCGCCGAGCACGCGCTCGACGCCGCGGCGGTCGAGGCCCGGATTGCGCGCCTGGATCGGGCTCAGGAGGCACTCCTCGGTCGTCAGCAGCGTGCCCCGGCCGTTGACGTCGATGCCGCCGCCCTCGAGGACGAGGTGACGGGCGCGGCCGCCGATCTCCACCGTGGGCTTCCAGCGCGGCAGACGCGCCGCGCGTGCGATGGCGTTCGGGACCGCGGCGTCGCGGCGGTGGTTCGGGTACTTCGCCCAGCCGTTGAACCTCCAGTGCACGAGGCCGAGACCGCCGTCGCGGCCGCGCACCCAGAGCGGGCAGAAGTCGCGCGTCCAGGAGCGGTCCGTCGGCACCTGGACGAAGTCGACCTGCGCCAGCGGTGCGCCTGCGCGGCGCAGGAGGCCGCGCGCCTGGCGCGCCATCGCGACGTCGCGGACGAGGAGGCGGACGCGCTCCCCGGCGGCGACGTGGCGCACGAACTCGGTGTAGACCCAGCGCACGGCCTCGAGCTTGCCGGGGCCGGGCCAATCGCTGCGCTCGTGCGGCCAGGCGATCCAGGTGGCGGCGTGGGGCTCCCATTCCGCCGGCATGCGGTAGCCGAGGCGGGCCGGTGCTCCCGCGGGCGCGGCGCTCATTCGTCGAGGAGCCGGCGGGTGATCGGCGCGTAGGCGTCGATGCGGCGGTCGCGCAGGAAGGGCCAGTTGCGGCGGACGTCCTCCTGGCGCGTGCGGTCGCACTCGACGACGAGGACCTCCTCGTCGGTGCGGGACGCCTCGGCGATCGTGATCCCGAACGGATCGGCCACGAACGACGCGCCCCAGAACTCGAGCCCGCCGTCGGCCGGACCCTCGTGGCCGACCCGGTTCACGGCGGCGACGTAGACGCCGTTGGCGATCGCGTGCGCACGCTGGATCGTCTGCCACGCCGACACCTGCGCCTCGCCCGTCGCCGCCTTCTCGGCCGGATGCCAGCCGATCGCGGTGGGGTAGAAGAGCACCTCGGCGCCGGCCAGCGCGGTCAGGCGGGCGCCCTCCGGATACCATTGGTCCCAGCAGACGAGCGTGCCGAGGCGGCCGGCCTTGGTGTCGAAGGCGCGGAAGCCGAGGTCGCCCGGCGTGAAGTAGAACTTCTCGTAGAAGAGCGGGTCGTCCGGGATGTGCATCTTGCGGTAGCGACCCGCCTCGCTGCCGTCGGCGTCCAGCACGACGGCCGTGTTGTGGTACAGGCCCGGCGCGCGCCGCTCGAAGAGCGAGGCGACGACGACCACGCCGAGCTCCTTCGCGATCTTCGCCAGCGTCGAGGTCGTCGGGCCCGGGATCGGCTCGGCGAAGTCGAAGAGCGCCGCGTCCTCCGTCTGGCAGAAGTACGGGGTGCGGAAGAGCTCCGGCAGGCAGATCGCCTCCGCGCCCTGCGCCGCGGCGCTGCGCACGTGGGCGACGGCGGCGTCGAGGTTCGCGGCAGCGTCCGCGACGGGGCGCATCTGCACGAGGCCGATGCGGAAGCGCGTGGGGGCCGACATCGGGCGGAAGGTGCCGGCGCCGGACCGTGCTGTCAACGCGGGCGGAGGCCCGGAGGGTCCGCCGGCGCAACGGGCGTGCGCCGGCGGACCAGCGTCGTTCACTGCGTCTGCGCGATCACGTCCTCCATGGTGAGCTGGAGGCCGCCGCCGGCGAAGGCGCTGCGCGCCGCCAGCTCGACGAGCGGATCGGCCGGGCGTTGCAGGTGGAAGCTCGTCACCGCCTGGAAGGCGGCAGCGAGCGCGAGCAGGCGGTCCTCGGCGTACGGCTGCCCGCCCAGGATGGCGCCGATCGGGACCGGCAGGCCCTGCGCGTTCGGGGAGAAGCCGATGTTGATGGCCAGCTCGGGAAGGCCGAGGATGTCGAAGGGGACGGGATCGGTCTGCACGACGACGTCGCACTGCGCGAAGAGGTCGCCCAGGACGCGCTTCATCAGGAGCAGCTTCGCGCGCTGCCCCTTCAGGTAGTCCTCGCCGCCCAGGAACAGGCCCTGGATCCAGCTGCCGAGCGAGACGCCGAAGAGGCGCACGTCCTGGCGCAGGAACTCGAGGAACGGCTCCGAGCGCTCGGGGAGCCGCACGTTGTTGAAGGCGCCGCCGGTGAGGAGGCTCCACTCGTCCGGCAGCGTGACGTCGACGATCTGGGCGCCGAGCGAGGCGAACGTGTTCACCATCGCCGTGCGCGCCTGGGCGGTCGCCGACGTCCCGCTCAGATAGCCGGGGATGATGCCGATCTTCGTGGGCCAGCGCAGCCCGACGACGCCGCTCTTGCTGCGCACCGGGGTGGCGGCGCGGACCAGGTCGGGCATGTCCGGCAGCCCCAGCGTGCGCGGGTCGTTGGCGTCGGGTCCGCCCATCACCTGGAGCATGATGGCGGCGTCCTTGGCGTCACGCGCGAGCGGGCCGGGATGGTCGCGGGTGTAGGTCAGGGGAATGATGCCGTAGAGCGACGCGCGTCCGACGGTGGGCTTCAGGCCGGTGAGGCCCTGTGCGTTGGACGGGGCGGTGATCGAGCCGCCGGTCTGCGTGCCGATCGAGGAGGTGGCCATGCGGCCGGCCGTCGCGGTGGCCGAGCCGGTGGACGATCCCCCCGGGTTGGTGCTGGCGTTGTTCGGTGTCCAGGCGTTGCGCGTCGTGGTGACGCCGTCGGGCGTCGTGGCGCGCGTGGTCGCGAGCGGACCCATCTGCATCTTGCCGAGCACGATGCCGCCCGCGGCCTTCAGGTTGGCGACCGTCGAGGCGTCGAAGGTGGGGACGAAATCCTCGAAGATGTAGGAGTTGGCCGTCGTGCGTGTGCCCTTCGTGTAGTAGTTGTCCTTGATCGCGAGCGGGATGCCGTGCAGCGGGCCGATGTAGCGGCTCGCGGCGAGCGCGGCGGCCTCGGCCAGGGCCTCGGCGCGCACGGTGTTGAAGGCCCTGTAGTAGTCGGCGTCGTAGGCCTGGATGCGCGCGAGGTAGGCCTCGACGAGCGTCACGGGCGACAGCTTCTTCGTCCGGATGAGCGTCGCCGCCTCGGAGATCGTGCATTCGGTCGGATCCGCGAGCGCCGCTGGCCGCACCGTCTGGGCGTAGGCGTCGTTCGAGAGGCCGGGGCCGGCGGCGTAGGCCTTGCGGTAGTCGATTGCCGGCAGCACGGCCGCCGCGCCGGCGAGCGTGGACATGACGCCCATGCGGGTGAGGAAGCTGCGCCGGTCGATGCAGCGATCGACGGGCAGGTCGGTGCCGGGTGCGTCGAGATCCTGGTCGGTGTCCTGGTTGGTCGTCATCGGCGTCTCCCGGCTCAGGCGAAGCCGAGTGCCTTGCGGCGCTCGCGCAGGCTCTTACGGTCGGTTTCCTCGAGCGTCCAGTAGGTGAACGGCGCCGGATAGAGCGCCGGCGGATTCTCCTGGACGTCGGCGACGTAGGTGCTGATCGTCGGCACCGTCGAGCGCAGGATCGTGCGGCAGCTGCTGAGCAGGCTCGTCTGCGTCGCGTCCGGCAGGACGGTGATGTCGATCTGGAGCAGGTTCAGGCGGGCCCGGATGTAGGTGTTGAGCTCCTCGTCCGTCGGTGGGGTGATGGCCACGTGCGCTCCTTTCGCTGGCGAGAGGGAGGCGAAATGCCGCCGACCAACGAGCAAGGACGATGCCCGGGACACTCCGTCACGGTTGCGCACGGCTTCGTAGCGGGCGCGCCCGCAGTGCCCGACCCGTGGGCAGCCGAGCGCCGATCCCACCGGCAGGGCGGTGATGGCCCCCGCATCGGCGAAGCTGGCATCCGGCGCGCGGATCGCCCTATACCGGCCGCCGGAGGAGCCGCCGATGGACCTGTCGTACACTGCCGAGGAGGAGGCGTTCCGCGCCCGCGTGCGCACCTGGCTCGAGGCCAACGTGCCGCCGCCGGGCGCGCTCCAGGACGACCTCGAGGCGATGCGGGCCTGGCAGCGAACCCTGCACGCCGCGGGCTTCCTCGCCGTCGCCTGGCCGACGGAGTACGGCGGCGGCGGCCTGTCGCCGATGGAGCAGGCGATCCTCAACGAGGAGCTGGCGCGCGTGCGCGCGCCGGGCGTGGTCAACGCGATGGCGATCTGGTGGGTCGGCCCCGCGCTCATGCGCTACGGCACCGAGGCGCAGAAGCAGCGCTTCATCCCGAAGATCCTGACCGCGGAGGAGATCTGGGCGACCGGCTACTCCGAGCCCACGTCGGGCTCCGACATGGCGGCGGCGAAGACGCGCGCGGAGCGCCAGGGCGACGTCTACGTCGTCAACGGCCAGAAGATCTGGACCACGCTCGCCCACATCTCCGACTGGTACTTCTGCCTCGTCCGCACCTCGACGGAGAACAAGTGGGGCGGGCTCTCGCTCCTCTTGATCGACATGAAGAGCCCCGGCGTCGAGATCCGTCCCATCCGCCAGATCGACGGCGGCGCGGAGTTCAACGAGGTCTTCCTCACCGACGTGAAGGTCCCGGTCGAGAACCTCCTCGGCAGGGAGGGGCAGGGCTGGGAGGTTGTGGCGAGCGCGCTGGTCAACGAGCGCTCGGGCATCGCCGGCAGCGTGCGCTGCGATCAGGCCCTCGAGTGGCTGGTGCAGACGACGAAGCAGCAGGGGAAGGCTGCCGACCCCACCGTCCGCCAGCGGCTCGCCGATCTCGCCGTGCGCGGCGCGGTCATGAAATACGCCGGCCTGCGCTCGCTGACCGACTCGCTGCGCGAGCGCATGAACCCGCACCTGTCGGCGGCCATGAAGCTCATGGGCACGAGCCTCTCGCAGGCCTACTCCGAGGCGGCGATGGAGATCCTGGGGCCGTACGCCGCGCTGCAGAACGACGAGCACGCGCCCTACGGCGGGCGCTGGGCGCGCCAGTACCTCTACGACCGCTCGCTCACCATCGCGGGCGGGACCAGCGAGGTGCAGCGGAACATCGTCGCGCAGCGCATCCTCGGCCTGCCGCGCAGCTGACCGGCAGGGTTGGTGCCGGCGCCGCCGTCACCAACCGACGATCAGGTTCACGACCAGCCCGAGGACGAAGAGCCCGCCCGCCAGCTTGTTGTGGTGGAAGGCGAGAGCGACGTACCAGAGCGGCCAGATGCGGAAGCCGGGCGGCGGTGCGTCGGGCTTCGGCTGCGAGTAGGCCTTCAGCACGGTGAAGAGCCGCGGCAACGCGAAGACGACGAGCAGCACGCCGGGGCCGAGGTTGCCCGCCCACACCAGCCCGAAGACGATCGGGTAGAAGGCGATCATCAGCGCCTGGTTGAGGCGCAGCGAGGTCTCGCGGCCGAGGATCACCGGCAGCGTACGGATGCCGCGCGACGCGTCCTGCTCGAACTTGTCGACGTGCTTCCCGATCAGCACCGTGGTCACGCTGATCGCATAGGGGAACGACGCGACCAGCACCCAGGGCGGCATGGTGCCCGCCGTCACGTAGTACACGCCGCCGATCATGAGCGGTCCCCACACGACGAAGACGCCCGGCTCGCCGAGCCCGTGGTGCTTCAACTTGATCGGCGGCGCGACGTAGAAGACGCTGATGAACAGACCGGCGAGCGCGAAGGCGACGACGCCCCCGCCGACCATCTCGGTGAGCTTCACGAGGATGGCGAGGTCGGCGAGGTTGACGAGCACGATGCTCGCCGCCAGCCCGGTCTTCGAGATGAGGCCCGAGAGCAGCGGGTGCGGGGCATAGAGCGCGCGCGTGTACTGGGCCGTATCGACGCCGCCGGCGGTGTCGAACCAGTCGTTGATCATGTTGTTGGCGGCGTGGGCGAGGACGAGGCCCAGGGTCGCGAGGAAGAACGCGCTCCAGCTCGTGTGCTCGGCGGTGGCGGTGGCGGCGGCGAGCAGGCCGCCGATCAGCGCCGAGGTGATCGTCATCGAGAAGACGCAGGCGCGGGTGATGAGGAGCCACCGGGACACCACGTCCATCGAGCGGCCCTGGGGCAGGTTCCCCTGCGCGAGGATGGCCCGCCAGTTGTCGACGAGCTGTCCGAAGGAAGGGGTACCGCCGTCGCTCCCGACGGCCGTCTCGACGCGCTCGGCCATGCGGTCGTCTACGACCTCGGTCCGGGGGATTCAACCCGCGGCGTCAGTCGAAGCGGGTGGCGGCGTGCTCGGCGAAGAAGGTCGGGCCGTGGACGTCGCGGCCGCTGAACAGCATCGGGTCGCTCGCCGTGGCGAGCATCGCACACACCCGCCCCGGGTTCTCCACCGGCAGACCCCTGGTCGCGTCGAAGCCGAAGGCGCCCAGCTCGATCGCCATGCGCTCGGTGGCGACGAAGCCCGGCATGAGGCCGATCACGGCGACGCGGTGGGGCCGCAGCTCCTTGGCCAGCCCGGGGATCATGCGCCCGAACGCGGCCTTCGTCATCGAGTAGCCGAGCCCCCAGCCGCCCTGGCCGATCGGCGCCGGCGTCTCGGTGGTGCCGGCGCTGGAGGTGACGTTGACGACGATGCCGGACCCCTGCCGCTTCCAGGCCGGCAGGCAGAGGCGGATCAGGGCCAGCGGCGCGAAGACGTTGCAGACGAACATCTGCTCGAGCAGCGCGTCGGGCGTGTCCTCGAAGGCGTCCATGTGGCCGGGGCCGACGTAGCGGCCGTTGTTGACGAGCACGTCGAGGCGGCCGAAGCGGGCGAGGGCGGCGGCGACCGCCGGCGCCCAGTCGTCGCGTGCGGCGAGATCGAGCTTCACGGCCAGCGTTCGCGCTCCGAGGGCTTCGCAGGCGGCGGCGGTCTCGGCCAGGCTTCCGGGCAACGGCGCGGTGTTCGACGCGCGCACGGTGGCCGAATGCTCGAAGCGCTCCGCGCCGGTGACGGTGCGCGCGGCGAGGACGAGATCGAGGCCGCGCCGGGCGAGCTCGACGGCGCAGCCGCGGCCGATGCCGCGGCTCGCGCCGGTGAGGAACGCGACCCGGCGCTCAGCCATGCGGCGCCGCCTCGGCGCGCGCCCAGCGCGTGGTCACGTGCCGCGCGACGATGCGCCAGCCGCCGGCGTCGCGCACGAGCGCGTCGTCGTAGGTGACCGCGACCGTGCGCTGGGCGCCGCCCGCGAGGACGTGGTGCGCGAGGCAGTCCGTGGTGGCGCGGGCGCGATCGCCGTCGACGCGGATCGCCTGGGGGCCGAGCCGGTGCATGGTCGCGGTATAGCGCCGCATGGCGGCGGCGAGACGGGGCAGGGCGTCGGCCACGGTGCCCGCGCCGAGCGTGCCGGCGTAGGCGGCGCCGGGCGCGAAGCAGGCGGCGACGGCGCCGAGGTCCCTGGCGTCGACGCCGGCGGCATAGCGCCGCAGCAGGTCGGCGATCGCGTCGCGGTCGGCGAGCGCCTGCGCGGTCATCGGCCCTGGAAGCTCGGCGGACGGCGCTCGGCGAACGACGCGATGCCCTCGCGGAAGTCCTCGGAGCGGAAGAGCTGCATCAGCTGCATGAGGACGTGGTGCGAATGCGCCTCGAAATCCTCGCCGAGGCCGTGGCGGTAGAGGCGCTTCATGGCGCGGACGGCGAGCGGCGCGTTCGCGGCGATGCGCCGCGCCCAGTCGTACGCCGTCTCGAGGAGCGCCGCCGCGGGCACGACGCGGTTGACGAGGCCGAGCCCCAGCGCGCGCTCGGGCGACAGGTCCTCGCCGAGGAAGCCGACCTCGCAGGCGCGGGCCCAGCCGACGAGGCGGGGCAGGTACCAGGTGCCGCCGCTCTCCGGCACGATGCCGCGCTTGGCGAAGCCGGGGATGAGCCGCGCGGCGTCGCTCATGAGCCGCATGTCGCAGCCGAGCGTCAGGTCGAGCCCGTAGCCGGCGGCGGCGCCGTTGATGGCGCAGAGGACCGGGACGTCGACCTGCTGCAGGATCACGGTCGGCAGGTCGCGGGTCGAGAAGTGCGTGACGCCGCCGCCCGCGAGGGCGCCGCCGATGCCGCGGCCCTCGGCCGCCTCCTTCAAGTCGAGGCCGCTGCAGAAGCCGCGGCCGGCGCCGGTCAGGATCACGCAGCGGACGGTGGGATCGCCGTCGGCGCGGCGCAGGTGCGCGCCCAGCTCCTCGAGCATCGCGAAGGTGATGGCGTTGAGGCGCTCGGGACGGTTCAGCGTCAACGTCGCGATGCCGTCCTGCACGTCGTAGAGGAGGTCGGGCATGCGACGGTCCTCGCACGGCGGGTTTCGCGCGGCAAGACGGCGGGCCGGCGCGGGTTTGAAGCGCGGCGTGTCGCCGGCTACGGGATCGCGCGATGCTGGGCTTCGGGCGCACCGATCTCGACACGATCTTCCTCGACGCCGGGAACACGCTGGTCGGCATGGACCCCATGGTGGTCACGGCGCACCTCCGCAGCGAGGGCATCGTCGCCGCGCCCGAGGCGTTCGTGCGCGCCGAGGCGGCGGCGCGGCCGGCGCTGTCGTCGTGGCTCATGGCAGGGACGTCGAGCGAGGCGCGCGCGACCATGGCGTTCTTCGTGGCGCGCATCCTGGAGCGGCTCGGCGTCGCGGACGTGTCGCTCGAGCGCGCCGGGGCGCTGGTGGCGGGGCTGCGCGCCAGGGTGCCGACGGAGCGGCTCTGGTCCCGCGTCCTGCCCGGGGTGCCGGCGGCGCTGGCGGCGCTGCGCGCGGCGGGGCTCGGGCTGGTCGTGGTCAGCAACTCCGACGGTACGGTCGAGCAGGCGCTCGCCCGCGTCGGCCTGCGCGACCTGGTCGACGCGGTCGTCGACTCCGCGGTGGTCGGGATGGAGAAGCCGGCGCCGGGCATCTTCGCGCATGCGCTGGCGCTGGTGGGCGGCTGCGCGGCGCGCACGCTCCACGTCGGCGACCTCTACGCGGTCGACGTCGTGGGCGCGCGTGGCCTCGGGCTGCACGCCGTGCTGCTCGACCCGTTCGACGACTGGCCCGAGGTCGACTGCCCGCGCGTCGCCGACCTCGCGGCGCTCACGCGGGCGCTCGGGATCGCCGGGTGACGCGGCGGTCGCGCGCGCGTCGTCGCCGGCCCTGGCCGGGCGTGCGATACGTCCCCGGCGACGCCCGCGGTCTGGAGGAGGCCCGATGAGCACCGACGTCACCGGCAAGGACGTGCAGTGGTCGCACGACGGCACGCTGCTGCGCGGGTACCTGGCGTCGCCGCCGGGCGGCGATCCGCGCCCCGGCCTCGTCCTCGTTCCGGACGTGCGGGGGCTCGGCGAGCACTACCGCGACGTCGCCCGGCGTTTCGCGGCCGAGGGCTTCCGCACGCTCGCGCTCGACATCTACAGCCGCGAGGGTGCGCCCGACCTCGGGGACATGGACGCCGTGCAGCGCTGGATCCGCCGGCTGCCCGATCGGCGCGTGCTCGGCGACGTGCGTGCGGCGCGCGACTGGCTCGCGGCGCAGCCGGGCACGGGGCCGCGGCTCGGCGTCACCGGCTTCTGCCTGGGCGGCCAGTACACCCTCATGGCGGCGTGCACGCTGCCGGACCTCTCGGCGGCGGTGTCGTGGTACGGCATGCTGCGCTACGCCGAGACCGACGAGGTGAAGCCGGAGAGCCCGCTCGCGATGGCGCCGCGCCTCGCCTGTCCCTACCTCGGCCTCTTCGGAGACGAGGACGCCCTGATCCCGGTCGCCGACGTCGAGGAGCTGCGTGCGACGCTCGCCGCGAACGGCAAGCGGTTCGAGATCGTGCGCTATCCCGGCGCGGGGCACGCGTTCTTCAACGACACGCGGCCGGACGCCTACCGCCCCGAGGCGTCCCGCGACGGATTCCGCCGCGCGACGGCCTTCTTGCGTACGCACCTCGCGGTCGGCGGTCGACGGCGCGCACCGCTCCGGTAGCGCTGGCTGCCGGTGGCGGAGGAGGCGACGAAGCCGATCGCGGAAGCCGTCTTCGTGCTCGCCCTGCTCCGGGCACGTCGCCACGCCCGCTGGCAGGATCCGTTGGTGGGCTGACCTTGCAGCCAGCGGCCGGCCCTGCGACCCTGGCCCCATGGCGCCCCGCAGCCGCAGCCGTCACGTCGCCGTGGTCGCGTATCCGGGCGTCCACATGCTCGACGTGGCCGGCCCGCTCGAGGTGTTCGCGGCCGCCACGCGGCTGCTCGGGCCGGGCGCGGCGACGCCGTACCGGGTGGAGATCCTCGCCGGGCGGCCGGGCCCGGTCGCGACCCAGTCGGGGCTCCGGCTCGTCGCCGATCGTGCCTGGCGTGCGGTGCGCGAGCCGCTCGACACGCTCCTCGTCGCCGGCGGTGCGGGCACCGAGGCGGCGATGGCCGACGTCGCACTGCTCGCCTGGCTGCGCCGGATGGCGCCGCGGGTGCGCCGGCTGGGCTCGGTATGCTCGGGCAGCTTCGTCCTCGCCGAGGCGGGCCTGCTCGACGGGCGGCGTGCGACCACGCATTGGGCATGGTGCGAGGCGCTCGCCGCCCGCCACCCGCGGGTGCGCGTCGAGCGCGACCCCATCTTCGTGCGCGACGGCGACGTGTGGACGTCGGCCGGCGTCACCGCGGGCATGGACCTCGCGCTGGCGTTGGTCGAGGACGACGCGGGGCGCGAGGTGGCGCTCGCCGTGGCCCGCCAGATGGTGCTCTTCCTCCAGCGTCCCGGCGGCCAGTCGCAGTTCAGCGCGGCGCTCGCCGCCCAGGCGGCGGAACGCCCGTCGCTGCGCGACCTGCAGGCGTGGATCACCGGCCATCCCGGCAGCGAGCTGTCCGTGGCGGCGCTGGCGCGGCGCTCGGCCATGAGCCCGCGCAACTTCGCCCGCGCCTTCCGGCGCGAGGTCGGCCTCACGCCCGGGCGCTTCGTCGAGGCGGTGCGCGTCGAGGCGGCGCGCCGCCGGCTCGAGGAGACCGCGGACGGCGTCGAGGAGATCGCCGCTGCCTGCGGCTTCGGCACCGCCGAGTCGATGCGGCGCGCCTTCCTGCGCACGGTGCACGTCTCGCCGAGCCAGTACCGCAGCCGCTTCCGCCTGCGCGCGACCGGGTGAGCCCGCCGGCCGAGGAGACGACGATGGACCGCCTGCGCGTCGGCATCCTGCTCTTTCCCGAGGTCGAGGTGCTCGACTTCTGCGGCCCGTTCGAGGTGTTCTCGGTCGTCCGCCTCGACGAGGCGCGCCGCCGCGAGGAGCCGTCGCCGTTCGACGTCCGCCTGGTGGCGTGGGAGGCCGGTCCGGTGCGCGCGGCCGGCGGGCTGCGCGTCGTCCCCGACGTCACCTGCGCCGCGTGTCCACCGCTCGACGTGCTGGTGGTGCCCGGCGGCTGGGGCACGCGCGCGGCGATCCACGACCGCGGGCTCGTCGAGTGGATCGCCGAGCGGGCGGCGGGCGTGCGCACGCTCGCCGCCGTGTGCACCGGCGCGATGCTGCTCGGACACGCGGGACTGCTGCGCGGCCGGCGCGCGACCACGCACTGGCGCTCGCTCGACTGGATGGCGGAGTCGTTCCCCGAGACCACGGTCGTGCGCGAGCTGCACGTCGTCGAGGACGGCGACGTGGTGACGTCGGCGGGCATCTCCGCGGGCATCGATCTGGCGCTGCGCGTGGTTGCGCGCTGGCACGGCGAAGCGATCGCGCGCGCCGCCGCACGGCACATGGAGTACCCGTATCCGGAGGACCTCCGCCGCCGCGTCTGATCGGGTCCGCGTGGTTTGACCGTCCCAGGGTCATCCCCTAGAACCCACATGACCCGTCCCGGGGACGGCGTTTCGCGGAGTGGAGTGGTCGGGACGGAGGGGGTACGCCGGTGGCGGTACGCATGGACTTCCCACGCATCAAACGACTCCCGCCCTACGTCTTCAACGTCATCGGCGATCTCAAGCAGGCCGCCCGGCGCGCCGGCGAGGACGTGATCGACCTGTCGATGGGGAATCCGGACGGGCCGACGCCGCCGCACATCGTCCAGAGCCTCGTCGAGTCGGCGCAGAAGCCGCCGAACCACCGCTATTCCGTGTCGCGCGGCATCTTCAAGCTGCGGGTCGCGATCTGCGACTGGTATCGGCGGCGCTACGGCGTCGAGCTCGATCCCGACCGCGAGGCGATCGTCACCATCGGCTCGAAGGAGGGCATCGGGCACCTGGCGCTCGCCATGCTCGGCCCCGGCGACGTCGTCTTCGTGCCGAGCCCGACCTACCCGATCCACCAGTACTCGGTGATCATCGCGGGCGGCGACCTGCGCTCGATCCCGCTGCTGCCGGGCACCGACTTCATGGCCTCGCTGCAGGAGGCGGTGCGCACGACGTGGCCGAAGCCGAAGCTCCTCATCCTGAACTTCCCGGCCAACCCGACCACTGCCGTCGTCGACCTCGACTTCTTCCGCGGCATCGTCGACTTCGCGCGCGAGCACGAGTGCCTCGTCGTCCACGACCTCGCCTACGCCGACCTCTGCTTCGACGGCTACCAGGCGCCGTCGTTCATGCAGGTGCCGGGCGCGCGCGAGGTGGGCGTCGAGTTCTTCACGCTCTCGAAGAGCTACAATATGCCGGGCTGGCGCATCGGCTTCGCCGTCGGCCATCCCGAGATCATCGCGGCGCTCGCCCGCATCAAGAGCTACCTCGACTACGGCACGTTCCAGCCGCTGCAGATCGCGGCGACGCACGCGCTGAACGGCCCGCAGCACTACGTCGAGGAGATCTGCGAGGTCTACCGCAAACGGCGCGACGTGCTCTGCGAGGGACTCCAGCGCGTCGGCTGGGACGTTCCCAAGCCGAAGGCGACGATGTTCGTCTGGGCCCGCATCCCGGAGGGGTTCCGGGCCATGGGCTCGCTCGAGTTCGCGAAGTTCCTCCTGCGGGAAGCGAAGGTCGCGGTGTCGCCCGGCATCGGCTTCGGCGACTACGGCGACGAGTACGTGCGTCTCGCCCTGATCGAGAACGAGCATCGCACGCGGCAGGCGGTGCGCGGGATCAAGCGGGCGCTCTCGCTCGGCAGCGGTGCGGTGGCCCAGGTCGGCTGAGCGGAGGCGACAGATGGCACGACCGCTTCGGGTCGGGCTGATCGGCTTCGGCACGATCGGCGCCGGCGTCGTCAAGGTACTGCGCGCACATCGCCAGGAGATCGCGGCCCGCGCCGGGCGGCCCATCGAGCTCGTGCGCATCGCCGATCTCGACGTGAAGACCGACCGCGGCGTGCGGCTCCGGAAGGGCGTGCTCTCGGCCGACGCCGCGGGCCTCCTCGCCGACCCCACGCTCGACGTCGTCGTCGAGCTGATCGGCGGCTACGAGCCGGCGCGGAGGTTCGTGCTCGAGGCGATCCGGCGCGGCAAGGACGTGGTCACCGCCAACAAGGCGCTGCTGGCGGTGCACGGCGAGGAGATCGTGGCCGCGGCGGAGACGGCCGGGGTGTCGCTCGGCTTCGAGGCCAGCGTCGGCGGCGGCATCCCCATCCTGCGTACGCTGAAGGAGGGGCTCGCGGGCGACCGCACGACGGCCGTCCACGGCATCGTCAACGGCACCTGCAACCACATCCTCACGACCATGACGCGCGAGGGCCGCGGCTTCGACGACGTCCTGCGCGAGGCGCAGGCGATGGGCCTCGCCGAGGCCAACCCCGCCACCGACATCGACGGCATCGATTCCGCCCACAAGCTGGCGCTGCTGACGACGCTGGCGTTCGGCGTGCGCCCGCGCTCCGCCGACATCCCGACCGAGGGCATCCGCCACGTCGACGCCGTCGACATCGCCTTCGCCAGGGAGCTCGGCTACACCATCAAGCTCCTCGCCATCGCCAAGGACCACGGCGACCGCATCGAGGCACGGGTCCACCCGACGATGATCCCGAACGGCCATCTCCTGGCCGACGTCGGCGGCAACTTCAACGCGCTCTTCGTCCACGGCGCCGCGCTCGGCCCGACGATGTACTACGGTCAGGGCGCCGGCTCGTTGCCGACGGCCACCGCGGTGGTCGCCGACCTCATGGCCGTGGCCCGCGACCGCGCCGTCGGCGCGGCGGTGCGGGTGCCGCCCTGGGGCATGCCGCAGAAGGCGCTGCGCGCCGCCCGGGTGCTGCCGCTCGCCGCCCTCGAGAGCGAGTACTACCTTCGGGTCATGGCCCTCGATCGCCCGGGCGTCCTCGGACGCGTTGCTGGAGTCCTGGGGCGATTCGATATTAGTATCGCCGCCGTGATCCAGCGGGAGCGGCGCGCGGGGACGACCGTGCCGGTCGTCATCCGGACGCACCGGGCGAAGGAGCGCAACCTCGCGCGGGCGCTCGGCCGGATCGGGCGGATGGCGGACGTGCGCGGGCGGCCGGTGTCGATCCGCATCGAGGAGCAGCTGGGATGAGCGCGCGCGGCGGCTGGGGCGGTCTCATCGCGCACTACCGGAAGCACCTGCCGATCCAGCCGCAGGACCGGGTGGTGACGCTGAACGAGGGCAACACGCCGCTCGTGCGCGCCGATCGCCTCGCCGCCGCCATCGCCCCGGGCATCGAGCTGTGGCTCAAGTGCGAGGGGCAGAACCCGACCGGCTCGTTCAAGGACCGCGGCATGACGGTCGCCGTCACCCGCGCTCTCGCCGAAGGCGCCGAGGCGATCATCTGCGCCTCGACCGGGAACACGTCGGCCTCCGCCGCGGCATACGCGGCCCGCGCCGGCATCCGCGCCTACGTCGTCGTGCCGCACGGCAAGATCGCCCTGGGGAAGCTCTCGCAGGCGGTCATGCACGGCGCCCGCGTGGTGCAGATCGAAGGCAACTTCGATCACGCCCTCAGCATGGTCCGCGACGTGAAGGAGCGCTATCCGACCCGGCTCGCGCTGGTGAACTCGGTCAACCCGGACCGCATCCAGGGCCAGAAGACGGCCGCGTTCGAGATATGCGACGCCCTCGGCCGCGCACCCGACTATCACCTGTTACCGGTGGGCAACGCGGGCAACATCACGGCGTACTGGAAGGGCTACGGCGAGTATCACGCCGCCGGCACGATCCCGGCGCGGCCGAAGATGTTCGGCTTCGAGGCCGCGGGCGCTGCGCCGCTGGTGCACGGGCGGGTGGTGCCCGAGCCGCGCACGATCGCGACCGCGATCCGCATCGGCAATCCCGCCAGCTGGGACGGCGCCATCGCCGCGCGCGACGAGTCCGGCGGTGCCATCGAGGCGGTCGAGGACGAGGACATCCTGTCCGCCTACCGTCTCCTGGCGCGCACCGAGGGCGTGTTCGCGGAGCCGGCCTCGGCGATCAGCGTCGCGGGCGCGCTGCGCCTCGGCACCCGCGGCCAGCTGCGCCCCGGCGACGTGGTCGTCTGCACCCTGACGGGCCACGGCCTGAAGGACCCGGACACCGCCATCGCCAACTCGGAGCCGGCGCTGTCGATCCCCGCGGATCTGTCGCGCCTCGCGGCCGTGCTGGAGCTCGACTAGGTGCGGAGGCGGTGGGGATGACGATGAAGTGCGTGGTGGTGCAGGGCGATGGCATGGGCGACGAGCCCATCGCCGACCTCGGCGGCAAGACCCCGCTCGAGGTCGCCAGGACGCCGCACCTCGACCGCATCGCGAGCCGCGGCATCCTCGGCCTCACGCGTACGATCCCGCGCGGTGTCGCCCCCGAGGGCGAGGCGGGCACGCTCGCGGTCCTCGGCTACGACCCGGCCCGTCACCGCGTCGGGCTGGCTCCGCTCGAGGCCGTGAGCCTCGGCGTCGAGCTCGGACGCGAGGACGTCGCGTTCCGCCTGAACCTGGTCACGGTCGGGACGAACGACGAGGGCGTCGAGGTGATGCGCGATTACGCCGGCGGCCATCCGCCGACGCCCGAGGCACATCTCCTGGTCGCCGACCTCGCCGAGGCCATCGGCGGCGACGGCATCGAGGTGTATCCGGGCGTCGGCTACCGCCACCTCCTCGTGTGGCGGGGCGGCGAGGCCGGCATGCGCACGCTGCCGCCGCATCCGCTCGCCGACAAGCCGATCGCCGCGGCGCTGCCGAGCGGGCCCGGCGCCGAGCGCCTGCACGGCCTGATGCGCCGCGCGGCCGACCTGTTCGCGGGCCATCCGGTGTGCACGGCGCGCCGGGCGCGGGGAGAAGGGGCGCCGACCGGCATCTGGCTCTGGGGCCACGGGACCCGGCCCGTCCTGCCGCCCCTGCGGACGCGCTTCGGGGTGCAGGGGAGCGTCGTCGCCGCCGTGGATCTCGTGCGCGGCCTCGGCATGCTGGCCGGGCTGCGCGTGGTCGACGTGCCCGGCGCGACCGGCTACCTCGACACCAACTATCGCGGTAAGGCGGAGCATGCCCTGGCGGCGCTCGACGACCGCGACTTCGTGTTCGTGCACGTGGGCGCCCCCGACGAAGGCGGTCACCTCGGCGACGCCGCGCAGAAGGTCGCCGCCATCGAGCGCATCGACGAGGACGTCGTCGCGCCGCTGCTCGAGGGGCTGCGGGCCCGCGGCGGCGACTGGCGGCTGCTCGTCACCACCGACCATCCGACGCCGTGCGCGCTGCGCGTCCACACCGCCGAGCCGGTGCCCTTCGCCGTCGCCCATGCGCGCGACGACGAGCGCGGACGCAGCGTGAAGCGCGCGTTCCACGAGCGCGACGCGCGCGAGCTCGGCATCTTCCTGCCCGAGGGCCACGGCCTGCTCGAGCGCCTGCTGCGTCCCTAGGAGTCCGCGATGGAGCGCAACCTGGCGATGGACGTCGTGCGCGTGACCGAAGCGGCGGCGCTCGCTTCGGCGCGCCTCATGGGACGCGGCGACGACGTCGCCGCGGACACCGCCGCGGTCGAGGCCATGCGCAAGGCCTTCGACGCGATCGCCATCGACGGCACCGTCGTCATCGGCGAGGGGCCGGAGGACGCCATCCCGATGCTCTACGTCGGCGAGCACGTCGGCACCGGACAGGGTCCGGCCGCCGACGTGGCGCTCGACGCCATCGAGGGCGCGACCATCTGCGCCACCGGCGCGTACAACGCCGTCTCGGCGATCGCGATCGCCGACTCGGGCTCGCTGCTGCGCGTGCCCGACACCTACATGGACAAGATCGCCTGCGGCCCGGAGGGCAAGGGCGTCGTCGACCTCGACAAGACGCCGACGCAGAACCTCCAGGCGCTCGCCGACGCGAAGGGCGTCTACGTCGAGGACGTCACGGTCGTGATCCTCGACCGGCCGCGCCACGCGAAGCTGATCGAAGAGGTGCGCCGTGCCGGGGCGCGCATCAAGCTGATCAGCGACGGCGACGTCTCCGCGGCGCTCGCCACCACCAAGCCCGAGGCGGGCATCGACATCATGATGGGCGTCGGGCGCGCGCCGCAGGGTATCGTCGCCGCCGCGGCCCTGCGCTGCCTGAACGGCGAGATGCAGGCGCGCATCAAGCCGCGCAACGAGTTCGAGGCCGGACAGTGCCGCGCGCTCGGGCTCTTCGATCTCCAGCGCAAGTACTCGCTCGAGCATCTGGCGTCGGGCTCGGTGATGTTCGCCGCCACCGGCGTCACCCCGGGCGACTACCTCGCCGGCGTGCGCTACGTGAAGGGCGGGGCGGTCACGAACTCGGTCGTGATGCGCTCCGGCACCGGCACGGTGCGCATGATCCAGGCCCATCACCGCTTCGACCGCGAGCCGGTGTACTGAGCGCGCGCGTCGCGCGCCGGAGGACCGCATGGCCGACTTCGAGACCCTCGATCTCTCCACCGCCGACGGCGTCGCGACCCTTCGCCTGAATCGCCCGAAGGCGCTCAACGCCCTCGACGCGGCGACGCTGAGGGAGCTGGGTGTCGCGCTCGACGCGCTGGCCGGCGATGCGGCGGTGCGGGCCGTCGTCGTCACGGGCGCGGGCGACAAGGCGTTCTGCGCGGGCGCGGACATCCAGGCGATGGCCGCGATGTCGGGCGAGGAGGGCCACGCCTACGCGCGGCTCGGACATGCGGTGATGGGGCGGCTCGACGAGCTCGAGCTCCCGGTCGTGGCGGCGGTGAACGGCGTCGCGCTCGGCGGCGGCTGCGAGCTGGCGCTCGCCTGCGACCTCGTCGTCGCCGGCGAGCGGGCCCGGCTGGGGTTGCCGGAGATCACGCTCGGGCTCATCCCGGGCTTCGGCGGCACCCAGCGGCTGGTCGAGCGGATCGGCTTGGCACGGGCGCGGGAGCTGATCTATCTCGGCGGCATGGTCCGTGCCGAGGAGGCCCTGCGTCTCGGGCTCGTCAATCGCATGGTTCCCGACGATCGGCTCACCGAGGAGACCCAGGGCCTCGCCCGCGAGCTGGCGTCGCGGGCGCCGGTCGCCATGCGCCAGGCGAAGCGCGCCACCCGCGCCGCGGCCGAGGCGTTGCGCGCGCCGGGGCTACGCTACGAGGTCGAGGCGTTCGGGGTCACGTTCGCCAGCGCCGACCGCGTCGAGGGGCTGCGCGCCTTCCTCGAGAAGCGCAGGCCGGGATGGACGGGCCAGTGAGCACGCGCCCGACCGACAAGCGGCCGTTCCTCGCCGGGGACTACGGCGGGACGCCGGAGCGCGACGTCCGCTTCTCCACCGTTTCCGACATGGTGGTCGACCCGCTCTACGGGCCCGACGACCTCGGCGCCGACGCCGACGAGCGCATCGGCGTCCCCGGCGCCTACCCGTACACGCGCGGCGTCTACCCGAGCATGTACCGCGGCAAGGTGTGGACGATGCGCCAGTTCGCCGGCTTCGGCACCGCCGAGGACACCAACGCGCGCTTCCACTTCCTGCTCCGCCAGGGGCAGACCGGGCTGTCGACCGCCTTCGATATGCCGACCCTCATGGGCTACGACGCCGACCACGCGCGCGCCCGCGGCGAGGTCGGCCGTGAGGGCGTCGCCGTCTCCACGCTCGACGACATGCGCCGCCTGTTCGCGGGCATCGACGTGTCGCAGGTGACGACGTCCATGACCGTCAACTGCTCGGCGTCGGTGCTGCTGGCGATGTACCTCGCCGTCGCGCGCGAGCAGGGCGTGCCGTGGACGAAGGTCGGCGGCACGATCCAGAACGACATGCTGAAGGAGTTCATCGCGCAGAAGGAGTGGATCTCCCCGCCCGAGCCGTCGATGCGGATCGTGGTCGACATGATCGAGTTCTGCGCCAGGGAGGTGCCGCGCTGGCACGCCGTCTCGATCAGCGGCTACCATATCCGCGAGGCGGGATCCACGGCGGTGCAGGAGCTCGCCTTCACCCTCGCCGACGGCCTCGCCTACGTGCAGGCGGCGGTCGAGCGCGGCATCCCGGTCGACAGCTTCGCGCCGCGGCTGTCGTTCTTCTTCAACCTGCACAACGACTTCCTGGAAGAGATCGCGAAGCTGCGCGCCGCCCGCCGCATGTGGGCATCGTACATGCGCGACCGCTTCGGAGCTGCGGACCCACGCTCCATGATGCTGCGCACGCACGCGCAGACCGCCGGGGCGTCGCTCACCGCACAGCAACCGCTCAACAACGTCGTGCGGGTCGCGATCCAGGCCCTCGCGGGCGTGCTGGGCGGCGTCCAATCGCTGCACACGAACTCGCTCGACGAGACCTTGGCGTTGCCGAGCGAGCAGGCGGTGATGGTCGCGCTGCGTACGCAGCAGATCATCGCCGAGGAGAGCGGCGTCGCCAACGTCGTCGATCCGCTCGGCGGCAGCTGGGCCATCGAGGCGCTGACCGACCGCATGGAGGCGGAGGCGCGCGCCTACATCGATCGCATCGACGCCATGGGCGGCATGATCCGCGCCATCGACCAGGGCTATCCGCAGAAGGAGCTGGCCGACGCCGCGTGGGTGTACCAGCAGCAGCTCGACCAGGGCGTGAAGACGGTCGTCGGCATGAACCGCTACCAGATGCCCGAGGAGCGCCCCCCGGACCTCCTGCGCGTGCCCCTCGCGGTCGAGACCCAGCAGGCCGACCGCGTGCGGCGTTGGAAGCGCGAGCGTGAGCAGTCGCGGGCGCGCGAGGCCCTCGCCCGCGTGCGGGCGGCGGCGCAGGACGGGACGAACCTCATGCCGCCGTTGATCACGGCGGTGGAGGCGGGCTGCACGGTCGGCGAGATCTCCGACGTCTATCGCGAGGTCTTCGGCGAGTATCGCGACCCGGCGTGGCTGTGAGCACGCGTCCGCTGCGCATCCTGCTGGCGAAGCCGGGACTCGACGGCCACGACCGCGGCGTCAAGATCATCGCCCGCGCGCTGCGCGACGCCGGCTTCGAGGTGATCTACACCGGCCTCCACCAGACGCCGGAGATGATCGCCGAGGCGGCGGTGCAGGAGGACGTCGATCTCGTCGGCCTCTCGATCCTCTCGGGCGCCCATCTGACGCTCTTCCCGGCGGTGATCGACGAGCTGCGCGCGCGCGGCGGCGCCGACATCCCGATGTTCGGCGGCGGCATCATCCCCGACGAGGATCGGCCCACGCTGCGCGCCGCGGGCGTGGCCGAGATCTTCACGCCCGGCGCGAGCACCCACGACATCGTCGCCTGGATCCACGCGAACGTCCGGCCGCGCGCACTCTAGGCGTGCGGCGCGGCCGGCATCCGCGGCGTCAGTCGAGGAACGCGCCGCTCGGCGAGCCCGCGCAGGCGATCGGCTGGACGCCGGGATAGTCGGCGACGAGGGTGCCCTCGTCGACGTGGTCGACGACGCCGGCCGGGTTCGTCATCGCCTGGTGGACGTAGTCGCGGACCACGACGCCCCCCGCGGCGAGCGTGGTGAAGAGGCTGTTCGTGCGCAGCATGGTGTGGATGGACGCGGTCCGCGCCGGGAAGAAGAAGTGCAGCCCGGGCAGGCCGCGGTTCGTGCAGTAGTCGGCGCGCACGGCGTTCACGAACGCGGCGGTGCTGGGGAAGAACGTCGTGCTCACCTGCGTCGCGTCGACCTGGTTCGAGAGGTTGAGCACGCGCTGCCAGGGCGTCGCGAGCAGGCGCGGCGCGCTCGCCGCCTGGCCGATCGGGCCGACGGCGCAGTCGCCCGAGAGGCAGTAGGGCGGCTGGAACGGCCGCGTGCCCCAGCCGCCCGGGTTGGTGGTTCCGGTGATGACGCTGCCGAGCGTCTTCACGCTGAGCGCCGTGCCGTTGTCGAGGCCGAGGCCCGAGTCGGGAGCGGCGGTGGTGTTCACCCAGCGGAGGTCGTCGAGCGGGTAGTGGTAGTTGTAGTTGACGCCGAAGCCGCCCGCCGACTCGCCCGAGAAGAACACGTGCAGGCGGTCCGGGTGCCAGCCGGCGGGGTCGCTGCGCTCGAGCTCGGTCCACAGCACGTCGCGCAGGTAGCGCATCGCGGCGCGCACGTTGACGGCGCCGAAGCGGTGCACCGTCAGGCTCGGCGAGAAGACGCTCGAGAGCCCGCCGCCGATGTGCACGTCCTGCGTGCAGTACGGCATGAAGAGCATGGTCCAGTCGTGGAACGGGTTGATCGCCGCATCCGTCGACAGATAGCCGTCGTTCGGCTGCTCGTTGTCGGTCGCCAGCCAGAGGGAGTTCGGGATCCCCGCGCAGTCGCTCTCGCCGAGGCAGACGCCGCCGCCCTCCATGTCGGTGGCGACGTTGGTCGGATCCGCGCCCTCGGGCGCCAGCCGCAGCCAGAAGGCGTAGGGCGCACCCTTGCCGCAGCGCGTCCCCCACACCGCCTCGTCGAGCGTGATCTGGACCCACTCGCCGCGCGCGGGCAGCGGGATGCTCGGACGCGGACCGCAGTCGAGGTCGAGCGGACCGGGGTCCCCGTGGGCCGTGGCGGTGAGACAGCGTGCCTGCGCGCCGGTGCGGGCGAGGTACACGGCGCCGTCGAGGCCGATCGCGTCCGGGAGCGCGGCGGGCGCGCAGCGCTTGGCGATCGCGGCGAGCGCCTTGCCTTCGAGCGTGGCGACCTTGGCGGCGGTCTTGGCGACGTTGCAGGCGCCGCGGCGTGCCTTCCGGATGCAGGCACGTTGCGCATCGTAGGCGGCGAGGAGGAACGTGCTGGCCTGCCTGTAGGCGGTGTCGAGGCAGCGACGCAGCGTCGGGTCGGCGGCGCCGAGCACGGCGCCCTGCGGGCCGCCGAAGGTGCGCGCCGCGAGCGTCGCGGGCTCGCCGAGGCAGGCCTCGCGCGTGCGCGCGACCACGGCCGCGGGGTCGACGAGGGCGCCGTAGCCGGCGCCCCGGGCGCTCGCGGCGTCGGGGCAGCCCTTCAGGATCTTCTTCCCGAGCTTTGCGAGCGCGCGGGCGACGCCGGCGTCGCCGGGGAGGCAGGCGTCGCCCGTGCCGAGGTAGCAGGCACGTGTGCGGGCGGCGACCTTCTTGGTGCAGGCCGTCGCCGCCGCGGCGACGGCGGCCTCGCAGCGTTGGGCCGCCGAGGCGCCGTAGGCATCGGGGACGTGGGCGGGAAGCGCAAGGAGCGCGGCGAGGGCGATGGCGCGACGGCCGGAGAGCATGTGCGGCGGTACCGCGCGCCGCGCGTGACCGTCAAGGGATCCCGTGCGGCGGAGCGGGAGCGGAAGGCGCCGTGCGGGCGGGGTCCTCGGCGGCGGTGACGACCGTGACGCGGTCGAGCCGCAGGTTGTCGCCGGGACCGGTCCCCGTGTGGGTGAGCGACGGGCGCAGGCAGGCCTCACGCCGGCGGGCGTCGAAAGCCGCGGTGCGCACGACCCAGTCCGTGCCGCCCGGCTGATCGCAGCGCAGCTCGCACGCCGGCACCGGTCGCGTGAGGTACCAGCGCAGATCCTCGGGTAGGGGGCCGAGCGCACACAGGCGGCCGTCGGGGCCGACGCGACGCTCGACCGCCCGCGCGAACTCGCGCGGGGTGAGGGCCGTCGCCAGCGGCAACGTCCCGAGGAAGACCGTCCCCACCGTCAACAGGAGCCCGGAGCCGACGAGGCCGGCGCCGCGCGCCGCGGCGGTGCGTCCGCCGATCCCGAGGAGGAGGACCAGGGCGAGCGCGAGCCCGGTCACGGGAATCCGCCACGGGGAGGTGGCGATCACCGAGAACGCAGGGCCGAGCAGCTCGCGGTCGCTGCATACGATCCGCGTCGCCAGCTCGGCGAGCCCGGCCTGCACCGCCGGAAGGCTGAGCGCGAGGGCGGCGAGGCCGACGAAAGCGGCGCTCGCCGCGGCGACGCGCCGGGCGCGGACCGTCGCCGGTCGCGCGCACCAGGCGACGAGCGCAGGCCCGGCGAGGAGCGCGAGCGGCGGGTAGGCCGGCAGGAGATAGACCGAGCGCTTGCCGGCGGCGAGCGAGAAGAAGACGAGGATCACGCCCGCCCACGCGAGGCACAAGCGGTCGATCGCCGTGCGCCGCCGCCAGGCCTTCCGGAGGCCGACGGCCACCGCCGGCGTCCAGGGGAGCAGTCCGCCGGCCAGCAGCGGCGGGTAGTAGAGCGGGCCGTGGCGGTGCGGGACGTCGCCCACGCCGAGGAACCGCTCGATGTTCTCGCCGAGGAGCTGCGTGCGCAGGACGGCGGCGCCGCCGTGCTCGGTCGCGAGCAGGTACCAGCAGGCCGGCGGCAACAGCACGCAGGCCGCGGCCACCGGATCGAGCAGCCGGCGCAGGCGGCCGCGGTCGCGGCTCCACAGCGCGTCGACGCCGACGATCGCGAGCGGCAGGACGATGCCGATCGGCCCCTTGGCCAGCGTCGCCAGGGCCGCCGCCAGCGCTCCGATGCGCAGCCAGCGACGGTCGTCGCGGGTGACGCCGAGCCACAGCCCCAGCGTCGCCAGCGACAGGAAGGCGGTGAGCGTCATGTCGACGCGCGACTGGGTGGCGGCCCGGAACCACTCGAAGCTGGTCGCGAGGGCGAGGGCAGCGAAGACGCCGGCGGCCGTCCCGTACGCGGTGCCGCCGATGCCGGCCGTCGCGCCGACCACCAGGGCACCGAGCACGACGCTCGGCAGACGCACCGCCAGCTCGGCCGGCTGGACGCCCGCACGGAGCGCCGCCGCCGCGAGCCAGTGATAGAGCGGCGGCTTCTTCGAGGTGGCGTCGCCGGCGCGCTCCGGGATGAGGAGCCCCCGTCCCTCCACCATCGCCCGCGCCGCGTTGGCCTCCCGCGGCTCGGCCCGGGTGTAGAACGGGAGGCTGCCGGCCACGAGCAACCCTACGAGGGCGGCGGCGACCGCGGCGGGCAGAGCGAGACGGCGAGACATTCGCCCATCTACCATGCCGGGCCCCCCATGAATCCGAGGTGAACCCGACGCCTGCGCGGGCGGCCGGTGGCCTGGCGTCGTAGCTCCGGAGGGCTATCCTCCGGTACCGATGCGCCTGCTCGTGGTCGAGGACGACCCCGCCATCGCCCGCGCACTGCGCCAGGGGCTGGCCACCCACGGGTACGCGGTCGACGTCACCGACCGCGCCGGCGAGGCTGCGAGCCTGTGCCGGGAGCATCGCTACGACTGCCTCATCCTCGACCTCGGCCTCCCCGACGCCGACGGGGTCCTCCTCCTGCGCGATCTCCGCGAGCGCGGCGACGCCGTCCCCGTCCTGGTGCTCACGGCGCGCGGCGGGCTCGCCGACCGGGTCGCCGGGCTCGACGCGGGCGCCGACGACTACCTCGCGAAGCCGTTCGCGTTCGCCGAGGTGGTGGCCCGGGTGCGGGCGCTGCTGCGCCGCGGGACGACGGTGCTGGCGACGATCCTGCGCGTCGGCGACCTCGAGGTCGACCCGGCCCGCTTCAGCGTGCGGCGGGGGGGCCGTGCGATCTCGCTCACGGCCAAGGAGTTCGCCATTCTCGAGTACCTCGCGCGCCACGCCGGCGAGCTGGTGACGCGCAGCCAGCTCCTCGACGAGTGCTGGGACCGCAACTACGATGGCCTATCGAACCTCGTCGACGTCTACGTGAGCCGCGTGCGGCGCAAGCTCGACGCCGAGGGCCGCTCGCCGCTCGTCCACACCGTGCGCGGCGCCGGCTTCGTGCTGGCGAGCGAGCCGCCGTGCTGACGTGGCGCCTCGTCCCACGCAGCCTGCGGCTGCGGCTCACGCTCGGCTTCGGGGCGCTCGCCTGTGTGATCGTCGTGGCTGCGGCGGTGATGATCGACCTTCAGATGCGGACGGCGATGTGGTGGCGCTCGCGCGCGGCGATCGGCCCGAGGGCTGGCGCAACGGCCTCCTCGACGGGCTCGAGCAGGCGGAGCGTCTCGGGCGTCTGTCCGAGGATATCCTCGCTCTCAGCGCCGTCGAGGCGGGCGCGCTCGATGCCGAGCGGGCGCCGCTGCGGCTCGACGAGCTGGTCGCCGTGATGGACGACGGCCCAGGAATCGACCCGGCCGATCGGGCGCGCGTCTTCGAGCGCTTTGCGCGTGGGCGCGAGGCGGAACGGAGGGCGCCGGGCTCGGCCTCGCGCTGTCGCGCGAGATCGCCGAGCGGCACGGCGGGCGGATCGAGATCGAGAGCGACCGGCGGCGCGGCACGCGCGCGGTGCTGACCTTGCCGCTCGCCGCGCCGGTGGCCGTGGCCCGCGCCGCCGGCTGAGCGCCGGCGAGCCGTCAGGCGGCCGCCGCTGCGCGGCTGTCGGCGCGGACGTGCCACCCCGTGGCGGCGATGAGGAGCGCGCCGCCCGCGAGCGCCAGGGGACCGGGCTGCTCGCCGAGCACGAGCCAGACCCACAGCGGGTTCAGCGCCGGCTCCAGCAGGAGCAGTAACGACACCTCGAACGCCGGCAGATGACGGAGGGCGTGCGCGAGGCAGACGTACGCCAGGCCGACCTGCACGACGCCGAGGTAGAGCAGCACCGCGACGTCACCCGCCGCCGGCACGGCGAGCGGCAGCGCGGCCGGTAGGGTGACGAGCGCCGCGAAGAGGTTGCCGGCGACCAGCACCGCGCCGGGGAGCGCGCCCGCCGCCGCGCGCCGCAGCCCGATCAGCGTGAGCGCCCAGGTGAGCCCGGACGCCGCCGCCAGGAGGTCGCCGCGTCGGGGCGCCGGGGCGCTCGCCGCCGGCAGGCTCGGGTCGGCGACGATGGTGACGAGCCCGAGCAGCATGACGGCGAGGAAGAGGAGGTCGCGACGCCGCAGCGGCTCGCCGAGCAGCCAGGGCGCCAACGCGGCCACCCACAGCGGCGCGGTCGACTGGAGGAAGATCGCGTTGGCCGCCGTCGTCAGCTTGGTCGAGAGGCCGAAGAGCGTGAGCGTGGCGGCGTAGGGGAGCGCGGCGACGACGGTCTCCCGGCGCCAGCCGCGGCGGGCACCGGGTAGCAGGAGCAGCAACGCCGCGGCCGCGAGGAGCGAGCGCAGGCAGACCACCACCGCGCCGTCTAGCGCCGTCGCCTTGATGGCTACGCCGCCGGTCGAGAACAGGACGGCGGCGAGGAGCAGCGCGACGAGCGGCGACATGCGGGTCCCCGCTGTTACCTGCCGGCGCCCGTCGGCTCCAGCGTCGCACGCGACGCTGCACGATGTCCGGCCGCGGCGGCGGAGCGGACGCCGCCCGCGGTCCGGCGGCGGCGCACGTTGTGTCGGGGCCGTCGCACAGGCAGAGGGCCGACATGGAGATCAACGGCATCGCGCACGTCTTCCTCACGGTCAGCGACTTCCCGGCCTGCCAGAAGTTCTACCGCGCGCTGCTGCCGCAGCTCGGCATGCGGCCCGTCATCGACGCGGAGGTGATGCTGTACTGCGTCGGCGGCCGCACCGCGCTCGGCATCCAGCCGGCGGCGGACGAGTTCGCCGCGGCGCGCTTCGACCAGCGCCGGCCGGGGCTCCATCACCTCTGCTTCCGAGCCCGCGAGCGCGCCGACGTCGACGCCGTGTACGCGCTCGTGCGCGATCTCGGTGCCACCATCGTGCATCCGCCCGAGGACGGCGCCTGGGCGCCGGGTTATTACTCGCTGCTCTTCGAGGACCCGGTCGGGACGCGGCTGGAGATCAATCACGTGCCGGGCAAGGGCCTGCTCGCCGACGGCTGACCCTGGCAGGCGGACGGCGGCTGGGCTACAGAGCCGCGAGGGTGGAGCGGCGATCGGTCATCATCGTCGGATCGGGACCGGCGGGCGCGGCAACGGCGCTGCGCCTCGCCCGGCGCGATCCTGCGCTCGCCGCCGACGCCGTCCTGCTCGAGAAGCAGCACCATCCCCGCGACAAGATCTGCGCCGGCGGCGTCATTCCGAAGAGCGATCGCGTGCTCGCCGAGCTGGGGCTCGTGGCCGACGTACCGTCGGTGCGTGTCGACCGTGCCGGCGTGATCGTGCCGTCGGCCCGGGTGGCGGTCGACGAGCCCGGCCTCTGCCGCGTCGTGCGCCGCCGCGAGTTCGACGCACGCCTCGCCTGGGCGGCGCGCGACCGCGGCGTCGCGCTGCACGAGGACACACGGGTGGTCGCGATCGCACGCGACGGCGACGGCATCCGCGTCGACACCAGCCGCCGCACGTACTGGGCGCCGATCGTCGTCGGCGCCGACGGTAGCGGCAGCCTGGTACGGCGTGCGCTCGTCCCGGGGCCGAGTGGTGTCGTGGGCCGCGCCGTCATGTGCGACGTTCCGCTGCGCGACACGTGCTGGGACGGCTTCGCCGCCGGCCGCTACGAGTTCGACTTCGCGCCCTGCACCGCCGGGCTGCGCGGGTACCGCTGGTCGTTTCCCTGCCTCATCGGCGGCGAGCCGCACGTGAACGCGGGAGCCTACGCGCTGCCGCCGATCACGGGCGTGCGGCTGCGGGCGGAGCTCGACGCCGAGCTGGCGCGGATCGGCGCGCGCAGCGACGCGTGGCAGGCGTTCCCGATCCGCACCTGGGCGCCGGGCACCGCCGTCGCCGCCCCGCGTGCGCTCCTCGTCGGCGACGCCGCGGGCTGCGATCCGCTCATGGGCGAGGGCATCTCGTTCGCGCTCGAGTACGGCGTCCTCGCCGCCGACGCGATCGTGCGCGCGCGGGCGGAGGGACGGTTCGACTTCGCCGACTATGCGCGCGCCGTCGCGGGCGGCGCGATGGGACGCAAGCTGCGGCTCCTCGACCGCGCCGCGCGCTGGTTCTACGGGCCGCGGGCGCGCTTCTGGTTCGGCGTCGCGCGCGCGAGCCGGCGGGCGCAGCGCGTCGGGCTCGCCTGGTACAACGGCGTCGACGGCTTCGACGAGCGCGGCGTGCTCGGTCTCGTGGCCGGCCTGCTGCGGCCGCCGCGCGCGGAGGCGGCGTGAGGGCGCCGGCGCGCAAGCGCGGACGGGCCGCCGTGCCGATGGCGGCGCCCCATCTGGAGCGCCTCCTGTGGCGGATCGGCGTGCGCCACGTCGCCGGCGTCGACGAGGTCGGCATGGGACCCCTCGCCGGGCCGGTCGTCGCCGCCGCGGTCGTGCTGCCGCCGGAGTGCGAGATCGTCGGCGTCGCCGACTCGAAGACGGTTCCCGCGCCGGAGCGCGAGCGCCTCGCGGTGGAGATCCGGCGTCGCGCGCTCGCCGTCGGGGTCGCCGTGGTCGAGGTCGCCGACATCGATCGCATCAACATCTATCGTGCCGGGCTCGAGGCCTGCCGGCGCGCCGTCGCCGCGCTCGCGCCGATCGAGCCGGGCTACGTGCTGGTCGACGGGCGCGAGATCCCGTCGCTGGCGATGCCGCAGAGCGCGTATCCGAAGGGCGACGCGTTCGTCACCTCGATCGCGGCGGCGTCGATCGTCGCCAAGGTGCATCGCGACGCGCTCATGCGGGCGCTCGACGCCGACTATCCCGAGTACGGCTTCGCGCGGCACATGGGCTACGCGACGCGCGCGCATCTCGCGGCGCTGCGGCGCCTGGGGCCGTCGCCGGTCCATCGTCGCTCGTTCGCGCCGGTGAGCGCGGCGCTCGGTCTCGAGCCGAACGGGCAGGCCCTGCTGATGCGGTGAGACGCGTGCGTCCCGGGGGCGCCGGCGCTTGCGGCGGAGGGCCGCGCGGTCAAGATGGAAGCGCGATGGAGCTGATGGTGGCCACCCCGGGGCGCGTGCCGTACGCGGCGGCGCTCGCCTGGCAGGAGCGGCTGGTGGCCGAGCGCCTGGCCGGTGGCGACGACGTCCTGCTGCTCCTGGAGCATCCGCCCGTGTACACCCTCGGTCGCGGCGCCGATGCGCGTTTCCTCGGTGCCGCTGCCGCGGCGGACACGCCGGTCGTGCGCGTCGGACGGGGCGGACAGGTGACCTACCACGGTCCGGGGCAGCTGGTCGGCTATCCGATCCTCGCGCTGCGCCGGCACCGGCTCGACGTGCACTGGTACGTACGCACGCTCGAGCAGGTGCTGATCGACGCGCTCGCGGATTTCGGCATCGCGGCGGCGCGCCGCCCCGGGCTCACCGGCGTCTGGGTCGAGGATCGCAAGATCGGCTCGATCGGCGTCGCCTTGCGCCGCTGGGTGACGTGGCACGGCTTCGCGCTGAACGTCGGTCCGGACCTCGGCGGCTTCGTCTCGATCGTGCCCTGCGGCATCACGGGCGTACGGATGACGTCGGTCGCGGCGGAGGGCGGGCCGGCAGAGATCGACGCGGTGCTGCCGCGCGTGCGGGCGCGGTTCGTGGCCGCGTTCGGCTACGCGGGCTGGCAGGAGCTCCCGGCCTCCGCGGAGCAGGCGGTGTCCGCATGAGCGCCGGGCCGGGCGTCGTGCGGCGCCATCCGCCGTGGTTGAAGGTGCGCGTCCCCGGCGGCCCCGGCTACGCCGAGACGCTGGCGACGGTCCGCGAGCTCGGCCTGCATACCGTATGCGAGGAGGCGCGCTGCCCGAACATCGGCGAGTGCTGGGGACATCGCACCGCCACGTTCATGCTGCTCGGCGACACCTGCACGCGGAACTGCTCGTTCTGCGCCGTCGCCCACGGCAAGCCGCTCACCGTCGATCCCCTGGAGCCGGGGCGGGTGGGGGCGGCGGTGGCCCGGCTCGGGCTCGCCCACGTGGTGGTGACCTCGGTCAACCGCGACGATCTGCCCGACGGCGGCGCCGAGCACTTCGCGGCGACGGTCCGCGCCATCCGGGCGCAGGCGCCGCAGACCCGCGTCGAGGTGCTCGTGCCGGACTTCCAGGGCATCACAGGCGCCGTCGAGACCGTGGCCGTGTCGCCGGTCCATGTGCTCAATCACAACCTCGAGACCGTGCCGCGGCTCTACCGCCGGGTTCGTCCGGGCGCGCGCTATGCGCGCTCGCTCGATCTCCTCGCCCGCGCCCGTGGCGTACGCGCCGATCTCCTCACGAAGGCCGGGCTGATGCTCGGGCTCGGCGAGGAGCGCGAGGAATTGACCAGCGTTTTTCGCGATCTGCGCGCGGCGGGCTGCGACGTCCTGACCCTGGGCCAGTATCTGCGGCCGACGGCCGCGCACCACGAGGTGGTGCGCTACGTCCCGCCGGACGAGTTCGACGAGCTGCGCGAGGCGGCGCTGGGCCTGGGCTTCCGGCACGTCGAGGCGGGACCGCTGGTGCGCAGCTCGTACCACGCATGGACGCACGTTCCGTGAAAAATCCGGCAAAAATGCGGAATTTGTAGGTCTCCAACATTGCACGGTCGCGTCTTTTCCCGTACCGTTCACGCCGTTCTGAGGAGGCCTTTCGCATGCTGAAGCTGTACGACTACCCGGACTGCCCGTTCTGCCAGAAGGTACGGGTGGTACTGGCCGAGAAGGATCTCGAGTACGAAAAGGTCTTCGTCGACCTGCGCAAGCAGGAGCAGAAGGCTCCCGAGTTCCTGCGGATGAACCCCTACGGGAAGGTCCCCGTCCTCCAGGACGAGGACGAAGTCATCTACGACTCGACCATCATCAACGAGTATCTCGAGGACGAGTACCCGCTCCCGCGTCTCATGCCGGAGGACTCGCAGGCCCGGGCTCTCGTGCGGATGCTTGAGGACTACTGCGACAACTCGTTCATCCCGCCCACGACCACGCTGCTCGCCCAGCTGCGCAAGCCTGAAGCGGAGCGCGACGCCCCGCGCGTCGAGCAGGCGCGCGAGGAGCTGCGTCGCTGCCTGTATCACCTCCGCGACCGGCTCGAGGGCAGCGAGTTCCTCGCCGGCAGCGAGTTCACGATCGCCGATGCGGCGTTCGCGCCGCGCATGATCGTCCTCGGCCGTCTCGGCTTCGAGTTCGAGCCCGCTCTGGCGCCGGTTCAGGCCTGGCTCGAGCGGGTACGCGTCCGTCCCAGCGTCAAGGCGCTCGGGCTCTGAGCGGCGACGCCCGGCGGCGCCGATGCGCGCCGGGCGACGTCTCCCCCACGCCGCCTTGGGTGGGGTCGTGGTTTCCGGCATGGTAGCAGCCGTGTCGGCGTCCGACGGCGATCTGTGCTACCACCGTCCCCAGGACGTCATGCGGACCGCCGATCGCGCCGCGCCCCCTGAGGGCCGCCGTCCCTGTCCCGCGGAGGTCGGGTGACGCCGGCCTCGGGGCGCCGCTCGAGCCGCCAGCTCGAGGTCGTGCTCGCGGCGGTCGCTGCGTCGGGCAGCGCACATCCCACCGCCGAGGCGATCTTCGCGGACGTTCGCAGGCGCCTGCCGCGGATCAGTCTGGGGACGGTCTACCGTAACCTCCAGCGGCTGGTCGACGAGGGCCGCATCGGCGTCGCGCACGTCGGCGGACGCTCGCTGCGCTACGACGCCACGGCGGCGCCGCACGACCACTTCGTGTGCCGGCGGTGCGGGCGCATCGCCGACGTCGGACCGTCCCTGCCGGAGGCCGGGCTCGCCGCCGCGCAGCGTGCCGGCCATGCGGTGACGGCGCACGCGCTCGTCCTCTACGGCGACTGCCGCACCTGCCGGGACGTGCCGTGAAGCTGCCCGAGATCATCCCGCTCTTCCCGCTTCCCAATGTGGTGCTGTTCCCGGGCATGCCGCTGCCGCTGCATGTCTTCGAGCCGCGCTACCGGGCGATGGTGCGGGATGCGCTGAGGGGCGCGCATCTCGTCGGCATGGTGCTGCTGAAGGGCGACTGGCAGGCGGAGTATCACGCGCGCCCGCAGGTCTTCTCGGTCGGGACGGTGGGCGAGGTGGTCCACGTCGACGAGCTGCCCGACGGCAGGTTCAACATCGTCCTGCGCGGGCTGCGCGAGTTCCACATCCACCGGGAGCTGGCCCGTGCGCCGTACCGCGAGGCCGTCGTCAGCTGGCGCGGCACGACGGGGACGGCGCTGGCCCCGGGGCTGCGCGGGCGCATCCGGGCCCTGGTCGACGGCTATCTCGCGCAGGTGGGCCGCACACCTGCCGACGGCCTGCGCGACGGCGGCGTCGACGACGAGACCTTCGTCAACTTCCTGGCCCAGCACCTCGACATCGAGCCGCTCGAGCGCCAGGCCCTGCTCGAGGCGGCCGATCTCGGGCAGCGCGGCCGCTGCCTCGTCGACGTGCTCGAGTTCCGGCTGCGCGAGCTGCGCAGCCATCCCCAGGGCTCTCCAGGCCGCGGCAACTGAGCCGGCCCGACGCCGCAAGGTCCCGTTTCCGGACCGCTCTTGGTGGCGGCGTCGGGCGACGGATGGTAGGTAGTCGCCCGATGCAGACGCAGCGACCCGAACTCTCTCTCGCCGAGCGGCTGTACGTCCCGGAGGTGCTCCGCGGCGTGGCCGTCACCGCGGGACACTTCGTGCGCAACCTGGCGCTGCACGTGCTGCACGTCGCAGGCATCGCGCGCGAGCAGCGCGCCGCGGTGACGACGCAGTACCCCGAGGAGCGGAAGGTCTACCCGGAGAGCTATCGCGGCTCGCACCGACTGACGCTCAAGCCCGATGGCGCCGTGCGCTGCACCGCCTGCTTCCTGTGCGCGACCGCCTGTCCCGCGAAGTGCATCCACATCGAGGCCGGGCAGCATCCCGATCCGCAGGTCGAGAAGTTCCCGGTCCGCTACGAGATCGACACGCTCCAGTGCATCTACTGCGGCATGTGCGTCGAGGCGTGTCCGTGCGACGCGATCCGCATGGACACCTACGTCCACCCCCGCATCTGGGGCTATCGGCGCGAGGACTTCGTGGAGACGAAGCAGGTGTTGATGCAGCGGTCGGCGGTGGTGATGGAGCGGGGGCACGACGCGCTGATGCTCGATCAGCTGCGCGCGTACCGCGAGGCGGAGGGGCCGGCCACGGAGGCCGAGTGATCGTCTGGGCCCTCTGGAAGCGCGGGCTGCTGCGCCGCGCCGACGCCGAGAAGGCCCGCTTCTTCGCCGGCATGACGCCGGATCGCCTGACGCTCTCACGACGCTATCCGCTCTGGCGTCGGCTCTCGCTCTGGCGCCTGATGCTCTCCCCGACCTACGCCGCGGGCGTGGCCAGGTGGCTCGAGTATCGGATGAACCTCTACGACGGCATCGAAGGGTGACGTGATGGCACGAACGTATTCCGAGATCATGGACGAGGCGCGCCGGCAGGTGCCGGAAGCGTCTCCCGACGACGTGAAGCAGCGCATCGGCGGCAACGGCAACGGGCCGGTGCTGCTCGACGTGCGCGAGAAGGAGGAGTTCCGCCAGGGGTACATCCCCGGCGCGATCTCGATCCCGCGCGGCTTCCTCGAGATGCGTATCGAGGAGACCGTCCCCGACAAGGACACGCCGATCATCGCGTACTGCGCGGGCGGGGTGCGCTCGCTGCTCGCAGGCCGCATCCTGAACGAGCTCGGCTACCGCAACGTCACCTCGATGCGCGGCGGCTTCGGGGCCTGGAAGAACCAGGGCCTGCCGATCCAGGAAGACCGTCAGTTCACCGCCGAGCAGCAGATCCGCTACAGCCGCCACTTCCTTCTCCCGGAGGTCGGCGAGGTCGGGCAGGGCAAGCTGCTCGACGCGAAGGTGCTCTGCATCGGCGCCGGCGGGCTCGGGTCGCCGGTCGCGCTCTACCTCGCCGCCGCCGGCGTCGGCACGATCGGGATCGTCGACATGGATACGGTCGACCTCTCGAATCTCCAGCGCCAGATACTGCACACCAACGACCGCGTCGGCACGCCGAAGGTCGAGTCGGCGCGCAAGACGCTCGAGGCGCTGAATCCCGACGTGAAGGTGGTGGAGTTCCGCGAGCGGCTCTCGTCGGAGAACGCGTTTCGCATCTTCGAGCAGTTCGACATCGTCGTGAACGGCTGCGACAACTTCCCCACGCGCTACCTCGCGAACGACGCCTGTGTGATGCTGCACAAGCCGCTCGTCGACGGTGCCATCTGGCAGTTCGAGGGCCAGGCGACGGTGTACGATCCGCCGAAGGGCCCGTGCTACCGCTGCCTCTTCCCCGAGCCGCCCCCGCCCGGAGCCGTCCCGTCGTGCGCGGAGGCCGGCGTGCTCGGCGTGCTCCCCGGCATCGTCGGCTGCATGCAGGCGCTCGAGGCGATCAAGCTGATCCTCGGCAAGGGCAAGCCGCTCCTCGGCCGCATGATGCACTTCGACACCCTGACCGGCGACGTGCGCATCCTGAAGCTGCGGCGCGATCCCAAGTGCGTCGTCTGCGGCGACGCTCCGACCGTGACGCAGCTGATCGACTACGAGGTGTTCTGCGGCTTCGGCGACGGCGCCGCCGTCTGAGCGGCGGTCAGTCCCCGCGCCGGAAGCAGGCGTACCAGGTTCCCGCGGCCGCGTACTTGCGCTCGAACTTCGTGGTCGGGCGGAGGCGCGGCGGCGGGGTGACGTCGTCGCGCACGAAGCCGGCCTCGACCAGCGCCCCGCACATCGCGGCGTGCAGGGCCGGCAGATCGCTCGCCACGTGCACCCGCCCGTCGGGGCGCAGCGTCCGCCGCAGCGCGGGTGCGAAGGCGCGGTCGCTGAAGAGACGGCGCTGCCGGTGGCGTGTCTTGGGCCACGGGTCGGGGAAGTAGATGTGATAGGCGGCGACCGAGGCGTCCGGCACGAGCCGGCGCACCACGCAGCGCGCATCGCCGCCGACGACCCGCACGTTGGCGAGACCCGCCGCCGCCGCCCGCCCCGCGAGCTCGGTGGCCATGCCGCTGGCGTGCTCGACGGCGAAGAAGTTCGTCTCCCGCGCCGCCCGCGCCCAGGCGAGCAGGATCTCGCCGCGCCCGGGCCCGATCTCGAACTCGACGGGACGGTCGTCGCCGAAGACGGCGTGCCAGGGAATCGGGGACAGACGACGGTCGGCCATGGACGGAGACGAGGCTTGTAACCGCCGGATCGGGCTCGCGCGAGTCGGCCGCGCGGCAAGCGATGCCCGGCAGGTCCTGCCGTAGCGGCAGGACCTGCCGGGTCGCGTCGCCCGTAGACATGGACGTCGGGCTGGCGCCGGGCTTGCAGAACGCCGGCGTGGTTCCGACGATTTGCGACGCGGTGGGCGCACCCATCCCCGGCCTCTCCGGGGTGCGTCCGGCGCCGACCCCGGTGCCGTTCGCCGAGGTGTTGCGCAACCTGCGCCTGCGGCCCACCACGACCGGCGTTGCCGCACCCGGCGGGGTCACGGCGCGGACGGCGACCCTGCCGGCGGGCTTCGCACCGCGGATCGGGCGGCCGAGCGCGCCGGCGCCGGGATCGTCCGGCGTCGGGGCGCTGGTGCCGTCGCCGTTCCCCATGCTGCCCTCGCCGTTGCGGACGGCGAGCAGCGACGAGACCGTCGCCGTGCCGGCGGCGGCGACGGACGACACCGCCGCCGCAACGCCCCGTGACGCCGGTCGACGGCGCGATACCGACGGGCTGGTGGCGGAGATCCACCGCTCGGCGCGCAGCGCGGGGGTGGACCCGGCGCTCTCGGTGGCGGTCGCACGCGCCGAGTCGAGCCTCGATCCGACGGCACGCAGCGCGGACGGTCTCAGCAAGGGGACGTTCCAGGTGACCTGGTACACCGAGGCCGAGATGAAGAAGAAGATCGCACGCGGCACGGTCGAGCGCCCCGAGGGCAGCGACGACGTCGCGCTCGGCGTCGGCTATCTGCGCTATCTGCACGACCTCTTCGGGCGCGAGGCCAAGCTCGGGGGTGGGCTCGCGACGACGCCGATCGTCGACCCGAGCGAGCGCCGCCTGTTCGCGGTCGCCGCCTACAACGCCGGCGAGGGCCGCGTCGCGCGGGCACAGGCGCGCGCCGAGCGCGCCGGCCTCGACCCGACCGACTTCGACCACGTGCGGCCGTTCCTGCCGCGGATCACGCAGGGCTACGTGACGCGCGTCACGCAGTACACGGGCGAGGAACGGGCGCGGCCGACGCTCGCGTGAGCGGCGTGCGTCAGGCGGGCGCCGGAGATGGTCCGCCCGGCAGACCGGGCTCGTTCGCGCTCGCCGCCGGGGCCAGCTCGCCGAGGAACTCGAGCAGCCAGCGGTTCACCAGGTCGGGCCGCTCCTGCTGCACCCAGTGCCCGGAGTCGGGCACGTAGCGCACGTCGATCCCGCCGGGTACGAGCGGCTCGAGACCGAAGGTCAGCTCCTTGCCGAGCGCGACGTCCTGCTCGCCCCAGATGAGCATCGTCGGGCAGGTGATCTTCGGCCAGTCGTCGAACGTGCGACGCGGCGGCGGCAGCTCGCGGTCGCCGTGCAGGAAGCGGCGTACGAACGCGGGCAGGGCGGCCTGGGCGTTCGGGTCGCGGAACGCCGCGCGGTAGTAGTTGATCGCGCTGCGCAGCGCGCCGGCGTGGCTCGCGGCGTCACGCAGCCGCTGCACGTCCTCGTCGTTGATCGCCTCCTTCTGGATCGCCGACTGGCGGACGGCGTTGCCGACCGGCCAGGCGTGCTGGAGGCCCATGAGGAACTCGGGCAGCCACGGGATCTGGAAGAAGAACATGTACCAGCTGCGCGCGAGCTGACGCAGGTTACCCTGGAAGTGCTGCGCGAGCACCGCCGGATGCGGGCAGTTCATGACCACGAGCTTGCGCGTCATCGCGGGGCGCTCCATCGCGAACGTCCAGGCGACGCCGCCGCCCCAGTCGTGCCCGACGATCACCGCGCGCTCCTGGCCGAAGGCGCGGATGATGCCTTCGACGTCGGCCACCAGCTCGTCGATCGCGTAGGCGGCCACCTGGGCCGGCTTCTCGCTCTCGTTGTAGCCGCGGAGGTCCGGCGCCACGACCGTGAAATGGGGCGCCAGCGCGGCGATCTGATGCCGCCAGGAGTACCAGAACTCCGGAAAGCCGTGCAGGAGGACGACCAGCGGTCCGCTGCCGTCGACGACGCAGTGGAGGCGGACGCCGTTGGTCTCGATCGTACGGTGCTGCAGGGGCATCCGACGTCTGCTACCGGCGGCTCGCCGCACCTGTCAAACCGCGTCGGCCTGCGGTATGGACCCGCGCATGTCGTACGAGTTCATCGGCTGGGAGCAGCGGGACCACGTCGTCACGGTCACGATCAACCGGCCGGAGGTGATGAACAGCCTCCACCCGGACGCCAACGAGGAGCTGTCGCAGGCGTGGGATCGCTTCGCGGCGGACGACGACCTCTGGGTGGGCATCCTCACCGGTGCGGGCGAGAAGGCGTTCTCGGCCGGCAACGACCTCAAGTGGACGGCGCAGCACGGCATGCCGCGCGTACCGCGCTCGGGCTTCGGCGGGCTCACGGCCCGCTTCGACCTGTGGAAGCCGATCATCGCGGCGGTGAACGGCTTCGCGCTCGGCGGCGGCCTCGAGATCGCGCTCGCCTGCGACGTCATCGTCGCCGCGGAGCACGCGACGCTCGGGCTGCCCGAGCCGCGCGTCGGGCTGCTCGCCGCCGCCGGCGGCGTGCACCGGCTGCCGCGCCACGTCCCGCTCAAGGTGGCGATGGGCATGATGCTGACCGGCAAGCCGATCACCGCGGCGGAGGGCCAGCGTCTCGGGCTCGTCAACGAGGTGGTGCCGAAGGGCGAGCTCCTGGCGACGGCGCAGCGTTGGGCCGCGACCATCGCCGAGTGCTCGCCGCTCTCCGTGCAGGCGACGAAGCAGGCGGCATACCAAGGGCTCGGGCGGCCGCTCGCGGAGGCGTTGACCGGCGACTATCCGGCGGTGGGACGCCTGTGGGCGAGCGAGGACGCGATCGAGGGCCCGCGCGCGTTCGCCGAGAAGCGCAAGCCGCAGTGGAAGGGCAGGTGACGGCCGTCGCGCCGCCGTGCGTCTCCTCTTCCTCAATCTGAACAAGAGCGTCGCCTTCGGCGGGATCGAGCGCTGGATGCTCGACACTGCGGAAGGCCTCGCCGCGCGCGGACACACGAGCGTACTCTCGGGACGGCCCGACGTGCCGTGGCTCGAGGTCGCGCGCCGCCGCGGCCTCACGGTGCGCGCCGACGCGCGCGGCACCTGGGCGCGGCGCCTGCTGCGGGTGCGCGAGGCGATGGTGGCCGAGCGGCCCGACGTCGTCGTCGTGAAGGGCAAGAAGCTGGGACGCATGGCCGCGTGGGCGCGCGCGACCGGCGCGCCGGGCCGGGTCGCGATGATGTTCGGGCTGACGCACGAGCTCGACGCCGGCCGCTGGATCGACCGCGTCACCTGGCGCGGCTGCGACGCCGGCATCGTGCTCGCGCACGGCGCGGCGCGCTGGTACGCCGACGCGGGGTTCGGGCCGCGGGAGAAGCTGCACGTCCTGTGGAAGGGCGTCGACCTGCCGCGCTTCGACGTCGCGCCGGCCGACGCCGCGACGGTGCGCGCCGAGATCGGTGTCGGCCCGGACACGCTGATGGTCGGCACGGTCGGCCGCCTCGCGTGGCAGAAGGGGCTCGACCGCCTGTTCACCGCGATCGGCCTGCTGCGGGAGCGCCTTCCCGACGCGAAGTTCGTCGTCGTCGGCGGCGGGGGCGACGCGCCGATCGTCGAGGCCGCGGCGGCGGAGCTGGGCGACCGCGTGCGCCTGCTCGGCCCGCGCGAGGACGTGCCCCGCGTCCTCGCCGCGCTCGACGTCGTGGTGCTGCCGTCGCGCTTCGAGGTGATGTCGCAGACGACGCTCGAGGGCATGGCCGCGGGACGCGCCGTCGTGTCGACGCGCACGATGGGCGCCGACGAGGCGATCGAGGACGGCACCAGCGGTGTCCTCGTCCCGGTCGACGACCCGCCGGCGCTCGCGGACGCGGTCGCCGCGCTGGCCGCCGACCCGGCGCGGCGTGCGGCACTCGGCGCGGCGGCGCGGCGGCGCGTCGAGACGCACTTCACGCTGCCGCGGATGCTCGACCGCTGCGAGCGGATCTTCGCCGCGGTCGCGGCCGATCGCCCGGCTCAGCTCTCCTTGGCGCGCGAGACGTAGGCGCCGGTCTCGGTGTCGACCTTGATCAGCTCGCCCTCGCTGATGAAGTTCGGCACCTGCACCACGAGGCCGCTCTCCATGGTGGCGGGCTTCAGGACGTTGGTGACGGTGGCGGTCTTCAGGCCCGGCGTGGTTTCGACCACGCGCAGGTCGACCGTCTTCGGCAGGCTCACGCCGATCGGCGTGGTCTCGTGGAACTCGACTTCGATGCGCGAGTTGGGCGTGAGATAGCCGACGGCGTCGCCGAGCTGCTCCTTGTCGAGGGCGATCTGGTCGAAGGTCTCGGTGTTCATGAAGTGGTAGTGGTCGCCGTCCTGGTAGAGGAACTCCATGATCTGCTGATCGAGCGTGGCGCGGTCGACCTTGTCCTCCGAGCGGAAGCGGTGCTCGGTCTGGCTGCCGGCCTTGATGTTGCGCAGCTTCGTCTGGACCATGCCGCGCCAGTTGCCGGGCGTGACGTGCACCACCTGCATGACGCGCCAGAGGGCGCCCTCGTGCGTGATGGTCATGCCGACGCGGAGCTGGGTGGCGGGGATGAGGGGCATGGGACGACCTCCTGGAGCGAAGCTGGGAACCCGGCTTGGTACCATCCGGGCCGCGGGTGGATCAACGCGGGGGCGGCTTCGGGGCCATGGTGACGAGGAGCACGAGCCGTCCGGGGCCGGAGTTGCGTACTCCATGCTCGGAGCCCGCGGGCGCGCACACGAGATCCCCCGGCCGCACCGTGCGCTCGTCGTCGTCGACGCGGATCGTGCCGCTGCCGTCGAGGACGAAGTAGAGCTTGTCGCCGACGGCATGGCGATGGCCGGCCTGCTCCTGGCCCGGCTCGAGGCAGTAGGCGTCACAGAAGAGGCCGTCGGTGTCGACGAGACCCACCTTCTGCATCTTGTCGGGGGCGAAGGCGACACGATCGGGCACGTGGAAGAAGCGCTCCATCGTGTCCCTCTAGCGCACGACGGCGACCGCTCCCAGGGCCGGAACTGGTCGAAAGCAGTGGTCTTTGACACCGACGCGGGGCGGCGCTACACGTCGGAAACCTCATGCCGAAGCCGATTGCGACGATTCCCGTCCCGCACATGGCGACGTCGGGGGACGAGGCGTTGCTCGCCGACGCGGTGGTGGTCACGCAGCTCGACCGCGCCATCGGGTGGGCGCGCAAGTACTCGCTCTTCCCGTATCCGTTCGCGACCGCATGCTGCGCGATGGAGTTCATGGCGCTCTCGATGTCGCCCTACGACATCGACCGCTTCGGCGCGCTGCTGCCGCGCTTCACGCCGCGCCAGGCCGACCTCCTCATGGTCATCGGCACGGTGACGATGCGTCAGGCGCCCATCCTGAAGCGGGTCTACGACCAGATGGGCGATCCGAAGTGGGTGATGGCGTTCGGCGCCTGCGCCTCGACCGGCGGCTTCTACGACAACTACGCGACGCTTCCGGGGATCGACCGCATCGTGCCGGTCGACGTCTACGTCCCCGGCTGTCCGCCGCGTCCGGAAGCCGTCCTCGACGGCCTCATGGCGCTCCAGCGTCGCATCCAGCGCTCCAAGCAGGAGCTGCGCGCGGGCGACGCCGCCTGATCCGCTGCCGATGACCGAGCGACTGCTGATGCGCTGCCGGGACATCCCCGGCCTCCGCTCCATCGACACCTACCTCCAGCACGGCGGTTACGAGGCGACGCGGACGGCGTTCGCGAAGTACCAGCCGCAGGAGCTGGTGGAGATGGTGAAGGCGTCGAACCTCCGCGGCCGCGGCGGTGCCGGCTTCCCCACCGGGATGAAGTGGGGCTTCCTGCCGAAACAGACCGAGAAGCCGGTCTATCTGGCGGTGAACGCCGACGAGAGCGAGCCGGGCACGTTCAAGGATCGCGTCATCATGGAGGAGGATCCCCACCAGCTGCTCGAGGGGATCATCATCACGGCCTACGCGATCAACTGCCACACCGCGTACATCTACATCCGCGGCGAGATGAAGTACGCGTACGACGTCCTCTGGGAGGCGATCCACGAGGCGTATGCGAAGGGCTGCCTCGGGAAGAACATCTTCGGCTCGGGCTTCGACCTCGACGTCGTCGTGCACCGCGGCGCCGGCGCCTACATCTGCGGTGAGGAGACGGGGCTGCTCGAGTCGCTCGAGGGCAAGCGGGCGTACCCGCGCATCAAGCCGCCGTTCCCCGCGACGCACGGGCTCTTCGGCTGCCCGACGATCGTCAACAACGTCGAGACCATCGCCTGCGTGCCCCATATCGTCCTGCGCGGCGCCGACTGGTTCCGCTCGATCGGCCCCGAGAAGAGCCCCGGCCCGAAGCTCTTCTGTGTGTCCGGCCATGTCGTCCGGCCGGGCGTCTACGAGCTGCCGATGGGGACGCCGCTGCGCGAGATCATCTATGACCACTGCGGCGGCATCCCGAACGGCCGCGTGCTGAAGGGGGTCATCCCCGGCGGCGCCTCGATGCCGATCTTCACCGCCGACGAGATCGACGTCCCGATGGACATGGACTCGGTGCAGAAGGCCGGGTCGTTCCTCGGCTCCGCCGGCGTCATGGTGATGGACGACAGCGTCTGCATGGTGTGGGCGTGCTACGTCCTCTCGAAGTTCTTCCACCACGAGTCGTGCGGCCAGTGTACCCCGTGCCGCGAAGGGACGGGGTGGCTCGAGAAGGTCCTGCACGGCCTCGAGTACGGCGGCGGACACGCGAGCGATGCCGATCTCCTGCTCAACATCGCCGGCAACATGATGGGCAACACCATCTGCGCGCTCGCCGACGCCGCGGCGATGCCGGTCCGCGCCTTCGTCACCAAGTTCCGCTCGGAGTTCGAGCAGCACGCCGCGCTCGGCCGCTGTCCGATGCGCCCCGACGCCGCCCCGGAGCCCCGCGCCCATGCCCACGGTTGAGATCGACGGCCGCAAGATCGAGGTCGAGGACGGCCGCACGGTCATCGAGGCCGCCGACCAGGCCGGCATCGAGATCCCGCATTACTGCTGGCATCCCGGGCTGTCGATCTCGGGCAACTGCCGCATGTGCCTGGTCGAGATCGAGAAGGCGCCGAAGCTCCAGATCGCCTGCAACACGCGCGTCACCGACGGCATGGTGGTGCACACGAAGAGCGAGAAGACGACGACGGCGCAGAAGGCCGTCCTCGAGTTCCTGCTCATCAATCACCCGATCGACTGTCCGGTGTGCGACCAGGCGGGCGAGTGCAAGCTGCAAGAGTACTACATGGACTACGACCGCCAGCGCAGCCGCGTGCCGCTGGGCAACAAGGTCAAGAAGTCCAAGGCGATCCCGATCGGCAAGCACGTCATGCTCGATCAGGAGCGCTGCGTGCTCTGCGCACGCTGTACGCGCTTCCTCGACGAGGTCACGCACACGAGCGAGCTCGGCATCTTCCAGCGCGGCGACCACAGCGAGATCGATCTCGCACCCGGCAAGACGCTCGACAATCCGTATTCGGCCAACGTCGTCGACATCTGTCCCGTCGGCGCGCTCACCAACCGCGACTTCCGCTTCCAGGCGCGCGTCTGGTACCTCGAGCGCACGGAATCGGTATGCGGCGGCTGCGCCAACGGCTGCAACATCGAGATATACCATCGCGAAGGTCGCATCTTCCGCTTCCAGCCGCGCGCCAACATGGCGGTGAACGACTACTGGATGTGCGACGCCGGTCGATCGTCGGCGTACGGCCTCCAGGGCGAAGGTCGCCTCCAGCAGGCGCTGCTGCGCGGCGAGGAGGCGTTCGTGCCGACGCTGTGGGCGGACGCGGTCGACGCCGTGGGTCGCCGGCTCGTCGAGACCGCCGACCGGCGCGGCGGGCAGGCGATCGGCATCGTCGTCTCGGCGCAGGCCTCGAACGAGGAGATCTTCCTGGCCCGGCGTCTTGCCGGGGCGCTCGGCGCGCGGCTCGCCGGCGTCTCCGTCTCGCCGGCCGGCGCGTACCATGACGCCTTCCTCATCAAGGCCGACAAGAACCCGAACACGCAGGGACTGCGCGCGCAGGGCGTCGATCTCGGCGCCGGCGTCGGCGCGCTGACCGAGGCCGCGGGGCGCGGCGAGCTCGAGGCGCTCGTGCTGGTGCGCTCGGACGTACTGGCGGAGACGACGGCAGGGCCGGCGCTCGAGACGCTGCCGTATTTGGCGGTGCTCGACAGCGGGCACGTCGCGGAGCTCCAGTACGCGAGCGCCGTGCTGCCGATCGGCACCTACGCCGAGAGCGACGGCACATTCACGAACCACGCCGGCCGCGTGCAGCGCTTCCAGCGCGCGGTCGCGGCGCCGGGCGAGGCGCGCCCTGGGTGGCAGGCGCTCGCCGACCTCCTCGCCGTCGTCACCGGGGCGCCGGCGCCGGCAACGGCGGCTGACGTCTTCGCCGCGCTGGCGGCCGAGGGCGGGGCGTTCGCGGGTCTCGATCACGCCGCCTTGGCGTCGTCGGGCCAGCCGCTGCGAGCCTGAGCGGCGCGCGGCCGAGTCGCGCCAGGAGCCACGTTGCGGCGGCGGCATCGGTGACGCCGAGGCCGCGTAGGACTCGACGCACGTGCGCCGGGGATGCCGCCTCCAGCCGGCGCTCGAGGGCGGCCGCGGCGCCGGCCGGTGCGAGGCGCTGCGCGAGGGCGCGCAGGGCACCGGCGTCGCCGCCGACGCCGCAGAGGCGGCCGAGGAGCCGCAGCGGAATGGTGGCGACGGCCGCGGCCGGCGGAAACGTGCGCAGGCTCCGTGCGCAGGGGCACGGCACGCCGAGGGTCAGCAGCCCGTCGAGCGCCGCTGCGGCGCCGGGTTGACTGGCGGCCTGGAGGAGGAGCGCGGTCGCGAGGTCCTCCCACAGCGACGTCCCGCAGAGGACGCGATCCCTGGCCGGGGCGCGGTCGAGCTGGAGGGCGCGCCGCATGCGCGCGGCGAGCGGCGCCAGCACCTCGGGCTCGGCGGCGCCGCGGCCGGTCACGCGCAGGACGGCGCCCAGCCGCGCCGGACGCACCGTGAGACGAAAGACCCGTCCGTCGGCCGACGCCTCCGCGCGCTCGAGGCGTGCCCCGCGGCCGAGAGGCCAGCGGTACGGCGGCAGGAGCAGCGTCGACGCCGTGAGGAGCGCCGCGCGCGGGGGCAGTGCTGCCCGCGAGGTGAGGACGATCTCGGCCTGCTCGCGTCTCATGCTGCGCATCTGCGCGACGGCGTTGACTTCACGGGAACGCGCCGTCCATAGTGCCGCAGGACTCCGACACGATGCGCCCGACGCCCGAACAGCACCGCGAAGCCCTCGCCGCCCACTCCGACCGTCTCGCCCGCCATCTGCGGGGCGACCTCGCCGCCGATTCCTGGCGGCCGGTGCGGCTCTCCTACGGCCTCTACTATCAGCTCGATCACACGAGCCACATGCAGCGCATCAAGGTTCCGGGCGGCTACCTCACCGCGGACCAGATGGACGTGCTGGCGGAGGTCACCGACCTCTACGGACGCGGCGTGAGCCACGTCACCACGCGCCAGGACCTGCAGATCCACTGGGTCCCGGTCGAGCAGATCGGCGACATGTACGAGCGCCTGCTCGCGGTCGACATCACGACGCGCGGCGCATGCGCCGATGCCGTCCGCAACGTCACCGGCTGTCCGTACGCGGGCGTCGCGCCCGACGAGCCGTTCGACGTCACCCCCTACTACCTGGCCATCCACGAGTACTTCCTCTTCAATCCGCTCAACCTGACGCTGCCGCGCAAGTTCAAGATCGCCGTCGAGGGCTGCCCCGAAGACTGCGCACAGTGCCCGATCAACGACATCGGCGTCTACGCCAAGGTCCGTGACGGCAAGCAGGGCTTCTCGGTATGGGCCGCCGGCGGGCTCGGCGCGCAGCCGTTTCTCGCCGTCCAGGCGGCCGAGTTCGTCCCCGCCGACGACATCCTCATCTGGTGCGAGGCGATCGTGCGCGTCCATCATCGCCTGGGCGAGCGCAAGAACCGCAGCCGCGCGCGTCTCAAGTACGTGGCGAAGAAGCTCGGGCCGGAGAAGTTCCGCGCCAGCATCGAGGCCGAGGTCGCGCGCATCGAGGCGGAGCGGGGCGCATCGCTGCGCACCGAGATCCGCACCTTCGTCGGCGAGTACGCGATCGCGCCGGTCGCCGTACCGAGGCCGACGGCCGCGGCGCCCGCGCCGGGCTTCGACCGCTGGCGCGCGACCAATACGCGGCCGCAGCGTCAGGCCGGGTTCCGCGCCGCGCTGGTCCAGCTCCCCCTCGGCGACATCACCGCCGACCAGATGCGCGAGGTCGCGGCGATCACCCGTCGCCACGGCAACGCCACGCTGCGCACGACGAACGACCAGAACCTCGTGCTGCCATGGATACCCGAGGCGGCGTTGCCGGCGGTCCACCGCGAGCTCGTCGCCTGCGGCCTCGGCAATCCGGACGTCTCGACCGTGCACGACGTCGTCTCGTGCCCCGGTATGGATTACTGCTCGTTGGCGATCACCCGCTCCATGGGCATGGCCGAGCGACTCCGCGCAGCGCTGCCGGACGACGCGGAGACGGGTGAGGACGTCGCCCTGCGGCTCGGGCGCTTCGGCATCAAGATCAGCGGCTGCCCGAACTCGTGCGGGCAGCACCACGTGGGCGACATCGGGCTCACCGGGCACTCCGTCACCGAGGCGGACGGCCGCCAACATCCGTACTACTCGATCCTCGTCGGCGGCAGCGTCGGCGAAGGCCAGGCACGGGTCGGCGCCCGCCTCGGTCGTTTCCGCGAGGAGGACGCACCGATCGCGATCGCGGCGTTGGTGCGCCACTTCGATGCCGAGCGACAGAACGGCGAGACGTTCCCGCAGTTCGTGCAACGCGTGGGGTCTAAGGCTCTCGGGGCGATCGCGGCGGCGGCGAAGGAAACGCCGGCGGCATGAACGAGGCGCCCGGGTCGCTGCCGGCGGACGGCGCTCCGAGCGACGCCTTCTACCGGGGGGTGATCACCCGGGTCTACTACGGCAGCGCCACCGGCACGCTGCGCAGTGAGGCGAGCGGCCGCGAGTATCGCTTCCGGGCACCCCTGGTCGACATCCGCGGTCCCATCCCGCGTTTCGACGGCCTGCGGGAGGGGATGCACGTCGGCTTCGATCTGTCGCGCACCGCGCGTGGCGTCGTCGTGTCGCTGATTCGCGTCCTCGAGTGACGACGCTGGCGTGAAGACGCAGGCGGGGGCAACGCATCGCCGGATGCGTCGCCCCCGCTTGGTCGTGGCGCCGATCAGCCGCCGCGGCGCTCGCTCGGCGGAGGCGGCGGAGGCGGAGCGGGCTTCGCCGGCGGGGGCGGGGGCGGCGCCTCCTTCATGGGATCGCAGATCACGTGGCCGAGCAGTGCACCGATCGCGGCGCCACCGAGCGTACCGCCGACGATCACGCCCGCGCGCGTGCCGTTGTCGACGTCGGAATCCTCGTTGTTGATCGTGACGCCGCCGGCGACGCCGCCGATCGTGCCGCCGATGATCGCTCCACCGATCGCGCACGCGCCCCACTCCCGCTCCTCGATCGTGGCGCATCCCGAAGCCAGAGTGACGACGGCGACGAGACCGCTCGCGATGACGCCCTTCCGCATGATCCCTCCTCGCGCCGGTGGCGCGCTAGAACGCTGCGTGCGGGTAACCGAAAGGGTACGGGGAGTCAAGGTGCGGAGACGGCGTTCCGCGCGCTTGACAGCCAGGAAGCGCGTCCATTTAATCGGCGATCAACCCGTCTCGAGGAGGTGTCCATGCTGCTGCGCACGACCGTCGCTGGTGGAGTGCTCGCTGCGATCACGATGCTGACCGCTTGTGGGGGATCGCCGGCCGACATCGAGGAGCTGAAGAAGGGCCAGAAGGAGATGCTGGCCAAGCTCGAGAGCCTCGAGAAGAACGTGCAGCAGATCAAGACCGCCCCGGCTGCGGCGGCACCGGCGCGGCCGCAGGTCGATCCGAACAAGGTCTACGACATCCCGGCGAGCCCGTCGCCGGTGAAGGGACCGAAGGACGCGAAGGTCACGATCGTCAAGTTCTCCGACTACCAGTGTCCGTTCTGCGCGCAGTCGGCGCCCCTGATCGACCAGGTGCTCCAGGCGTATCCGAACGACGTCAACTACGTCTACAAGCAGTTCCCGCTGACCTCGATCCATCCGCAGGCGATGCCGGCGTCGAAGGCCGCGCTCGCTGCCGGCAAGCAGGGCAAGTTCTGGGAGATGCACGCGCTCATCTTCGAGAACTATCGCCAGCTCAGCCCCGAGAAGCTGAAGGAGCTGGCGCAGCAGCTGAACCTCGACATGGCCAAGTGGGAGGCGGACGTGAACTCCCCGGCCGTCCAGGACGAGATCGAGGAGGAGATGAAGCAGGCGCGCGCGGCGGACGTGACCGGAACGCCGACCATCTTCGTGAACGGCAAGCGCCTGATGAACCGCTCGTTCGACGGCTTCAAGCAGGCGATCGACTCCGCGATGGCCGGCAAGGGCTGAGCCTCGCCGACGGTGTGGCGGTGCGGCGCCTGGTTCGGGCTCGCAGTCCTCGTCGCAGCGTGCGGCACGGTTCCGTACACGAACCGCAGCCAGCTGGTCCTCATCTCCGCGCGCGAGGAGGCTGCCCTCGGCGCGCAGGCGTTCAAGGAGGTCGTGACGGAGGAGCCCGTGCTTCGCGCGGGGGGCGTCGTCACACCGGTCGTCGAGGTCGGGCAGCGGCTCGCCGCCGTCGCGCAGCGACCGGATTTCGACTGGCGCTTCGTCGTCATCGACAAGCCCGACGAGGTGAACGCGTTCTGCCTTCCCGGTGGTAAGGTCGCGGTGTACACGGGCATCCTTCCGGTCGCGCGCGACACGGCCGGGCTCGCCGTCGTCATGGGACACGAGATCGCACACGCGCTCGCGCGGCACGGTGCCGAGCGCATGAGTCAGGGGATGGTCGCGCAGCTCGGTGGCGCGCTCCTCGGTGCGGGCCTCGGCGACTCGCAGAGCGGCCAGATGATCCTCGCGGCGTATGGGCTGGGCGCGCAGTACGGCGTCCTCTTGCCGTACTCGCGTACGCAGGAGTCCGAAGCGGATCAGATCGGGCTCATGCTGATGGCGCGTGCCGGATACGATCCGCGTGAGGCCGTCGCGTTCTGGCAGCGTATGGATGCTACGACGAGCGCGAGCGGCGCGCCGCCGGAATTCCTCTCCACGCATCCGGGACACAGCACGCGCGTGCGCCAGCTGAGCGGCTGGATGCCTGAAGCGACGCGGGTTTACGAACAGTCGACGCGCGCGCGCGTCGTGCCCCTCGTCGCGAGCGCATCGTGATGCGCGGCGCACGTCGCGGAATCGCAAAGACGCGCGGGACGTTAGCGCGACGTCACGCACGGCGCACACTTTGTCCTTGCTTTCCTCCCGTGGGCGGAGTACACGATGCACCTCTCCGAAGCACATTGCTTTCTTGGAACATTGGGCAGGTGAAGGGCTGGACGCGGTCGTTCTCGGCGACAGGGAGGACGGCGGTGGGGTGGCAGGGTGTCGGTGATGGCGGCCGCAGCTGCGTGGCGTATTGGGGAGTTGCACGGATTCTCCCCAGGTGGGGACAACGTCACGCAGCGAACACGTCCGGGCGCGACAGGAAGTCGGGCCGGTCGGGGGTCGCTGGATGGTGGACACCATCTGGGTGGGGGTGCGCCGCGAGCTTCGCGGGCGCTTGGCCGCCAGGGATTACGAGACATGGATCGCACCGCTACGCGCCGCGAGCTGGGGTGATGGCACACTTACGATCGAAGCACCGACGGACTTCGCGGCCGATTGGGTGCGGGGGCGCCATCTCGGAGCATTGAGCGGGGCCGTGACCGCGGTCACGGGCGAACCGGCGACGGTGCGCATCGTGGTCAACCGTGCGTTGCAGGCACCGCCACCGCCCGATCGTACCCGCCGTCCACCGCGACGGGCCGAGCCGGCCGACGGCGCCCGGACGCCGCCGCCGCGGTACTCGTTCGAGACGTTCGTCGTCGGCGCGAGCAACCGCATGGCGTACGAGGGAGCGCGCGCGCTGGTGGAGCGGCCGGGGCGGTTCACGCCGTTCTTCCTCCATGGCGGCACGGGCCTCGGGAAGACGCATCTCCTGATGGCGGTGGCGCACGCGCTGGGCTCGAACGAGGGGAGCCGCGTCCTCTATCTCACGGCCGAGGGGTTCGTGAACGAGATGGTGGAGGCGATCCGCCGTCGGCAGATGGAGCGCTTCCGCGCGCGCTTCCGCAACGTCGGGACGCTCATCGTCGACGACGTGCAGTTCCTGGCCGGCAAGACACGGTCGCAGGAGGAGTTCGGGCACACCTTCAAAGCGTTGCACGACGGGCGCCGCCAGATCGTGTTGGCCTCCGACCGGGCACCGCAGGATCTTCCCGGCATCGACGGGACGCTGCGCAGCCGCTTCGCGTCGGGTCTCATGGCCGACGTGCAGCCTCCGGATGCCGCGCTGCGCGTGGCGCTCGTCGGGCACAAGGCGACGGCGCTCGGGCTGCGCCTCGACGACGACGTCGTCGACCACCTCGCGGCACACTGGTGCGGCAACGGGCGCGAGCTCGAGGGCGTCTTGCTGCGCCTCGACGCCGTCGCCTCGGTGGCGGGACGGCCGATCACGATGGCGCTGGTCGAGGACGCGCTGGCGCCCTATGCACGGCGACGGCCGCAGGGGCCGACGATCGCCGGCATCGTCGGCGAGGTGTGCCGGCACTTCGACGTGAGCGAGCAGGAGCTGGTGTCGGCGGGACGCACGCGGCGCGTGGTCGTGCCACGCCAGGTGGCGATGTGGTTGTGCCGCCAGCACACGCAGGCGGCGTTGACGGAGATCGGACAGCGCCTCGGCGGGCGCGATCATGCGACGGTGCTGCACGCGCTCGCCAAGATCGAGCAACGCCTCGCCTCCGACGCGGAGCTCCGCGAGACCATCGCACGGCTCGCGGGACGCGTCGGTAGCTGAGGGAGGGGGGCGGGGCAGGCGGGGTCGGACGGGATGCGGTGGGCGGCGCCAGGGAAGGGGCCGCTGGCACCCGCGACGCCAGGGACGGCGTCGCGGGTGCCTATCCCTTCACCACGGTGACGCCCTCGGCGCCGAGCGCCTCGACGAGCGCCGCGCGCCAACGCTCCCAGTCGACGGAGAACTCACCCAGCGCCTCGTCGTCGAGCGTGAGCGGGACGACGGCGAGCGCGGGGACCCGCAGGTACGGGACGTGGACGAGGTGCGTACCGGCCTCCTCGAGCCGGAACACCGCCGGCGGAACGGCCGCGGCCTCGAGGCGGAGCACGAGCGGCTCGTCGGTCGCCGGAACGAGGTCGAGTGCGACGGCGGGCAGGTCCGGGTCCATCCCGGGCGCAAGCGGGTCGGCGTCGGCCGCGACGCCGTCGCGCGCCAGCGTGGCCGCGGCACGCGCGAGCTCGCCCGGTGGGCGGGGGCGCGCGCGGCGGATCCAGGGCACGGAGAGATGGAGGTCGGGGATCGGGTCGACGACGGCGAGGTCGGCGAACAGCGCCGGCAGGGTGCGGACCAGCGTCGCGTGATCGCCGTGCGCGTGCGCCGCCACGGCGGTGCGGTAGGCCGGGCTCGAGCGCACCTCGGCCAGCAGCGACGCGATCGCCGCCAGGTGCGCCTGCGCGTCGGCGAGCAGCGCCGCAGCCGTATCCGGATCGAGCGCGCGGTGATGGTGCGCACGCCGGGCGCGGTCGCCCAGCTCGAGCGTGGCGCGGACCAGCGCCAGGGCATCGTCGCGCTCGCGGACGCGAAACTTCTGCAGCTCGATGACGGCACGGCCGAGGTCGGCGACGACGGTCTCGAGCTCGGGGACGAGGACCTCCGACATGGTCCCTGCTCCTTACAACCCGGCCGGCGCTTTGCTAAGAAGGTCGCCGGATGCCTGCCCGTCCGCGCAAGGCCCGCCGGGTCACCATCCACGAGGTGCTCGGCACCGCCATCGAGCTCGAGAAGAAGACGATGGCGCTCTACGTCTCGTTCGTGCAGGCGTTCCCGCGCCCCGAAGAGGTCCGGAACTTCTGGTTCTCCATGGCCCGACACGAGGCCGGGCACTGCGGCGCCCTCGCCCTGGTCGAGACCATCGTCGAGACCGATCCGGCTCGCGCCGAGGCGACCCGGGTCTGGTTCGACGAGGCGACCGTCCGCCGCCTGCGCAGCCTGCTGACGGCCTACCTGCGCGAGGTGCGGGGCGGGATCACGCTGGAGCGTGCCTTCGAGATGGCGCTCGACGTCGAAGGGTCGGAGCTCGAGGACGTCGTCGTCGACATGCTGAGCGTCGTCCGCAGCCCGCGCTGGCGCGAGCGCGCGATCCAGATGCTGGTCCACGACATCGGCGATCTCTCGTACATGGTCGAGAAGTACACGAAGAACGTGGGCCTGCTGGCGCGGGCCGACGCGCTCCTCGAGAAGCACCTGGGCGAGCTGCGGCGACGGCGCTCGCCCGCGACGCGGTCGGCGGGGTCGCGGGCCTGACGTGGCCGGACGCGCGGCCGCCGGCATCGTGACGGTCCCCGCGTACCTCGACGCGGTGGAGCGCGTGCACGGGCTCGGACCCGCCGAGATGGCGCGCGCCCTGCGCGTGAGCCCGTCGGTGCTCCGGCGCTGGCGTCGCGGCACGCTCGTGCCGTCCTGGCGTCGCATTCGCTCGATGACCGCGCTCTGGGGCGGCAACGCGGAGCTGCTCGCTCTCGGCGCCGCCCTCCAGCGCTACGTCCGGATCACCGGCGTGTCCCTCGAGGATGCGGTGCGCATGGTGCGGACGGGTCGACGCAACGCTCCGGTGCGCGTGGCCCGCGCGCGCCCGCGCGATCGGCGGCAGCTGTCGCTGCCGATGGGACGCTGACGTCGCGCGCATCCTTGCCGCGCGCGGCGCCGCGGACTATCGTCCGCGCGCGCGATGCCCGGAGCCGACGATCGCCCGCGAGGGCTCGCCCCGACGGCGAACGTCGAAACCGCCGAAGGGCCGGTCACCATGGCGGAGACGCCGAACAAGGGCTTCGCCGTGCTCACACGGATGCCGGACGGGGCGCTCGGCTTTCGCCAGCTGATCAAGCTCGTGACCACCGGCCCGGTGCCGCTCGTGCGGGTCGTGCTCGCGTCGGGGCATCACGTGGAGTGCGCCGCCGGGCATCCGTTCTTTCGCGTCGGCATGGAGGCGGTCGCGGCGGCCGACCTGCGCTCGGACGATCTCCTCGAGACCGCCTACATGTACCCCGAGGGCTACGTCCCGCCCGACCTTCCCGGCGCGCGTCCCGGCGGCCCCGTCGCGGTGGCGCGGGTCGAGCCGGCGGGGCACGGTGCGGTGATGCACGGGACCGTGCGCGACACCCATGTCCTCTACCTCACCGCCGGCGTCCTCTGCGGCGAATGACCTCGACGCGCTGGCGCGGCGCCTCGTCCGCTGCCGCCGCTGCCCGCGGCTCGTCGCGCATCGCATGCGCGTGGCCCGCGACAAGGTCGCGCGCTTCCGCGACTGGACGTACTGGGGCCGTCCCGTCCCCGGGTTCGGCGATCCGGGCGCACGCATCGTCGTCGTCGGGTTGGCTCCGGCCGCACACGGCGCCAACCGGACGGGGCGAATCTTCACCGGCGACGAGAGCGGCAACTGGCTCTATGCGGCGCTCCACCGCGCCGGCTTCGCCAGCCAGCCGACGTCGACGGATCGGGACGACGGACTCGCGCTCACCGGCGTGTGGGTGACCGCGGCCGCGCGCTGTGCGCCGCCCGCGAACCGCCCGGCTCCGGACGAGCTCGACGCCTGCCGGCCGTGGCTCGTGCGGGAGAGCGGGCTCCTCGCCTCGGTGCGCGTCGTGGTCGCGCTCGGGCGGATCGGCCACGACGCCGTCCTGGCGCTCGAGCGCGCCGAGGGCCATGCGACGCCGCGCCCCAGGCCGGGGTTCGCGCACGGGGCCGAGCATCGCCTCGGCTCGGGACGGATGCTGATCTGCTCCTACCACCCGAGCCAGCAGAACACCTTCACGGGGCGTCTGACGCGGCCGATGCTCGACGCCGTCTTCGCACGTGCGCGGAGGCTGGCCCGGTTTCCTCCGCGGGGGGCGGGTGGTAACGGAGGGCCCCCACGATGAAGGGCATCCTCCTCGCCGGCGGCGCCGGCACGCGGTTGCACCCGCTGACCCTGGCGGTCAGCAAGCAGCTGCTGCCGGTCTACGACAAGCCGATGATCTACTACCCGCTGTCGAGCCTCATGCTCGCCGGCATCCGGGAGGTTCTCATCATCACGACGCCCCACGACCAGGCGAGCTTCCAGCGCCTGCTTGGCGACGGGAGCGTCCTCGGTATGGACCTGCGCTGGGCGGTGCAGCCCGAGCCGGAGGGCATCGCCCAGGCGTTCGTGATCGGACGCGATTTCATCGCCGGCGAGGCCGTGGCGCTCGCGCTCGGCGACAACATCTTCTACGGCCACGGCTTCACCGAGAGCCTGCGGCGCGCCGCGGCGCGCGCGAACGGCGCGACGGTGTTCGCCTACCACGTGGCCGACCCGGAGCGGTACGGCGTCGTCGAGTTCGACGCCGGCGGGCGAGCGGCCTCGCTCGAGGAGAAGCCTGCGCGGCCGCGGTCGTCGTACGCCGTCACGGGGCTGTACTTCTACGACGAGCGCATCACGGCGATCGCCGGCGGGCTGCGCCCGTCGGCGCGCGGTGAGCTCGAGATCACCGACGTGAATCGCGACTACCTGGCCTGCGGCGCGCTGCACGTCGAGAAGCTCGGGCGCGGCGTCGCCTGGCTCGATACCGGCACCCACGAGGCGCTCGTACAGGCGTCGACGTTCATCGCGGCGATCGAGGAGCGGCAGGGGCTGAAGGTCGCGTGCCTCGAGGAGATCGCGCTGCGCGCCGGCTGGATCGACGCGGCGGCGGTGCGCCGCGTCGCCGACGGGCTCGCGAAGACGAGCTACGGACAGTACCTGCGTCGCCTCCTGGAGCAGGAGCCCTGATGCGCGTCGAGCGCTGCGCCCTGCCGGAGGTGATGATCGTCGAGCCGTCGGTTTTCACCGATGCGCGCGGGGTGTTCTTCGAGACGTATCACGCGGAGCGCTTCCGGGATGCCGGCATCGCCGACGCGTTCGTCCAGGACAACCACTCGATCTCGATGCGCGGCGTGCTCCGCGGGCTGCATGCACAAGCACGCCACCCGCAGGCGAAGCTCGTGCGCTGCGTCGCGGGCACGGTGTTCGACGTCGCCGTCGACGCGCGGCGCGGCGCGGCGACCTTCGGGCGCTGGATCGGGGTCGAGCTGTCGGCGGAGAACCGGCGCCAGCTCTACGTCCCGGCGGGCTTCCTGCACGGCTTCTGCGTCCTCGGGGCGAGCGCCGAGGTAGTCTACAAGTGCTCGGCGGTCTATGCGCCGGGCGACGAGTTCGGCGTCGTCTGGAACGACCCGGACCTCGCCATCGCCTGGCCGATCGCGGAGCCGACGGTGTCGGCGAAAGACGCCGCGCTGCCGCGCCTCGCGCAGCTCGCGGACCGGCTGCCGGCGAGCTAGCCGCGGGCGATCGCCGCACCGACGTAGACGTCGCAGGCGAGCTCGACGCCGTCGGCGGCGACGGTGACCGCGCGGCGCACGTACAGTCGGCCCTCGTCCTCGTAGCAATCGAGCCGGCGCAGGGACGCGGCGTCGATCTCGCCGAGGACGAGACCGTCGACGATCCCGCCCGCATCGTCGAGCAGATAGGGATACCCGCCCAGCGGGTCGACGCGACGGAAGCCCCGCAGCGTCGCCGGGCGCGCCGGGAAGGTGCGCCCGGCGACGGCGCGCTGGCGGGCCGGATCGCGCAGGGTTCCGTAGACGAAGAGCCGGCCCGTCACGCCGCGTCGGGATGACGGCGCGGACGCAACGGCTCGCGTTGCACACGCACGTCGACGCCGCGTTCGGCGAGGCGTGCGAAGCGCGCCCGCACGCGTCCGACGGTGGTGTCGTCGGGGGCGAGAACGGTGATCTCGAGGCGGCTGCCGGGACCGGCGCGCCCGGCGTCCTCGCTCAGGGTCTGCACGAGATAGGGCGTGAGCGAGCCGGCGCGCTCGATCGCCGTCCCCGGCGTCGCCTCGGCCCGGACGACGCGCGCGACCACCTCGGCGGGAACGGCGGCGCTGTCGAGCGAGCGGTCGAGCGCCTCCTGCGCCACCAGCAGGATGGCCTCGACGAGATCGCCGTAGGTGCGGACCTCGGCGAGGACGCGCTCCGGAATCGCCAGCTCCAGCTCGTCCTCGAGCGCGAGGCCGAGCTCCGCCAGGTCGAGCGAGTCGGCGGCGAGATCGTCGACCAGCGAGAGCTCGTCGCGGAGGTCGGCCTCCTCGACGCCCAGGTGGTCGGCTGCCACGCGACGGACTCGCGGCTCCACCAGATTCCGCATGATGCCCACCCCTCCTCGGTACTGATCGGCCCCCCGGACCGGACCGCGACTATCTAGCACAGCCCGCTGCGAGGAACAGCGTCCGGGGCGAAGAAAAAATCGGCTTCCGTCGACGCGTTGCGCCGTCGCAAGGAGACTTCCGCGCCGCCCGGAGAAGGGTAGAGGGAGAGGGACATGGCGCACCGACACTCCGTCCTGGTGGTGGCACGAGAGGTGCGGGGGCGCTGCGGCTGGCAGGCGCGGCTCCGGAAGCGGCGCGACCTCCAGGTGACGCTGGCAGACTCGGCGCTCGCGGCGCTCGAGATGCTCGAACGCACACGGCCGTGCCTCGTCCTCGCGGCGCTCGACGACCGTGACGTCGGCGCGCTGCTGCTGCGCACGATCATGCAGGAGGCCCCCTGGCTGCGTCAGGTGCCGCTTGCGTTCGTGAGCGTCGGCGAGCCGCTGGTCGCCGCGCGTGCGCTGCGTACGACGGTCCTGCGGCCGTCGGGCGACGTGGCGCGCGTGGAGCGTCTGCTGTCCGCGTGCGGGGTGGCGCCGGCTGCCGAGCGGCAGCGCGCGGCGCGCCTCACGGCAGCCACGCGGACGACCACGTTTCCGTCAGGACCTGCCCCCGGCGCTCGAGAAATGCGCGCAGCTCGACCGGCGCCGCGTCCTTGGGCTCCATCTGGAAGGTGAGACGCCAGCCCCCGGTGACGGGATTCTTGTAGACGTGCTCATCGAAGATCGTGGCGCCGCCCGACGCCGTCACGACCGCGCGCGGCGCCGCGTCGGCGCCGAGCCCGGCGAGGGCCTCGCCCTCGAAGTCGAGAACCCAGCGATGACCCGTGCGCGGCGTGCCGACCGCGCCGTGGTCGCGCCGGGTGGCGACGACGCGCCCCGCCGGCGGCCGCGCCGGATCGTCGCCGTACCACGAGAGGACGTAGCCGTACGCCAGCGGCTCGCCCGGGGGCGGCAGCACGTCGGGCACCCAGAAGGCGACGACGTTGTCCATCAGCTCGTCCTTGGTGGGGATCGTGACCAGGCGCACCTGTCCCGCGCCCCAGTCGCCCTTCGGCGCGACCCAGGCGCTCGGACGCAGCTCGGCGCGCGTCTCGATGTCCTGATGGCTGCGGAAGTCGCGGTCGCGCTGGATGAGACCGAAGCCGCGTGGGTCGCGGGTCGCGAGCGCGGCGACGTCGATGCGCGTCGGGTTGTCGAGCGGGCGCCAGAGCCACTCGCCGCTCGCGAACTGGACCAGGAGACCGTCGGAGTCGTGCACCTCGGGACGGAAGTCGTCGACGCAGCGCGTCCCGTTCTCGCCAAAGAGGAACATGCTGGTGAGCGGCGCCAGGCCGAGGACCTTCGGCGCGCGGCGGAGAAAGAGGCGTGCGTCGACGTCGACGACGGTCTGCACGCCGGGCGTGACGGCGAAGCGATACGCGCCGCTGAGCGACGGCCCGTCGAGCAGGGCGTAGACGACGAGGCTGGTCGCGTCCGGCGCGGGGGTCTCGAGCCAGAGCTCGATGAAGCGGGGAAACTCCTCGCCGGTCGGCTCGACCGTGTCGACGGCGACGCCGCGCGCGGACAGCCCGTAGACGTTGTCGCGGCCGACGGCGCGGAAATAGCTCGCGCCGAGAAAGACGATGACCTCGTCGAAGTACTCGGGGGTCTTGAGCGGCGCGTGGATGCGGATGCCGGCCCAGCCGATGTCCTCGGGGATCGTCTTCTCGAAGGTGTTCTTGCCGTAGTCGAAGTAGCGGGTGGCGAAGGGGAGGGCCTCGACCCGATCGCGGTCGACGACGTGCACCTGCACGCTGCGGTCGAAGTAGAGCCCGGGATGGAACAGCTGCACCTGGAACGGCAGCTTCTCGTCGCGCCAGAGAGCGCGCTCCGGCCGGAAGCGGATGTCGCGCCACTGATCGTAGGTCATGGCCCCGCCCTTCAGCATCCAGGGGGGCACGACGGTCTGGCGGTCTCGGTACGGCTCCGCGGCGATCGTGCGGGCGACCTGCTCGACGTCGCCGAGACCGAAGGCCAGCGCGCCGCGGGCCGCCAGGGCGAGGGCGAGCCCGACGAGGACGAGGAGACGACGCACGCCGCGGGCGAGAGGACCTGGCCCTCGTCGCGACGCGCGCGCCCCGTCCGGATGTCCTCGCAGGCGCGGGCGATCTCCGCGGGGCTGCGGCCCGCGGCTGCGACGAGCCGGCGCGCCGGCCGCACGAGGAGGGCGCGCCGCGGCGTTCAGGTCGCCAGGTGACGAGGTCTTCACCGCGGGCCTCGATCCCTGCGGACGAGCAAGTCGAAGGCCTCCGACATGGCGGGCCACCGCTACCCCGCGTCGCGCCCCGAATCCACCCGCGCCGGCTTGCTCCGCAGCGGCGCGTGGAGAATACGGGCCACATGACGACGCTCTGGGACGTGAAGACCACCTGGCTCGACGGCACCCCCGCCGACCTCGCCACGCTGCGCGGCAAGGTCGCATTGGTCGTGAACGTCGCGAGCGCCTGCGGCTTCACGCCGCAGTACGCCGGCCTCCAGCGCCTGCACGACGAGCTGTCGGCACGGGGCTTCACCGTGGTCGGTGCACCCAGCAACGAGTTCGGCGGCCAGGAGCCGGGCGCAGCAGAGGAGATCCGAACCTTCTGCGAGCGCAACTTCGGGATCACGTTCCTGCTCCTGGCGAAGGGCGACACCAGGCCCGGGCCGTCGCAGTCGCCGGTCTACCGCGTGCTCACCGCGGGCGGAGACGTGCCGAGCTGGAACTTCTGCAAGTACGTCGTGGGCAAGGACGGCAGCGTGCGCGCCTTCTTCCCGAGTCGGACGGCACCCGACGATCCCGCATTGCGGCAGGCGATCGCCGATGCCCTGACGAGCTGACCGCACGACGTCGCACGACGCCCTTGAACGGGGTGTCCCGCACGGTGTAGGCGCGTCGGCATGCCTGGTGCGCTGATAGCTTCCTTGGTCGCCGTGATCGGACGCGGCGTGAGAGCGCCGTGCACCTGACCCTGAAGCGCGCCCTGCGCGTCGTGCATCGGGTGGTCGGTCCCATGCTCCCACCGACGCTATTGGCCCGGCGATATCCGGGCGTGCCCGGACGCATCCACATCGACGACCAGATGCTGGCCTCCGATGCGGCTGATCGGGTGCGGCACTACGTCGACGACGCGCGCTCGGCGATGACGAACCTCGAGGAGTCGCTGGCGGCGTGCGGGCGCCGCTGGGCCGACGTGGGCGCGTGCCTCGATCTGCCGTCGGGATACGGCCGCGTCACGCGCTGGCTCGCGCAGCGGCTGGATCCCGGCGCCGTCACCGCGGCGGACGTGGACGCGCAGGCGGTACGCTTCTGCGCCGCCGAGTTCGGCGTCCGGCCGCTTCCCGTTCCGCGGGACGTGCGGGCATTGCGGCTTCCGCAGTCCTACGACCTCGTGTTCACCGGATCGCTGCTGACCCACCTGCCCCCGGAGGACGGCTATCGCCTGCTGGAGACGTTGATTGGCGCGCTCGCCTCCGCCGGGCTCCTCGTCTTCTCGACGCAGGGATCGTCGTGCCTCCGACACCTCGACGTCTACGGCCCGTGCTTCGCGAAAGCCGCCGACCACTATCGCGACGGGCTCGCGCGCGACGGCGTCGCGTATCTCGACTATCCGCGCCACCGCGATTACGGCATCACCCTGCATCGAGCCGCCAGGCTGCGCGCCGTCCTGCAGGACCGTTTCGCCGACGGTGTCGAGCTGGTCCGCTACGCCGAGCGGGGATGGGACGCGCATCAGGACGTGTGGTCCCTTCGGCGTCTCCCGCGCGGGCCGCTGACCTCGCGCCCCGCGGGCGCCCCGGCGGCGCTCGCCTGACCCGACGAGGCGGTCAGTACGCCAGCACGGTGGCGAGCGTGCATCCGCGGCAGTAGTCCGCGAATCGGCCGTCGACCAGCCGGCGGCGAAAGGACGCGTAGGCCGGCCCGCGCCATGCCGCGGCGAAGGGCTCGTCCCGCACGTTGCCCAGCTTCTCCGTCGCGTAGCAGCAGGGCTTCACCCACCCGAAGGAGTCGACGAACGCCTGCTCGAAGCCGATGACGCATCGCCGTCCGGGCGGCGCGGGCAGCGGACCGGCGGGCGCCGCTGGCGGGGCGGCCACCCCGCTTGGAGGAGCCGGGGTCGGGACGCTGCCCGGCACGGGATTGCGGGGGAGCGAGACCGGGATGGGAGCCCGGTGCGCGGCGACGACGAGCCGCCCCATCGCGTCGGCGATCTGCGCCTCGGTGAGAAGGAGGGTCTCATCGAGCGGACGCACCACCTCGACGACGACCTCGTCGGCGCCGACGTCGACCGTGAGTTCGACGAGCCGCTCGACCGCCTCGACGTTTCCGGGTTGGAGCACGTGGTACACCACGAGGCGCGAGAGGCGCTCGGCGCGCGCCGCCCGCCGCTGTCGCTCGAAGGCCGTGAGGTTCCGGCGCAGGACGTCGAAGGCGTCGACGCCCTGGACTGCACGATCGGTGTGCGCGTCGCCGGCGTGGACGGATACGCGCACCGTGTCCCAGCCGATGGCGACGAGCTCCTCGGTAAGTGCGCCGTGGAGCAGCGTGCCGTTGGTCACGAGCGTTCCCCGCCAACTGCGGCGCTTGATCGCGGCGCAGATCGCACCCGCCTCGGGATGGAGGAGCGGCTCGCCGCCGCCGCCGATCACCACCTCCCGGAGCCCGGGGCAGCATCCCGTCGAACAGGCGCTCGTAGTCCGCGAGCCCGAGTCGCTCGCGCTTCTCGGCGCGACGGAGCGAGCCGAGGACGTCGGCGGCCGTGTGCTGGAGCCAGCACATGGGACAGGCGTGATTGCAGGCGGACGTCACCGGGGTGATCTGGAGCACCTCGGGCCCGACCAACGCCGTGCCGGCGAGCGCGCCCAGCCGCCGCGCCGCACGCCACACCGCACCGCCCGGCCCACGGTGGGGCGATGGTCCGACGGACGACCGTCGGCGCAGCCGCCCGGATCAGACCCAACCGCCATCGGATGGATGCCTATCATATCCGACGGATGTCGCACAGACGGAGTAGGGTGTGCGTCAGAAGTGCAAGTAGTTAGCTTCTAAGCTGGTAGCAGTCAACGGCTGGTGATCGCGGGGGCGGGGGCGGCGAGTGTGGTGGTGGGCGGCAGGCGCGCCCGCGAGGGTGTCGGCCACGCTGCCGGGCGCGAGCGGAGCGCAGGATCCGGTGCAGTTCGCCCGGGCGCCGCCTCCGCAGCGCGGCCCGCGAGGTGCCGAGCTGGCCTGCAGCAGCGACCGCGTCGGCAAGGCCCAAGCGTGCGCGCAGCGCGGGCGCTGCGGTGGATCGCGACGGGCGGGCGGACGGCGCATGCCCCCGGCAGGAATCGAACCTGCGACCCCCTGCTTAGGAGTTCCCCCCGGCCTCGGATGCGAGGCGCCGCGCGCCGCTATCATCGCGTCTTTCCACGCAACGCACGCTGCACCTGAGGCACCGGCACGTACCGGCACGCATCGAGCGTGTGACCGTCGCGTGACTGACCGGGATGGCGCACTACCCAGCGAGCCCGGTATGTTCGCGCCGTGTCGAGCAGGCGCCGGGAAGCACGACCATCGTCGTCTGCCAGCTCGTACTGGTTCGGATTCAACGTCCGAAGGAAACTGCGTCGTGCACGAGAACGGCATCGTGGCGAAGGCCAAAGGCGAAAAGCGCCGCCGCAGGGGCCTCAACGTCCACGACATCCTCGCTGGCGAGAAAATACCTGGCATGACCCTCCGTGGCAGCGACGTTCACATCAACCCCGGCTCGATACCGCAGCTCGCGAGCGAGGCGCAGGCGTGGCTCTCGGACCTGGCCAAGGCGGTAGTCGACCGCATCAATGCGGAGACGTCCGAGAGCAAGGTCGGCGGGCGGAAAAGGTCCCCACGGGCGAGCGCCCGCGTGTCAAGCTGACCCCCTGCTGAATTGGCAGGACGGCCCCCGCAAGCGCCTGTGCTACAATGCCTTTCGGAGCGCGGTCACAAGGCGGTCACGCGCCGCTCGGCCGCAGGAAGGCGCGCGATGCCCATGAAGACCCCCACGATGCCGCCGGATCCGCCGCCGAAGGTCGCCCGATCGAAGCGTCGTCGAGGCCGACCGACGGCACACGGGCTCACGACCATGCGCCGCGCGCTCGCCGTGCTCGGCACCGATCGGCTCGACGGCCGCAGCGCCATCGCGCAGGCAGCTCGCCGCTTCAAGCTCGACCTCGTGCGCGACCTCGGAGGCGACCCGTCGGCGCAGCAGCTCGCGATCATCGAGGTTGCGGCGCGCACCATGCTGCTGCTCTCGTCGGTGGACGACTGGATCATGCGCCAGCCGTCGCTGGTGAACGCGCGCAAGAAAGCGCTGCTGCCGGCCGTGCGCGAGCGCCAGCAGCTCGCCGACTCACTGGCCCGGATGCTCGGCCAGCTCGGCCTGGCGCGAAAGGCGGCGCCCGTCGAGAGCCTGGACGCCTACCTTGCCCGCCGCGCTGCGGAGACGGCCGCGCAGAATGCGCAGAACCCCGGGTAAGGTCGTCCAGGTCGTCCACCTCGTCCAGAACGTCCGCCCCGCGGGCCTTATTCGCGGACGAGGTCTGGACGAGAGGTCGTCCGAGGTCGTCCGAGGTCGTCCAGGGAGCGGCCGTCCTGCGCGCGTAGCCGGCTCGTGCGCCTCGCGCCGTCGAGACGTGCACCGTCGGAGAGGCCGCATCGACACGGGCCGTCTCTGGCGCCGCATCACATGACCGGTCATCCCGTCACGGGGATCTAGCTCCACGGGAAGCAACGTGACGAGCGCCGGCCATCCGCGCACGATCGCGCCATGCAGCTTCTCGCCGCGCTCGACGATCCCAAGCTGTTTGCGCCGTTCTTCCCGAGCCCGGCGTGGGATCGGTGGCGGACGTTCTTGCGCGTGCTCACCGGACAGCCGTTGTCGGGCGACGAGCTGGCGGTGTTCACGCAGGCGACCGGGCGCACCACGGCGCCGACGGTGCCGGCGGCGGAAGCGTGGGTCGTGTGCGGCCGGCGTGCCGGCAAGTCGCGGGTCGCGAGCGTCGTCGCCGCCTACACGGCCGCGCTCGCCGATCTGTCCAAGCTCGCGCCCGGCGAAACCGGCGTCGTGCTCTGCTGCGCCGTCGACAAGGCGCAGGCCGGCGTCATCCTCGGCTACATCCGGGCGCTCTTCTCGGACGTGCCGTTGCTGCGGTCGCTGGTGAGCAACGAGACGGCCGAGAGCATCGAGCTGCGGCGCCGGGTGCGGATCGAGGTGAAGAGCAGCAACTATCGGGCCGTCCGTGGCGTGACGCTGCTCGCCGCGGTGCTGGACGAGTGCGCGTTTCTCCGCGACGAGGCGAGCGCGCTGCCCGACGTCGAGCTGTACCGGGCGCTGAAGCCCGCGTTGGCCACGACCGGCGGGCTCATGCTCGGGCTCTCGTCGCCGTGGGCGCGTCGCGGGTTGCTCTGGACGAAGTACCGGAAGCACTGGGCGCAGGACGGGTCGGTGCTGGTGTGGCAGGCGCCGTCGACCACGATGCACCCCGGGCTCGATGCGGAGCTGATCGCCGAAGCGCGGGAAGACGACCCGGAGGCGGCGGCGGCCGAATGGGATGCCTGTTTCAGAGCCGACCTCGAAAGCTACTGCTCGGCCGACGTGCTCGACGCCTGCACGGCCAACGGCGTGACGGAGCGCCCGCCGATCGACGGCGTGGCCTACGTGGGCTTTCTCGATGCCGCGGCGGGCAGCGGGCGCGATAGTTTCACGGCCTGCGTGGCGCATGCCGAGCTGCGCGGCAGCGGACCGCCCTTCGTGCTGGTCGACGCCGTGCGCGAGTGGCGACCGCCCTTCGATCCGCTGGCCGTGGCCGAAGAGGCGGCCACCTTCCTGCGCGGGTACCGGATCGAGGTGGCGCAGAGCGATGGCTACGCCGGTGCATGGGTCTCCGAGGCCATCGCCCGGCACGGCGTGCACGTCCTGCAAGACGCGGAGCCGCGCTCGTCGCTGTACCTCGCGGCGTTGCCGTTGCTCACGGGCAGACAGTGCGAGCTGTTGGACCTGCCGCGAATGCGCACACAGTTCGCGCAGCTCGAACGGCGCCGCCGCGCCGGAGGCCGGGACGTCGTCGACCATCCGCCGGGCGGGCACGACGACCTGTGCAACGCGGTCGCGGGTGCCATGGTCCGCGCCGTCGCCTTCGCCGACGAGGGTCGGGCGCTCCCCGAGCTGGTCCGCCACCACGGCACCGACGACGCGACCGAGACGATGCGCGAGCACCTGGCGACGTTGCCGAGCTGGGTGGCACACGGCGACCCGCCCTGAGGCGTGACCACCTTTGCCCATCCACGTAACCACGACGGTGGATGGACACCGCCTGCACCGTCGTCGCTCCCGCTGCGATCGAGCCGCGCGCCCTCGTGCCGGACGGGAGTGGGCCGCGCCGCCATCGCCGTGCCGTTTCGGAGCCGGCGCTGGTCGTGGCGCTCGTGCCGGACGTGGAGCGCCGCCGGGCGCTCGCCGCGCGCTTCTGGCGCTACGTGCGGCGCGGCGACCTGCGGGCGTGCTGGCCGTGGGTGGCATCGACGAACCTGCACGGGACGGCGCGCTTCAAGATCGACGGCTCGCGCGAGGTGCCGGCGCCGCGCGTGGCGTGGCTGCTCGTCCACGGTGGCGTCCCGCTCGGCTGCATCGTGAAGCACCTGTGCGCCGATGCGACGTGCTGCAATCCGTCGCACCTGACGCTCGACCCTCCGGTGCGCCCGGCGCGGCTCCGGGAGCTGCCGTGACGCTCTCGCCCTGCGGCGCGTGGATCGCGACCGCATGGCGCCGGCTCGGCGAGCTGGCCGAGGCCGTCGCCGTCCCGCCGAGCTTCCGGCCCGACGTCGCGCTCATGGCGAGCGAGGAGCTGCGGCGCCGCCTCTACGTCGCCGAGCACACGGCCGCGGGCCGCTTCTGGTGGCGCGAGCTGGAGCGCGCGTGCGTCGACCTCTCCGAAGGCACCTGGGACCGCCCCGCGTGGGGGCTCTCGTGATCGATCTCCGCATCGCCAGCGGCACGCCGGAGGAGCTGGCCGCGATCGTCGATCGCTTCGAGCGGTTGCGCGGCGTGATTCAACCGCCGTTGACCGTGCCGGGCGCGATCATCGACCAGCCCGACGGCCAGCCTGCTCTGGGCTGGGTGTCCGCGCTGCGCCGCCTGGGCGACACGCTCGTGGCGACAATCACCGGGGCGCCGCGCCTGGTCGCGGACGTGCTCCGCGCCGGCGCCTACGAGGCCGTTCGCGCCGGGTTCTATCCGCACTGGGAAGAGACGACCGCGGAGACGAACGTGCAGAGCGGCGTGCGCGGCAAGGTGCTCGCGGGCGTGACGCTCGTGGGCGCCGCGCTGCCGACCGCCGCGACGCTCGACGACCTCGCCCGCATCCTGGCCGCCCGCGAGCTGCGCACCGTGCCGCTCGGCGGGCTCACCTTCACCGACTACCGTCCGAAGGAGGACGACATGCCCTTGCGTTTCGATGCCGAGGCCGCGCAGCGCGCGCTCGACGGCTACGCCGAGCAGATCATGGATAAGCACCACTGGCCCCGCAGCTCCTCCGCCTGTTGGCGCCGCGCCTTCGCGGTCGCGCTGCACGAGCATCCGGAGCTGGACGTGCGGCTGGCCGAGGAGGTGCAGCTTCGCGAGGCCGTGCGCGTCATCTGCCGCGAGAACGGCCTGAACGCGAGCGATCCGAAGGACCGGGCGCAGGCGCTCGGGATGCTGAACGAGCTGGCCGAGTACGAAGCCCTGATGCCGGCGTCGCTGCTCGCCGAGAAGCGTGCCCGCCGGAAGCGGCGTGAGGGGCCGCCGGGTACGGTGCAGACGCGCTACAGCGAGCGGGCGCCGGTCGTGCCGCCCGAGGTGCGCGACCTCGTGCAGCGCTTCGCCGACGAGCTCGGCGTCACGTGGGACGACCGCGCCGGGCGCGAGTGCATCGTGCGGTGCATCGAGCGCCAGTACCCCGAGCGCGCCACGGCGCTGCCGCCGGAGCTGCGTCGTCCGGATCCGCGTGGGTACAGCGTCGGGCTCGCCCCTCGCCTGCCGGGCGGCGGCGCGACCGGCGTGCCGCGGATGATGGGCTGATGCCGCGCGATCCGCACCTGCGCGCCGCGCTCGACACGTTGACCGGCGCGACCTGCACCTTGCCGCGCCCGGCCCGCCAGACGCTCGCGGAGGAGCTGCGGCAGGCACGCATCGCGCTCGCGAAGTTCGACGAAACGACGGAGGACACGACCCATGCGGTATGACCAGAACGCGGTGGACGCCCACGGCAAGCTGACCGAGGCGCTGCGGTTCCTCGACGCCGCCTGTACCCACACGGACGCCGACGAGGCGGTGCGCGCCGCGCGGACGAAGGCGCAGGAGGCCGCGGCGCTCCTCGCGACGAACGGCTACTGCGGGTGACGCCGTGTCCGTGATCTTCGCGCCGATCGCGGCCGGGCAGAGCGTCAGTTCGGCGTACGCGATCGAAGAGTTCGCGTGACGGGCGAGGCGGCGGCGTTCAGCGCGGAAGCCGTGCTGCCGGTGCAGCTCGTGGCGGGCCGCGCCGATAGCCCCGAACGGGCGCTCGCCCGGGCGGTGCTCGGCCAGGCGGTCGAAGATGCGGCCCGGGGCGATCGGGCGGCGCTCCGGTGGATCCACTCGGAGAGCCGCGCGTGGCCGTTCGCGTTCCTGAATCTGTGCGATGGGCTCGCCGTCGAGGCGCAGGCGCTCCGACGGCGGGTCGGACGGGCGACGCGGGCGCGGCGCTCGCGCCTGCGGGCGTGACGGCGGGGCGGCAGCGCTCGTACCACTAGAACGGCAGCGCGTCCTCGTCGGCGTCGCCGCCGATGTCCCACTCGACGACGTGCAGGGGCGGCGCTTCGCGAGCCGTGCGCCAGTCGCCCCCCGGCGCGCGGGTCGGGGCCGGCGGGTCAGGCTCGCCCGGCGCGACGAAGACGACGGTGGCGCGGCGAGGATGGGACGGACCGCCGCGCTTCGCCTGCATCGCGGCCGTCTTGCGCTCGCGGCGGGCACGGCGCCCGCAGTCCGCCGAGCACGACTCGGGCGGGCGCCCACGGCCGCCGGTGCGGGGCTGAAGGAAGATCGCTCCGCAGGCGGGACACTCGCGCAGCCGGCGGCGCAGGCTCTCGTCGCGCGCGAGGAGCTGCACGGTGCTCCACTCGGCGGACGCGCGTTCGCCAGCGATCTCGGCCAGCTCGGCGGCGTCGTGCGGATCGTTCGGGACGAGCGTCACGGCGGCGTCGGAAAGGAGGCTTGCGAGCGCCCAGCGCAGGCGCCGGCGCGTGGTCGCGGCCGTGAGGAGCGCCGTCACGGCGGCGTCGGAATTATCGACCACCATTTTTCTCATTTTGTGACCACCACTTTCCGGATCGTCGCTCTCGACCTCCGGCACCCATCCACACACCATCTCGTCGCATGGCAACCGACGAGAGCAACAGCAGCACGGTGCTCCGCATCCGTGACGTCTGCAACCGGCTCGGGATCTGCCGCCAGACGCTCCAGCGCTGGCGCGACAACGGCAGCTTCCCGGCCCCGATCATCCTTGGGCCGCGCACCGTTGGCTGGACGGTCGCTGCCCTCGACGAGTGGATTCGCAACCGTCCGCACGGCAACGCGGCCGTGACGCCGCCGATGAAGCGCGAGGCGACGCCGTGACGGCGTACACGGTGCCCGTCGAGGGGCGCTCGGACGAGGACGACGCGCGCCTCGTGCACGCGGACCTCGACGGCATGAGCCTCGACGACTTGGAGCACGAGTTGTGCCGCGTCGTGGTCGCGCTCGCCGCCGTCGACCGTCACGACGTCGATCGTTGGTGGCTTCTCGCGCGGCTGCGCCGCGTGCGGGCCGCCATCCGCAAGGTCAACGCCGAAAACGACAACGCCCGCCGGACGAGGGCGGGCGCTGTCTCAAGGATCCAGGATGATGACCGCCGCTACCGTAGCGCAAGCTGACCCGTCGGTCCACGTCGCGCCGCTCCTCGACGCGATCGACGACCTGGTCGCGATGTACGTCGTCATGGGCGCCGCCGAGCGCACGGCCGTCGCGCTGTGGGTGGCCCACTGCTTCGTGCTCGACGCCTTCGACGTGAGCCCGTACCTGAACGTCCGCAGCGCGGAGAAACGCTCGGGCAAGACGCGACTCCTCGAAGTGCTCGGCGAGCTGGTGCCGCGCCGCTGGCATGCGATCCAGCCGACCGAGGCCGTGCTGTTTCGGAAGATCGAGCGCGACACGCCGACGCTCCTGCTCGACGAGGTGGACGCGATCTTCAAGGGCCCGGCGTCGGAGCGCACGGAGGGGCTGCGCGCGGTGCTCAACAGCGGGTATCGCCGCGGCGTTACGGTCGATCGGTGCGTCGGCAAGGACAAGGACCGGCTCGCGTCGTTCCACACGTTCTGTCCGAAGGTGCTCGCCGGCATCGGCACGTTGCCCGACACGGTGGCCGATCGGTCCATCCCGATCGTCCTGTCCCGCCGCAAGAAGGGCGAGGCCGTCGCCCGGTTCCGCCTGCGGGACGTGACGCCCCAGGGCGCCGCCATCCACACGGCGCTGGAGGCGTGGGCGGCGACGGCCGTGGAGCCCTTGCGGGCGATGATGGGCAACGTCGTCATGCCGGAGGTGCTGGGCGACCGCGCCGCCGAGGTGTGGGAGCCGCTGGTGGCCGTCGCCGAGCTGGCCGGCGGGGACTGGCCGAGTCGGGCGCGGGCGGCGGCCGTGGACCTCAACGGCGCGGCGCCGGACGTCGAGTCGACTGGCGTCCAGCTCCTCGCCGCCGTCGCGGCGATCTTCGCGGCGCGGAAGACCGATCGCCTGTTCAGCGTCGAGTTGTTGGACGGGCTGATCGGGCGGGAGGGCGAGCCCTGGGGCTCGTGGTGGGGCCAGGACGTGGACCGCCGGAACATCCGCGGGCCGGGGTACAAGCTGTCGAGGTTGCTCAAGCCCTACGACATCGCCCCCAAGTCCATTCGGGTGGGGACGGAGCACGGTTCGGGCTACGAGCGAACGCAGTTCAGCGACGCCTTCGCTCGATATCTCGCAGAACGATCTGACAACGTGACAACCGTTGTGCCGCAAGGGTTTGAGGCGTCAGGACTTGGTGCGGGCGGAAACCACGTCCTGACGCATGAAGTGCAAGGGGCTCTAGGCTTGTCAGGTCGTCAGGTCGTTGAGACGGTTTCTACGGGATCGGCGACGGAAACGCCGTGCCGCGAGCCCGGGGAGGAAGGCTGATGCCCTACTTCGATGCGCTCGCACTGGGCGCCATCCATGAATCCGGCCACGCCGTGGCCGACATCGTCCTCGGCGTCCCGCTTGAGTTCGTGTGCCTGGACGACGATGGCACCGGTCTCACGCGAGCCTGGTACGAGCATCGCCGTCGAGAAGACGACTACCTGCACGCCGCCGACGATGGCGCCCGACTGACCGACGAGGTGGCGCACTTCCTCCGGCGCGAGGTCGTCCGACGGCTCTGCGGTGGCGTCGCTGAACACGTCGCCACGAAGCGCCGATTCCGCCACTACGGTGACGCTGGCGACGACAACGACTTTCTCGGCGCCCTGCCCGCCGTGCGCGTCCTTACGGGGCGGCCCTCGAACGTGGCGCAGATCCGCCAATGGCAGTGGGCCACGGGGCGGCCCCAGCAGCTTGTCCTTGAGTGCTTCGAGTGGCTCGAATTCGAGCGGGCCAGGCGGCGCGGCCGAACCGTTCTTCGCCGGCACTGGTCTGCTGTGGAGCGGGTCGCTGCGGCCTTGCGCCGCCACCGGCTCTTGCGTGGCGACACGGTGCGAGACCTCGTCAACGAGGCCGCCAAGCTGCGCGCCCCGACGGCGCAACCCCCAAGCCGGCACGATGCCCGCGTGACACGTGCCCGGTCAAATGTTGTGAGGAGGAGGCCGCGATGAGTGCCGATCTTGAAGCCCTGAAGGCGAACCCGGAGCTGGTCGACCGGCTCGACGCCGCGTGCTTGCCCAGCGTGCTCGATCGGGCCAGCGCCGAGCACGGGCGGCTGGCGGTGCTGGAACGCGCGGTGCACCGGCGGCTGCGCAGCGTTCAGGCAACCGCCGCGCTGGCCGGCGATGACGACGAGCTGCTCGACGACACCGCGGTGGCGCGCTTGCTGAGCGTCCCGACGAGCCACGTCGCGGACCTGCGGCGGCGCGGGGACCTGCGGGAGACGCCCGTGGGCGGGAAGTACAAGCGCGTGCGGCGCGGCGACCTCCGCGACTTCGTGCAGCGCCAGGGTGCGGCCGGGCGGGTCGCGCGATGACGAGGGACAACCCGATGACCGCCAGGGGCGAGGCCCGACGCCCGTTCCTGGCCCAACCGCGCCGGACTCGGCGCAGCAAGGGGAGGTGACGGCATGGCCGTCTACAAGAGCACGGCCCCACGGCGGCGAAAGAAGCCGTGGGTCCACGACGTGACGGAGGTGCTGGCCGACGGTACGAAGCGGCGGCACCAACGGTTCTACGCGACGGAGGACGACGCCTGCGCGGCCGACGCGCGCTGGCGGAAGGGGGTCCGGCACGGGCCGGTGGCCGTCTCGCGCGCCATCACGTTCGCCGACTACGTGACCTTGCTCACGCAGCGGCACCAGGGACAGCCGCGCACCATCGAGTCCTTCGCGACGACGTGTGCGCTGCATCTGCTGCCGACCTTCGCGCGCCGACGGCTCGTCGACATCACGCGGGCCGACGCGAAGGCGCTGCTCGCGACCAAGAAGGCCGAACCCGTGTGGCGCCGCGTCCACGGGAAGCTCGTCCTCGACGCCGAAGGGCAGCCGATCGCACAGCGGGCGAAGCGGGCGGGGGCCTCGGTGCGGATCATGTACTCGGTCCTGCGCTACGTCGGCAGCGAGGCCGTCGAGGACGGGCTGCTCGACCACAACCCCTTCGCGAAGCTCGGGCGCCGCCTGAAACTGGAGATCGAGACGAAGGCGCGGCAGCACGCGATCAAGAAGCGGGCGATGACGGCCGGCCAGCTTCGGCGCTTCCTGGCCGGCGCGCAGCAGTGGACCCCGCGGTTCTACCCGCTCTTCCTGTTCCTGGCCCGCACGGGGCTGCGCATCGGCGAAGCGCTGGCGCTGCGGGTGCACGACGTGGCGCCGGACTTCCGCGCGGTGCACGTCGAGCGCGAGCTATCCGACGGGCGGATCAAAGCCCCGAAGACGCCGAGCAGCGTGCGCGACGTCCAGGTGACGGCGCAGGCGGCGGCCGTGCTGCGCCGGTCGATCGAGACGCAGCGCAAGGCCGACAAGCTCGCCCACGGCTGGCGGCGGCTGCCCGAGTGGGTGTTCTACGCCGAGACCGAGCCGCCGGAGTGCACGCTACTGCCGGACGAGACGTTCAATCCGGCAGGGACGCTCGACCCGCACAACGTCCGGCGCGTGATGCGGCGCGTGCTCCGGGCACTGCATCGGCAGGACGCGGAGGCCGGCGTGTCCCCGGACGCGCGGTTCCCGGTGCACTTCTCGCCGCACTCGTGCAGGCATTCGTTCGCGTCGTTGAACGTTCAGGCGGGTAAGAGCCTGGAGTGGGTGCAGCGGCAGCTCGGGCACGAAGACTTCGCGCTGACCGTGAACTGCTACGGGAGCTGGTTGCCGGCCCAGACCGGCGACGCCAGCGACGTGCTCGACGACGCCGATTGGCAGGACGCGGAGCACGGCTAAGCGATGCTCCCAGGGCCGCGGCAGATCCTGACCGATTCATTAGACACGCCGCCGGTCCCATTTCTTTGTGACCTGTTTGTGACCTGAGGCCGGACGGGGACTCCTAAGCCGACGCGTGGGGCGCGAAATCGTTACAGATTCAGCATGCCCCCGGCAGGAATCGAACCTGCGACCCCCTGCTTAGGAGGCAGGTGCTCTATCCACTGAGCTACGAGGGCGCGCCGCGCTTAAATCGCAGGCTGGTCGGGGGGTCAAACCCGGTCAGTGGAGGATGCCGGGGACCTGGAGCTGGAAGCGGGGGATCGTGGCCTGGAAGACGCGGCCGCCGGACTCGTGCATCTCGTAGCTACCTTCCATGGTGCCGAAGGGGGTCGGGATGACGGCGCCGCTGGTGTAGCGGTGCTCCTCGCCGCGATCGAGGATCGGCTGCTGGCCGACGACCCCGGGGCCCTCGACCTCCTGCACAGCGCCGTTGCCGTCGGTGATGACCCAGTGGCGGCGGCGGAGCTGTACCCGGGGGGCGTCCTCGTTCGCGATCGTCACCGTATACGAGAACGCATACGTATTCTCTCCCGGGTCGGAACGCTCGGGGAGGTACGTCGATTCGACGGTCACACGGACGCCGTGTGTGACGGCGGAAGGCATGGGCGGTGCTTCCTACCAGCCGCAGCGACCGGGTCAACCCGCGCGGAGCGCATGGCAGCGAATCCGATTCCCGTCTACGAATATGGCATTGCCCTTGCTGAAGGGGAAGCAGATCGCATGAGCATACTGGTGGTCGAAGACAATCCGCTGAGTGCGACGGTGCTCGAAACCCATCTGTCCAGGCAGGGTTGGGACGTCCTACATGCGGCGGACGGGCGCGCCGCGCTCGAGGTCCTGGAGCGCGCGCCGGACGTCGAACTTTTGATCACCGACATTCAGATGCCGCAGCTCGACGGCCTTGAGCTCATCACGCTGATTCGCGCGCGGGCGGAGTGGAAGACCTTGCCCATCCTGGTGGCGACCGCCCGCGCGAGCGCGGAGCTGGTGACGCGGGTGGCGATGCTCGGGGTACGGCACATGGCGGTGAAGCCGTTCAACGTTCCCCAAATCGTTCAGCAGGTCCGGGAGGTACTCCGCACGGAGGCGCCTACCTTGCGGCCTCGCCAGCAGGTCCAGGTCGCCCTGGGAGTGGACGAGACGGCCTATCGCGGCCTGCTGCGCGGCTTCGCCGACCTCGTCGCCGGTCGCCTCGTCGAGCTCGAGGCGGCCCTCGCCGGCGGCCCGGCCTCGACGGCCGCGGTCGGTTCCGGCCTCGTCGAGCTGCGCGAGAGCGCGAGCCTGGCGGGGGCGGATCGGGTGGTCGTCGCGATCGACGGCGTGCTGGCGGCGGCGCGCGGGACCTCGGGGGAGACGGCCTCGCTGGGACCGCTCATGCGTGAGCTCCATCGGGTGGGCGTTGCGGTGGGGCGCATCGTCGGACGCCCGCCGGCGGCGGCGCCCGAAGCGCCGGTCGAGCCGGCGGCCGAGCCGGCGATCGACGAGCCCGGCGCCTAGACTGCATCGACCACGCGCGCGCAGTCGCCACGGGCAGCGGCCTGCTCCGCTCGTCCAGGCAAGGGACGGAGCGACACGTCGCCGCGATCCTTGGCGGCGATCGGTCGATCGAGCTAATACGCCGGTGATGGCCGATCTCGTGATCCGCGACGCGCTCCTCGTCGACGGCACCGGCGCCCCGGCGCAGCGCGGCGATCTCGCGATCGACGACGGCCGCATCGCCGCGATGGGCGCGGGCGCCGCTTGCGGCGACCGCGAGCTCGCCGCCGACGGCCTCGTGCTCGCGCCCGGCTTCATCGACCTGCACACGCACTACGACTGCCAGCTTTTCTGGGACGCCACGGCCAGCCCGTCGCCGTGGCACGGCGTCACCACGGTCGTGATCGGCAACTGCGGCTTCACCGTCGCGCCGTGTCGGCCCGAGCACCGCGAGACGCTGATGCGGCTGCTCTCGTTCGTCGAGGGCATGCCCCTCGACACCCTGCGCGCCGGCCTGCCGTGGTCGTGGGACGACTACCCGTCGTACCTCGCGGCGCTCGACGCGCAGGGGGTGGGCGTCAACGTGGCGTCCTTCGTCGGCCATTCGGCCATGCGCGTCGAGGTGATGGGCGCGGACGCCGTGGAGCGTGCCGCCACGCCGGCCGAGTGCGAGGCGATGGCCCGGCTCGTGCGCGAGGCGATGGACGCCGGCGCCATCGGCTGGTCGACGTCGATCTCGCCGACGCACTTCTTCGCCGACGACGGCAAGCCCGCACCGAGCCGCCTGGCCGCCGCCGCCGAGCTCGACGCGATGGCCGGCGCGCTGCGGGCGAGCGGGGGGGGCGTGATCGAGGTCGCGCCGGTGACGACCGTGATGGGGACGACGGAGGAGCGGCTGGCCGAGGTCGCGCGCTTCGCCGACCTCGCCCGTCTGAGCGGCGGCCCGGTGGTCTTCGCGCCGCTGTTCCAGAACCCGTTCGTCGACGGTTACGAGGCGCAATGCCTCGCCGAGGTCGCCCGGCTGCAGGCGGAGGGGACGGCGGTGATTCCGCAGGTCGGCTGCCGGCCGCTCGAGCTGCGCTTCGATTTCGCGACGCCGGGCTTCGGCCTCGACAACAACCCCTTCTGGAAGCCGTTCATGGCGCAGCCGCGCGCCGCGCGCCGCCGCCTCTTCGCCGATCCGGCCTTCCGCGACGAGCTGCGCGCCATGTCGGCGGGCTACAAGATCGCGCTGGCGGCGACGTGGGAGCGGCTCGTGCTGCGACTGCCCGGCTCGGAGCGTACGGGCCGCTGGCAGGATCGCAGCGTCGTCGAGATCGCGGCCCTCCGTGGCGGGGATCCCGTCGACGCCTTCTGCGACACGGTGCTCGACGACGACCTCGAGGGCCAGTGGGGCGCCCTCGTGCTGAACGTCGACGAGGACGTGATGGCGATGATGATGCGCCATCCCGCCGGCGTCATCGCCCTGTCCGACGCCGGCGCGCACATGGACACGCTGTGCGACCAGGGCTTCACCACCTGGCTGCTCGGCCACTGGGTGCGCGAGCGCGGCCGCTTCGGGCTCGAGGAGGCGGTGCGGCTCGTGACCAGCGTCCCGGCCGACCGCTACGGCCTGCGCGCCCGGGGCCGCCTCGCCCCCGGACACGCGGCCGACCTCGTGCTCTTCGACCCGGCCCGCGTCGGGACGCGCAAGACCGAGATGGTGCACGACCTGCCGCAGCGCCAGCGGCGTCTCCTCCAGGGGGCCGACGGCGTCGAGTGGGTCTTCGTCAACGGCATGCCCGTCGTCGAGCGCGGCGTGCCGAACGGCCGCCGGCCGGGGCGCGTGCTCCGCGGCGGCATCTGAGCGGAAGGGGAATCGTCCGTCATGCAGACCGACGCCGAGGCGCGACGGCAGATCGTCGAGATCGCCGGCGACCTGTTCGCGATGGGACACCTCACCCCCACCGGCGGCAACATCAGCGCCCGCGGGACCGACGAGGACAAGCTCTGGATCACACCGAGCCAGCTCTACAAGGGCACGCTCACGGAGGACTCGCTGCTGTGCATCACCGGCGACGGCGCCGTCGTCGCCGGCAGCGGCAAGCCGTCGATCGAGTTCCAGATGCATTGGCAGTCGTACCGCGCGCGGCCGGACTCGTTGGCGGCGGTGCACACCCACAGCCCCGCGGCGACCGCGTTCGGCATCACGAACCAGAGGTTCCCGCCCATCAACACCGACGCGGTCTTCCTCGCCGATACCCAGATCGTCCCCTGGTCGATGCCGGGCTCGAAGGAGCTGGCCGACGCGGTCGAGGAGGCGCTCAAGCTGAGCCGCGGCGCCATCCTCCAGTGTCACGGCCTCATGGCCGTCGGGAAGACCATGCGCGACGCCGCCACGCGCGCGATGATGCTCGAGGAGACGGCGAAGCTGGTGCTCTACTGCAAGCAGTTCGGCGGCGAGCTGGCGCTGCTCCCTGACGAGTGGGTGGAGAACCTGGCCTCGATCGCGAACTTCCTCTAGCCCGTCAGTACACCCCGGCGCCGAGCTTCTTGTGGTCCCAGCTGGCGACGCGCTCGGGGCGGATGCGGATCACGCAGCGCTTCGCGGCCTGGCCGCGCACGGCCTCGCGGAAGCCCTCGGCGGGGCCCTGGGTGTACTTCTCGTTGACGCGCATGAGGACGTCGAGGACCTTCTCGGTATCGGCGTCGATCTCGGCGCGGCCGCGGATCATGAGGCCCTTCAGCTCGGGGTAGGTGCGGCCGCTCTCGATCAGCAGCGCGCAGCGCGGGTCGCGGCGCAGGTTCAGCACCTTCTGCGACTTCTGGAAGGTCGTCATCACCACCGAGCCGTCCGGGTCGACGACGAACCACATCGCCAGCGGGTGCGGGTAGCCGTGCTTGTCGTTGCTGACGAGGATGATGGTGTGCGATTCGGCGAGGTACCGGGTCTGCTCGTCGGGCGTGAGGGCGATCTGGTCGCGTCGGTTCATGCGTTTCGCGTAGTCGAAGCGCCTCTTTTTTTCCACCCGGCGAGCCGCTAGACCCGGCGGCGTGCGCCGGCCGATCTATCAGGGTCGCATCGTCGACCTCGGCATCGAGGACGTCACGCTGCCGAACGGGGCCCGCGTCGCGCTCGAGGTCATCCGGCATCCCGGCGCCTCGGCGGTGGTGGCGGTCGACGCCGCCGACGCCGTCGTCCTGATCCACCAGTACCGCCACGCCGCCGGTGGCTACCTCTGGGAGCTGCCGGCCGGGGTGCTCGACCACGAGGGCGAGGCGCCCGAGTCCTGCGCGGTTCGCGAGCTGCGCGAGGAGACCGGCCTCGTCGCCGGCGAGATGACCCCGCTCGGCAGCATCCTCACCACCCCGGGCTTCACCGATGAGCGCATCCATCTGTTCCTCGCCTTGCACCTGCGCGAGGAGGCGGCCGAGCGGGGCGAGGACGAGGACATCGCCGAGGTGGCGCGCGTCCCGTTCGCCGACGCGCTCGCGCGCGTGCGGCGCGGCGAGATCGTCGACGGCAAGACCATCGCCGGACTCCACCTGGCGGCGGCGCGCCTCGGGATCGGCGCCTGACGATGTACGTCTCCCGCAGCCCGTGGCACCTCGGGATGCCGCACACGATCGCGGGGGCGATGTCGGAGATCGCGCTGCTCGCCCACGTGCAGGATCTCCAATGGAGCGAGATCGGGCGCCTCGTCGGCACACCGGCATCCCGGCTCCGCGACGGCGAGGGACGCGAGGTCTACGCGAGCATCTACTACGTCGAGATCGACGGCCTGCCCGAGGCGGGGCTGCGCGCGTTCGGGCCCGACGACGACCTCGACGTGCTCTCGTCGCTCGGCCGCTTCGGAACGACCATGCTCGAGGTCGACCACCTCCTGGTCTCGCCGGGCACGCCGGCCGCGCCGCTGCCCAGCGCGCCGCGCGTGCGGCTGTCGAACGTGCTCGTGGCGCTCGGCGGCGGGCCCGACGATCTCCGCATCGCCACCCCGGCCAACGCCCGACTGGACGCCATCCCGAGCTTGCCGACCCAGCCCGAGTCGTATCGCGCCACCCGCGAGGCACAGGCGCGGGGCACGTTCGCGCCGCCCCCCACGGACGCGCGACCGCTCGGCATGTCCGGCTTCACCGTCACCCTGCCGATCAACCCCGACCGCGACCTCAACGGCGTCGGCCTGCTCTACTTCGCGAACTACGTCGCCTTCCTCGACGCCGCCGAGCGGGCGGCGCTGCTCGCGAGCGGCACGTACGCTGCCGGGGCGTTGGACGGGCGCGCCACCGTGCGTCGGCGGATCGGCTTCTACGGCAACTGCCGTGCCTCGGACACCCTCGGCGTCGAGGTCGACGCCTACGCCGTCGGACCCCAGCGGCTGCTCGTGCACCACCGGGTGCGCCGGCAGAGCGACGGGCGCCTGATCGCGGTCGCGCAGGCCGAGAAGCAGCTGCGCGCCGGCTGAGGGACGCTCACAGCCGATCGAGGTGTGCGACCAGCGCGCGCACGCTCTCCATGCGGCCGGCACGCAGCTCGGTGCCGTCGAACGGTACGCCGAACTGCTCCTCGACGAAGGTCGCGAGCAGCGTGATCCCCATCGAGTCGAGGATGCGCTCGCTGAGGAGCGGGGTATCGGCGGTCACCGCAGCGGCGCGGTCGCCCGCCAGGTACTGGCGGACGAAGTCGAGGAGCCGGGCCGCGCGCGGATCGTCCATGCGCGGCGGGGATTAACATGGGACCCGCGGCGGGTCGACGTCAGCGCGGCAGCCCGAGGAGCGCGGGGAAGACCTCCGGGAAGCGCGCGAAGGCGGGGCCCTGGAAGTGGAGCAGGATGGGCGTCAGGGCGCCCAGGGCCCACATGAGGACGGTGCGCACGGTGTGCCCCGCGACGCCGCCGTCGGGCGTGGGCGGCAGCGTGACGTGGAGCACGACGCCGAGTCCGTTGATCGCCGCCCAGAGTGCGATCGGCAGCACCTGGACGAGGGTGAAGTCGCCGCTCACGAACGGCAGGCCGGCGATGTGCCACAGGAAGCTCACGGCGAAGGCCGCGGCGATGTTGCGCACCGCGTGACGACGTGCGCCGAGCGGGGCGTACACGTGCTGGACGAGCCAGTTGGTCAGCGTGCCGCGCCATGCCCACCACAGCTCCGACGGGTTCTGGCAGCCGAGGAGGCCGCGGAAGTTGGCGCGCAGCTGGACGCCGAAGAAGAGCGCGACGCCATCGATGAGCGCCCAGCCGCCCATCACGGCGAGCGCCGTACGCAGAAAGAGAGCGATCGCGGTGGGCCAGGCGAGGAGCGGACCGCCGGCGGCGAGGACGTCGTCGACGGAGACCGGGATGGCGAGCGCCAGCCAGGTCTGGGCGGCGCCGAGCGCGACGCGGCGTACGGCCCGGCGCGGATCCGGGGCGGCGTCGCGGGCGAGGTTGCGGCGCGAGAACTCGGCGTACACCTCCGGCGCGCCGAAGAGGCCGAAGGCGCCGGGGTAGAACGTCAGGTAGGCCGCCCAATCGACGAGCCGTCGCGGCGCGCGCACGGCCTCGACGAGGAAGCTCGCCTGGCGCAGCGCCGCGAACGCCAGCAGGCCCTGGACCTGGAGCGCGGCGAAGCCGCCGCTGCCGGTCCGCATCCGGAGGCCCCAGACGTACACCCCGACGAACAGGGCCGCCTGCACCGCGACCAGCACCCAGGGCCGGGACCGCAGCGGTCCGCGCACGAGCAGCGCACCGGCGAGACAGGCGCCGCCGACGCCGAGCACGGCGTGGGCGCCGGCGTACTGGAGGAGCACGCCGAGGCTCACGGCGACGAGCCCGGCCTTGCGGATCCACCCTGGCGCCCCCTCGAGCGCGAGGCCGCCGAAGGCCGCGAGGGCGAGGTGATCCCAGCGCGTGAAGAGGCCTTCGAAGCCGGGGCTCGGGTTGCGCACCAGCCAGGCGGCGAAGCCGACGGCGAGCACGGCGCAGCCGGCGCGCATCGCGAGGCCGACGGCGGCCGAGCGCTCGCCCAGCCGCCGGACCCCGAGCCCGATCCCGGCGAGCACGGCGGCGAGCGCCGCCAGCCCGCCCAGGTCGAGCAGGTGCCCGACCATCGGTGCCGCCGGTGCCGGCACCGGGGCGCGCAGCAGCGGCTCGAGCGCGTCGCGCAGCGGCGCGACGACGTCCTTCAGGAGATCGGAGGAGACGGCCACGGGCGGTGGCCCGTCACTCGGGCGCGGCGACGCCGAGGTGCTCGACGATCAGCTTCTCGAGGCCCGGGGGATCGAGGTACTTCGGGTGTCGCACGATCCGGTCCTTCCAGATGGCGAAGCTCGTGGGCAGCCCCTCGGGCATGATCCGCTGGGCGCGCTCCTGCGCGCCGGGGTGGATCCAGTACGTGTCGTAGTGGATGCCCCAGTCGGCGGCGACGCGCGCCACCTCGGCGGCGTCGCCGAGGTCGACGGCGACGCCGATGATGCGCACGTCGCGCGCCGCCCAGCGCCTGGCGGCCACGTCGAGGGTCGGGACCTCGGCGCGGCACGGGGCGCAGTAGGACGCCCAGAACGTCACCACGGCGCGGCCGTCGCCGACGACGTCGCGCAGGGGCACGGGCGCGGCGTCGCCGCGCCGCACGGGCAGGTCGAGCAGGTCGGCGGTCGCCGCGTCGGACGGCGCGGCGACCGCCGCCGCGCCGCTGCCGACGAGGAGCGCGAGCGCGGCGACGGCGAGCACGCGCATGGGCGGCTACTTCACCGTGAGGGTGCCCTTGATGTCGAGCGTCCCCGTCACGACGTCGACCGAGTCGAGCTCCTTGCGGACCAGGAACGCGTAGCTGCCCGGGGCGAACGAGCACACGCTCGCGAAGCGGCCCGGCGGGATGAGGCCGACCAGACGGTCGCCCTCGAACTGGAAGAGCCCCCACGGCGGCCGCTTGCCGGGATCGGACGTCGCCCAGGTGCAGCGGATCTTGTCCTTCAGGTCGGGCGGCGGGATGAAGGCGACGCGGAGGAGATTGAAGGACTGGTTCTGGAACACGAGCACTTCGTCGGCGCTCATCGTGCTGTCCGAGGGGATGATGAGGTCCTCGCCCAGCGTGATGGTCTGCGTCTTGTGCTTCGCGTGCGACGAGGCGTCCTCGTCGGCACGCACGGGCACGGCGGCGACGACGAGGCTGAGACAAGCGGTGAGGACGAGGCTGCGGACGGTCATCGTGCACACCTCCGGGTCGTTGGGGTTGCCGCGGTGTCTAGCGCCTTCGTCCGCGGGGCGCCAGGGTTGGCGAGATCGTCGGGTGTCCGGAGGGCCGGGCGCGGTGGTCCTCGAAGCGAGCGCCATGCTAGCCCCGCCGTCGTGCGAGGAGCGCTCGAGCGCGGAAGCCTGCGGGTCGGTGGGTTGGTCGCCGGACTCTTCCTCCTCGAGCTCGCGCTTCAGGGCGCGGCGCTCCTCGCGCGTCCGCGGTGAGCGCGCACGGTGAAGGCGCGCGGCGCGTCCTCGCCGTGGGCGACAGCAACGTCTTCGATCTGTTCGTCCCGCGGGGCGAGAGCTACCCGCACCGGCTCGGCGAGCGCCTCGCGAGCGCCGCCGTGATCAACGGGGGCGTCCCCGGCACGGCGAGCGCGCGCCTGCTCCGCGTCCTTCCCGCGCTCCTCGCAGAGCACCGGCCGACGGACGTGCTCGTGACCGTCGGGGTGAACGACTTTCTGGGTGGCGGGGGAGACCGGATCGAGCGCCCGTGGTGAGCGCGCCTGCGGAGCGTGCGCCTCGGCTACCTGATCGCGTGGCACCTGCGGGAAGATCGTCCGGAGACCGTGGACCCGGATCGCCCGCAGACCTTTTTTCGTCGGGGATGCGATCGTCGATGCGACGCCGCGCCGCCGCCGCGCCGAGGACGGCGCCCCCGACACGATCCGCAATCTCGTCGCCGTCGCCGAGACGATCCGCGCCGCCGGCGCCACGCCGTGGTTCGTCACCTACGGCAGCGAGACGCCCGTCTACCGCGTGGCGAGCAGGTGGCTTCGCCAGGCCGCCCAGCAGAGCGGCACCCGCGTGATCGCGGTTACCGTGCCGCCCGAAGAGCAGTTCCCGGACGGGCACCCGCGGGCCGCCGGCTATGCCCGCATCGCCGACGGCGTGGCGGCGGCGCTCGAGCGCGACGACGCCTCGCTCCGTGCCGGCGCGGCGGCCGGGTCGGCGAGCCACGGGCGGTAGACGCGCGCCGCCCGTGCGCGGCGGCACGGGTGCGCCACATGGGGTGTCGCTTGCGCCTCGTCCGAGCTGACCGGTATCTCGGTAGTCGGCTCGCGGGACGCCCCGCGCCGCCGACGACGCCGGGCGGCCGGCGGGGAGGTGCAGTACGGCACACGTCACCTTCAAGCCGGCGGCCTGTGCCGACGTCGGTCGCAGGTCGACGGTCTTGTGCTGTGTGTTCATGAGCTCGCGGCCGTCGAAGGCGAGGTACACGCCGACCGCGCGGAAGCGGCAGTAGAGCGGCTCGCTCTCATCATCGACGCGGCCGGTGGCGAGGGGGTGCCAGGAGACACCGAGCGCGACCGCGAACTTGTCCAGGGCGATCTTGGTGAGCGCCCAGCCGCGCGACTGCTTCTCGCAGTAGAAGTCCGCCGACTCGCCGGGCTTGCGGATCGCCTCCCGGGGCAGGCGCGTCGCATCGATCGCGACGGTGCGGATGGCGAGCGAGTGGAACGGCGCGATGAAATCGGGCCGTGCGGCGGGGAAACACACGTTCGCGTGCGCGCGCAGCTCGTTCAGCCGATCGAGCGCGACGTTGAGGTCCGTCACGATGCCGCAGAGCTGCTCGACGCGGGAGACCGCGGCCTCGGGGCGCACGGCGACGGCGCCGCCGTTGCTGGGACCAGTCGCCGGCGCGGCGGTGGTCGTCTGCGGCCGCTGATCACGGCCGGCGAAGGGCAGCCCGCCCTGACGACCGTTCGTCGGCTGGTCCTTTGCCTTCGCCCGCGCGATCGCAGCGTCGTAGACGGCGAGCACCGCGGCGTGCCCCTGCGTGTCGTCGACCGCGACGAACTCGGCCTCGAAGAGCGCCCGGGACGTCTGGTCGAGCAGCTGCACCGCCGCCGTGCACTTCTCGCCGAGCGCGAGCGCCTCGAGCGCGCCCCATCCGCTCCACTTGACGGCGGCGGGCAACTCCGGGGCGACGGACCCGCCCCGGCTGTCGTAGGCGGCCTCGCCGGGCCGGTACGTTTCCGCCGTGGCGATGCGCTCGCGCGCCATCGCGAGCACCTGCGACGTGGTGTAGGTGCGGGAGGGATCGGGCTTCGGGTAGGTGCCCATCGTCAGCCCGCCGCCATCTGGTCGCCGAGCTGCTTCCGCAGGAGGCCCAGCACCTCCAGTGCGCGCGCGGCGGCGACCCCGGGGTCCGCGTCGTAGACCTTGACCTCGCACTGCACCTTGCCCTTGGCGTTGGTGCTCAGCTGGACGCTGTGCGGGGCGACGTGCTCGACGAGCTGCTTCTCCATGGGAGCCTCTTTCAGGCGGACAGCCCAACCGCGCGGAGGCAGCTGGGGCAGAGGGTGAACGGGGGCCGGCGGCAGGCGCGCCGGCAGGCGAAGGTGCGCGGGCAGCGCGGGCAGCGGTGGTACCAGCGCGGCGAGCTGGTCTGTGACGCGACCGGCATGCTAGTCCCGTCGTCGTGCGACGACTGATCGAGCGCGGCGGCCTGCTGGTCATCGGCCTGATGGTAGGACTCGCGGCCCTCGAGCTCGTGCTGCAGGGGGCGGCGGTCCTCATCCGCCCGGCCCCGAGCGCGAGCGGTGTGGGCGCTCGACGCCTGCTCGCCGTGGGCGACAGCAACGTGTTCGGCCTGTTCCTCCCCCGGGAGGCGAGCTACCCGCACCAGCTCGGCGCGCGGCTCTCGAACGCCACCGTCGTCAACTGGGGAGTCCCCGGGACGACGAGCGGGCGCTTGCGGAGCCTGCTGCCCGCGCTGCTCGCCGAGCAGCGGCCGACGGATGTCCTCGTGACCGTGGGCGTCAACGACTTCTGGGCCGCCGGCGACGACCGGATCGAACGCCCGTGGTGGGCGCGCCTGCGCACCGTGCGCCTCGGCTACCTCCTCGCGTGGTACCTGCGCGACGATCAACCGGAGACCGTAGACCCGGACCGCCCGCAGACCTTCCTCGTCGGGGATGCGATCGTCGACGCACGGCCGCGGCGGCGCCGTGTGGAGGATGGCGCCCCGGAGACCGTCGCCAACCTGGTCGCGATCGCCGAGGCGGTCCGCGCCGCCGGCGCCACGCCCTGGTTCGTCACGTACGGGAGCGAGACGCCCGTCTATCGCGTCGCCAGCCGCCGGCTGCGCGAGGCCGCGGAGCAGACCGGGGCCCGCCTGGTCGCGGTCACCGTGCCGCCGGAGGAGCAGTTCCACGACGGCCACCCGCGTGCCGATGGGTACGCCCGCATCGCGGCCGCGGTCGCGGCGGCAGTCGAGCGCGATCACGCCTCAGCCCCCGTCGACGCGGCATCGAGCTCCGCGAGCCGCAAGCAGTAGACGCGCAGCGGCCGCTGGCCGCCGCGCTCCCAGCGCCCGACCGTCGCGGCCCGCGCACCGACCCGCACCGCCAACTCCTCCTGGCTCCAGCCGCACCGCTGCCGCAGGGCGCGGATGCGCTCCGGAGTCCACCGGGCGGGCGTAGCGTCGGCCGTCGTGTCGCTCGTCACAGCCGGTCCTATACGCCGGTCATTTCTGAGCGTCAAGTGGGTGGGTCTATGTTGCTCGCGTCAGTGGTTTCGGCTAGACGGGACCCCATGGCCGACGCGAAATCACAGACCGAGGTGAACTGGGTCGCGCGGGCGATCGATCAGCTGAACGGGCCGAGCGAAGCTATGCGGGCGGTATGGGGCAGGGGAGTCCGCGTCTCAGCGGCGACCCTCGGACGCGCGAAGCGTAGCGGCAAGGTGGGTGACGCAGACCTCGCTTGCGCCCTGTCCGAGCTGACCGGTATCTCCGTATTTCTGCTCGCGGGCCGCGACGAGCCGACCGAGGCACAGGCGAAGCGGCGCAAGCCGTCGAGAGGAGGATCGTGGCACACGTCACCTTCAAGCAGATGATGAACGAGGTGGTCGCCTTCGGGAGCTGCTGCGAGTGTGGGACGTGCGTCCTCGTCTGTCCCCACAACGTGATCGACTACGTCGAGGGCAAGCCGAAGCAGGTGGCGAAGGCGTCGGCGGCGTTCGACTACTGCGGCATCAGCGAGGGCATCGGCTGCGACGTCTGCGCGCAGGTGTGCCCGCGGCTCGGCATCCGCGAGTTCGGCTTGCGCGACGCGGTGCATCCGCGGGCGCCCGGCGTCTACGAGGGCGTCTTCGGGCGCTACCGGCGGATCGTCGCCGCGCGCTGCACCGACCCCGATATCCTCGGGCGCGCGCAGGACGGCGGCGTGGTGACGGCCATCCTCGCCCATGGCCTGCGCGAGGGGCTCTTCGACGGGGCGGTGGTGTCGGCCGCCGACGACGCCACGCCGGCCGCCCCGAAGCCACGCGTGGTGACCACGGTCGACGAGGCGATCGCCAGCGCCGGCTCCTGGTACACCTACTGTCCGAACGACCTCGCACTCGCCGACGCCGCGGAGATGGGGCTGCAGAAGGTCTGCTTCGTCGGCGTGCCCTGCCAGGTGACGCCGGTGCGCAAGATCCAGCAGGCGGACACGGCTTTTCTCCACACGCCGCGCAAGAAGGAGCAGCACGTCGCGCGGCAGCGGAAGTTCCTGAAGGGCTACGGCGAGATCGTCGACTTCACCGTCGGGCTCTTGTGCACCGAGGTCTTCACCTACCAGGGCCTCATGGTCGAGAAGATCGAGCAGGGCATGGGCATCCCGCTGCGCGACGTGAAGAAGTTCAACGTCAAGGGGAAGGTCCTCGTCTACAAGAAGGACGGCGAGGTCAGCGAGATGAGCCTCCACAAGGCGCAGGAGTATGCCCGCCCCGAATGCCATCACTGCGGCGACTTCACCGCCGAGCTCGCGGACATCTCCTGCGGCGGCGTCGCCTGCCTCGACTGGACCATCACCGTGCTGCGCTCCGAGCGCGGCGAGGCGCTGTTCGACGACCTCGTGCGCCGTGGCCTCGTCGAGATGCGGCCGATGGAGGAGTTCGAGCAGTCGCTCGAGGTGATGATCCGCCTGACGCGCAAGCAGCGCGACCGGGTTCCGGTGCCGCCGGGGCGGCCCGTGAGCTACGTGCGGCCGGCCGACTGGCCGCGTGTCGCGGCCGACCCGGAGCCCTGAGGGGCGGTCACGGCGGCGGCGCCTGGTCGGCGAACAGCGCGACCAGCTCGTCCGCGCGGCGTGCGGCGTCGGCGCGGCCGAGCGTGATCAGGTGGCTCGCGTAGCAGCCGTCGAAGAGGAGGTAGGAGAGCAGGTCGGCCTCGGCGACGAGGCCCTGCACGGCGTAGCGCAGGACCGCGTCGGAGATCCAGGCACGCAGGCTCTCGGGACGCTCCTTGTGCGCGTAGCACTCGGCCGCGAGGACACCGAGGTCCTGGGACGGCCGCAGGTACACGGTATCGACGACCCGGTAGGGCGCGCCCCGCACCCGCTCCACGGTTTCGTTGACGTGGGCGAGAAAGCCCGCGCCGTAGGTCCGCACCCCGGCCTCCAGGACCGCGTTCGTGAGCTGGAGGCGGTCGACGTCGTAGTCGATGCGATCGAGCAGGAGCGCGTTCAGCATCTTGCCGGTGAGATAGGTGAGGGAGGCGTAGTTCGCCGTGCGCGCGGCGGCGAGCGCCGCATCCTCGGCGGGCGTCGGCACGTGGCGCAGGCCGATCACGAGGAGCCGGTCGCAGCCGAGCCGCAGCGCCGGCGCGAGCGGGGTGTTGAGGCGCAGGCCGCCGTCGCAGAAGAACTCGCCGTCGACGCGCAGGGCGGGGAAGAGGAACGGGATCGCGGCCGAGGCGAGGGCGTGCTCCGGCGTGAGCGCAGCGGGCCGGGCGACGACGAACGGATCGTTCGGCCAGACCGGCGTCGTGGGCTCGCGCCGGTCGACCCAGACGACGGAGCGGCCGGTCGCGATCTCGGTCGCCGCGACGGCGACCGCCTCGACGTCGCCGCACGCGACGCGGGTGCGCAGCCGATCCCAGGCGACCGTCTCGCGCACGAGCCGCTCCAGCGGCCGCGTGTCGAGGATGCCGGACAGGCGGTCCGTGCGGGGGGTCGGCTCGGCGGACCCGAGGCCGAGGGCCCGGCGCGGAATCGCGAGGAGGTCGCGCAGGCCCATGCGATACACGCCGGCCACCTCGAGGCTCCGCCAGATGGCTTCGAGGCGTGGCCCCGCGTCGGGTTCGTCGAGGGAGGCGGCGAGCCAGCAGGCATGGATGGCGCCGACGCTCGTGCCGGTGAAGACGTCGATACGCGGCGGCCGGCCGAGTCGCCGCGGCAGCTCCTCGAGCAGCCAGGCGAGGACCCCGACCTCGTAGGCCCCGCGGGCGCCGCCACCCGAGAGCACGATCCCGAACCGCCGCCGCTCGCTCATCCCCGTCCCGATAGCGTCAACTTTGCGGGCTATGCTAGGGTCCCGAGACCCGACCCGATCGGTCGCGACCTCTGGCGCGACCCGTCGCTCGCCACTCGAAGGAGGTCCGTCCATGGCCAAGGCAGTCATCGTCAGCGCCGCGCGTACCGCGATCGGCACCCTGGGAGGCGCGCTCGCGCAGCAGCCCGCCACCAAGCTCGGCGCCATCGCCGTCCGGGAAGCCATCGCACGCGCGAAGCTCACGTCGGAGCAGGTCGACGAGGCGATCCTCGGCCACGTCCTGCCCGCCGGGCTCGGGCTGAACCCCGCGCGCGTGGCGCAGATCGAGGCGGGCATGCCGAAGGAGAAGACCGCCTACGGCGTCAACAAGGCGTGCGGCTCGGGGCTGAAGGCCGCGATCCTGGCTGCCCAGGGCGTCCTGACGGGCGACAGCGAGATCGTCGTCGCCGGCGGCATGGAGAGCATGAGCGGCGCGCCGTACATCACGAAGAAGGCGCGCTTCGGCATCCGCATGGGCCACGAGCAGCTGCTCGACTCGATGATCGCCGACGGCCTCACCTGTCCGATCACGCTCGTGCACATGGGCATCACGGCCGAGAACGTCGCCGCCAAGTACGGCATCTCGCGCGAGGCGCAGGACGAGTTCGCCGCCGAAAGCCAGGCGAAGGCCGGCGCCGCCATCGAGGGCGGCAAGTTCAAGGCCGAGATCGTCCCCGTCGAGGTCCCGGGTGCGAAGAAGGGCGAGACCTTCAAGTTCGAGGTCGACGAGCATCCCCGCCCCAGCACCACCGCCGAGAAGCTGAAGCCGCTGCGCGCGGCCTTCAAGCCGGACGGCGGCACCGTCACCGCGGGCAATGCGTCGGGCATCAACGACGGCGCCGCGGCGGTGGTCGTCATGACCGACGAGCGCGCGAAGGCGCTCGGCCTGACGCCGCTCGCGACCATCCGTGCGTGGGGCTCCGCCGGCGTCGATCCGTCGATCATGGGCATGGGTCCCTGGCCGGCGGTCGAGAAGGCGCTCGAGCGGGCCGGCCTCCGCAAGGAGGAGATCGACCTCTGGGAGCTCAACGAGGCCTTCGCGGCGCAGTCGCTGGGCGTGCTCGCCGAGCTCAAGATCCCGAAGAACCGGGTCAACGTGAACGGCGGTGCGATCGCGCTGGGCCATCCGATCGGCGCCAGCGGCGCCCGCGTCCTCGTGACGCTGCTCTACGCCATGGCCGATCGTGACGCGCGCCTCGGCGTCGCCTCGCTGTGCATCGGCGGCGGCCAGGGCATCGCGATGGTGGTCGAGCGAGCCTAAGGGGGTCAGTGCGGGTCGCAGCGCTCTTCGACGTCGACGGCACGCTACTCGCCCGCAACTCGGCGCAGCTGTACATGCGTCATCTACGGCGAACCGGGCAGGCGCGTCGCCGCGACGTCGCCCGCACGCTCTACTACCTCGCCCGCTACAAGCTCGGCCTGCTCGACGTGCAGGCCGCGCTCACGGCCTCGATGGAGTGGGTGCGCGGACGCTCCGAGGCCGACACCGAAGCCGACTGCCGGACCTGGTACGCCGACGAGATCCGCGGCTATCTGTACCCGGCGATGGCCGCGCTCGTGGCGCAGCATCGCGCCGCCGGGCACGTGCCGGCGCTGCTGACGAGCGCCACCCGCTACCTGGCCGAGCCGTTGGCCGCCGATCTGGGCGTGCGCGACGTGCTCGTGAGCCGCCTCGTCGTGCGCGACGGGCGCTTCACCGGCGAAGCGGTGCGGCCGATCTGCTATGGGCGTGGCAAGGTGTACTGGGCGGAGCGGTTCGCGGCCGAGCACGACGTCGACCTCGGGGCGAGCTGGTTCTACACCGACTCGATCACGGACATGCCGGTGCTCGAGCGGGTGGGGCACCCCGTCGCCGTCCACCCCGATCCACGCCTGCGACGGATCGCCCAGCAGCGTGCCTGGCCGGTCCTGCGCCCGAAGCTCTGATCGTCGGAGGTGGCGGGCGTTCCCCTCATGGGCTAGAGAAGCACCTCGCAGGGACGCGTAGCATGGGGCAGGCGGTGAAAAGGCGACGTGGGGCACCGGCACGAGCGTTCGTGCGCCCGCTCGTGATGCTGACGATCGGTGCGGTGGCGGGCGTCGCCATCTGGCGCGTCCTCATGGCCGACTCGGGCGTGCAGCCCGAGGAGCAGATCACGCGGCAGGATCGCCGGCAGCTCGAGCGGCTCCTCGAGCAGCGGACCGGCGTCGCGCGCTGAACGGGGCTCGTCGTCCATGGCGAGCATCGAGGAGGGCTTTCGCCGGGTCCCGCCGCAGGCGCTCGACGCCGAGGAGAGCGTCCTCGGCGGCATCCTCCTCGATAATACGGCGATCGACCGCGTCCACGAGCTGATCACCGCGGACGACTTCTACCGCGAGGCGCACCGCAAGATCTACCGCGCCATGCTGTCGCTCTCGGAGCGCAACGAGCCCGCCGACCTGATCACGCTGACCGAGGCGCTGCGCAATCGCGGCGAGCTGGCCGACGTGGGCGGCGTCGCCTTCCTGGCGGAGCTCGCCGAGCGCGTACCCACCGCGGCCAACATCGCGAACTACGCCCGCATCGTCCGCGAGAAGGCGATCCTGCGGAACCTCATCACCACCGCGACCGGCATCGCGACGCGCGGCTACGACGGTCAGGGCGACGTGAAGGAGCTGCTCGACCGCGCCGAGTCGGAGATCATGCAGCTCTCGGAGCGCGAGGTGAAGCCGGCGTTCGTGCGCCTCGACCAGCTGCTCGGGCAGACGTTCAAAGACATCGACCGGCTGCACGAGCAGCAGAACGCGGTCACGGGCGTCACCACCGGCTTCATCGACCTGGACAAGCTGACGGCTGGGCTGCAGCCGTCGGATCTCATCATCATCGCCGGACGCCCCAGCATGGGGAAGACGGCCTTCTGCCTCAACATCGCCGAGAACGCGGCGCTCAAGGGCGACGCGGGCTGCGCCTTCTTTTCGCTCGAGATGTCGAAGGAGCAGCTGGCGATGCGCATGCTGTGCTCGCAGGCGCACGTCGACCTCGCCCGGGTGCGTACCGGACATCTGAACGACCGGGAGTTCCGTGAGCTCGCCGAGGCCGCCGCACGTCTCTCGTACGCGCCGATCTACATCGACGACACCCCGGCGCTCACGGTCCTCGACCTGCGCTCCAAGGCACGCCGCCTGCACCGCGACGCGAACGCGCGCCTGAAGCTCATCATCGTCGACTACCTCCAGCTCATGCGGGGCTCGGAGGGACGGGACAGCCGCGAGCAGGAGATCTCGGAGATATCGCGCTCGCTGAAGGCGCTGGCCAAGGAGCTGCACGTGCCGGTGATCGCGCTCTCGCAGCTGAACCGGCAGGTCGAGAGCCGCAGTCCCCCGAAGCCGCGGCTCTCCGACCTCCGCGAGTCGGGCGCGATCGAGCAGGACGCCGACGTGATCGGCTTCATCTACCGCGAAGAGGTCTACGTCGAGGACAGCGACAAGAAGGGCGTCGCGGAGATCATCGTGGCGAAGCAGCGCAACGGCCCGATCGGGTCCGTCGAGCTCACCTTCCTGCGCGAGTTCACGCGCTTCGAGAACCGCGAGGTCATGCCCAGCGAGCCGGACACCCAGGTCGGCTGAACGCGCTCAGCGGGCGAGGCGGGCGACGACGTCGCGCACGGCAGCGGCCGGGTCCGGGGCGCGCACGAGCGCCCCGATCATGGCGACGGCGTCGGCACCGGCCGCACGCACGGCCGCCGCGGTGTCGGGTCCGATGCCCCCGATGGCGACCAGTGGGCACTCGGGGACCGCCGCCCGTACGGCGGCGACGAGATCGAGACCGCGTGGCGTGAGGGCGTTCGTCTTGCTGGTGGTGGCGTAGATCGGGCCGACGCCGAGATAGTCGGCCCCGGCGGCGGCCGCGGCCCGCGCCTGGGCCACGTCGTGCGTGGACAGCCCCACCACGACGCCCGGGCCGACGACACGGCGGGCGGCGGCGATCGGCAGGTCGTCCTGCCCGAGGTGAACGCCGGCGGCGCCGGCGGCGCGGGCGACGTCGGCGCGGTCGTTGACGACGAGGCGGGCGCCGGCGGCGCGGGCGCGAGCGACGAGCACGCGGGCGACGGCGAGCACCTCGCGTGCGCTCGCGTCCTTCAGCCGCAGCTGGAGGATGCGCGCCCCTCCCGCGAGGAGCGCCTCGCCGAGCGCGACCGGATCGCGGGCGGTGTCGAGCGGGTCGACGATCGCGTAGAGCGGCGGGAGGGTCACCCGACGGAGCCGCCCGGCAGGCGGCGCAGCGCGATGCCGAGCTCGGTGATCTTCTTGCGCAGGGTGTTGCGGTTGATGCCGAGCATGTCGGCGGCGCGCACCTGGTTGCCGCCGGCCCGCTCGAGCACGACCTCGAGCAGGGGCTTCTCCACCGCACCGATCAGCGCCGTGTAGAGGTCGCGCGCGCCGTCGCCGTCTGCGTCGAGCAGCTCGGCGAGGCGCCGGCGGACCGCCTCCTCGAGGGGCAGGATCTCGGTCGGCGCCGGGCGATGCGGCGTGGCGAGGACGAAGTCCTCGGGGACGAGCGTGCGGCCCTTGGCGAGGACCGCGGCGCGCAGGAGGGTGTTCTCGAGCTCACGGACGTTGCCCGGCCAGGAATGGCGAATGAGCATCTCGCGCACCTCGTCGGTGACGCCGACGATGTTGGTGCCGAGGTCGCGGTTGATCTTGTCGAGGAAGAACTCGATCAGCTCCGGAATGTCCGCCTTCCGCTCGCGCAGCGGCGGCACGAGGATGCGCACCACGTTCAGGCGGAAGAAGAGGTCCTCGCGGAAGCGGCCGCCGCGGACGGCGGACTCGAGGTCCTGGTTCGTGGCGGCGACGATGCGCACGTCGGAGCGGATGAGATCGCGGCCGCCCACGCGTGTGAACTCGCGCTCCTGCAGGACCCGCAGGAGCTTCGCCTGGAGGCCGAGCGGCATGTCGGCGATCTCGTCGAGGAAGAGGGTGCCGCCGGCGGCGGCCTCGAATTTGCCGATGCGGCGCTCGACGGCGCCGGTGAAGGCGCCGCGCTCGTAGCCGAAGAGCTCGCTCTCGAGCAGCTCGTTCGGGATCGCCGAGCAGTTGAGGGCGACGAAGGGTCCCCGCCGCTCGGAGTGATAGTGCAGGGTCTGGGCGACGAGCTCCTTGCCGGTGCCGGTTTCGCCCTGGATCAGGACGGTCGCGTCGGTCGGGGCGGCGCGGCCGATGATCTTGTAGACCTCCTGCATGGTCGGCGTCCCGCCGATCACCATCTCGTGGCGCTGGCGGAGCTCGCCGCGCAGGCGCTCCAGATCTTGCGTCAACCGGCGCAGCGAGAGGGCGCGCGTCAGCAGCGCCGCGACCTGCTCGAGGTCGAAGGGTTTCGTCAGGTAGTCGTAGGCCCCGCGCTTGGTCGCTTCGATGGCGTTGCCCATGGTGTTCTGGGCGGTCATCACGATGAAGAGGGTGTCGAGGCCGTCCTCACGCGCGCGGCTGAGCACGTCGAGGCCCGAGAGGTCGGGCATACGGATGTCGACCAGCGCGACGTCGAAGCGTCGTTCGCGAAGCGCGGTGAGCGCCTCGGTGCCGCTGCCGACGCTCACGACGGTATGCCCGCGCTGGGCGCAGGCGCGCTCCAGCACCCAGCGGATGGAGTCCTCGTCGTCGGCGACGAGGATGGTGCCGGTCGGCTCAGGTTCCGGGTTCGACATGATCCTCACTCACGGGGAGGGTGACACGAAAGACGCTGCCGCCGGTCGGTCCGGGCTCGTGGGCGATGGCGCCCCCGTGCTCGCTGATGATCCGGTGGCAGAGGGCGAGACCGAGCCCGGTGCCGCGGGCCTTGGTCGTGAAGAACGGGGCGAACAGGTTGGCACGATGCTCCTCGGCGACGCCGGGCCCGTCGTCCGCGATGCTGACGGCGAGGAACTGGCTGCGACCCTGACGCCGCCGCACGTGGTAGCGGGTGTCGAGCCGCGTGGCGATGACGAGACGTCCGGCCCCGGCGAGCGCCTCGAGGGCGTTGCGCACCAGGTTGAGGAACACCTGGGTCAGCTGGGCGCGGTCGCCCTGCACCGCCGGCAGGCTCGGATCGAACTCGCTGCGCAGTTCCACCGCTCCCCATTCGGGGGCCTGACGCTGGAGCGATACGACGTCGTTCAGGATGCGGTGGATGTTCACGGCCTGCATCTGGAGCCGCGGCGGGGTGGCCAGGCTGCGCAGCTGCTCGACGAGGCCGTCGAGCCGCTCCACCTCGCGGACGATGATCTCCGTACATCGGATCTGCTCGGGGTCGGACAACGACGCCCGCAGGAGCTGCGCGGCACCCTTGATCCCGCCCAGCGGGTTGCGGATCTCGTGGGCCAGGCCGAGGGCGACCGTGCCGAGCGCGGCGAGGCGATCCGCACGCCGGGTCGTCTCGTCGAGCGCCCGCTCGAGGGTCAGGTCGTGGAGGACGAGGACCGCGCCGCTGACCGTCCCGCGCTCGTCGTAGACGGGCGCGCAGGCCCCGCTCACCCGCACCTCGGTGCCGTGGACACGCAGGGTGCCCTCGCTGCGCCGGGCGAAGCCTTCGGCCAGGGTCTGGCGGGCGGTGTCGGCGAGCCACTCGGCCCCCTTCCGACCGCCGAAGAGCGTCGCGACCGCAACGCCGATGCCCTGGGACGCCGCAAGGCCCGTCATCTGCTCGGCGGCGGGGTTCATGTCGCTCAACGTGCCCTCGGCATCGAGGACGATGACCCCGTCGCTGATGCTGGCGAGGACGTCGGCCCAGCGCAGGCGCTCGGCCTCGACCCGCTCGGGGCCGGACGGCGTGGGATGACCGGAAGGGGCCGTCACTCGTCCCCACCGGCGCCGTCGTCGCTCGCTCCGGCGTCGTCGCCCGACTCCATGTCGTCGATCATGGCCTCGACGTCGTCGCCCCCGTCCTCGCCCAGCTCCTGGCCCATCTTGCGCATCCAGCGGGCCACGCTCCGCGGGTCGTTCTCGTCGATCCCACCCAGCGCGGAGTCGTCGGACAAGGCGTCCAGGCGGGCCTCCTCGGATCGCACCATGGCGAAGCGCGACATCAGACGGTGCAGGCGCGGGCTCCCGCAGTGCTCGCAGGTGGCGTCCACGGTCTCGCCGACACGCAGGGTGAGCACGGTCACCTTCCGGCGGCAGTCCTCGCAGCGATACTCGTAGATCGGCACCGGGCGAAATTATAGCGTCCCGCGGGGGGGAGGCCAGTGACGGCTCGGCCGCCAGGGCCGGGGCTACTTCGCGGCCTTCGCGGAGAAGCCCCGCTCGCCGTAGCTGAGGGTCGCCTTCTTGCCGTTCAGGACCGTATCGAGCACCACCTCGCGGCCCCAGAGCCGGTGAACGTAGCTCAGGGTGCGCTCGGCGTACTCGAGCTGGAGGTCGCGGCCGTCGTGGACGTGGCCGAGCAGGAGCGTGCGGCTGCCGGAGAAGTCGGCGTCTTCCACCCGAATGACGGGGGTCGAGCCCATCCCGACGCTCTTCACGAGCAGCTCCTTCACTTCCCGCCAGCCCTGCTCGTCGGAGACGTGGCTGACTACGAGATCGTCGCCGCGCGACTCGTAGCGGATCAGGTCGAGGTCACGCATCTGCTTCTCGCCGAGCCAGCGGCGCAGAAAAGAGACGTCGCGGTCGACCTCGCGGGTATCGAACATGAGCTGGCGGCCGGTCTTGTCGGCGGGGAGGCGCTCACGCTCCTCGGGTGTGGGCTCGTTGCCGCGCCGCTCGATGTCGTCCCAGAGCTTCAGGCCGATGTGATACGGGTTGATACCCCCGGGATGCGGTCGCACCACCTGGTTGTGCCGGACGAGGAACTCGAGGTGCAGCCCCTGCGGTAGCTGGAGGCTCTCGAGGATCGTGCGGTGCCAGTAGGAGGCCCAGCCCTCGTTCATGATCTTCGTCTCGATCTGGGGGATGAAGTACTGGGCCTCCTCGTGGACGATCGTGAGGAGGTCGCGCTCCCAGTTCGTGAGGAAGGGGTTGTGGTCGCGGATGAAGAGCAGCAGGTCTTCGTCCGGCGACGGCGGCACCTTGGCAGGTGGTGGCGGCGGCGCGTCGGGGCGCCTGTGGATCTTCTGGAACGGGTCCGATCGCGGGTGCAGGGCTTCGTCGAGCCGGGCCTGCTCCGCCGGCTCGGAGAGCTTCTTCACCGCCATGTTGCGGCGGCACTGGAGGGAGAGCGCGTGGGCGGCGTCGAGGATTCCCTCGATGCGCTCGTAGCCGATGCTCGGGTCCTCGATGTAGCGGCGGACGCGGTCCGCGTGCGCCTTGAACGTCGTGATGGTGTACTCGGCGCGGGTCGTCTGGAACGTGAAGTTGTTCCGGAAGAAGTCGTTGTGCCCGTAGACGTGCGCGATCGTCAGTATCTGGAGGCACAGCGTGTTGTCCCGCATCAGGTAGGCGAGGGCGGGGCTCGAGTTGATGACCATCTCGTACGGCAGTCCCGAGACGCCGTGGTCGTAGAGCGTCTTCAGCTTCTCGTACGACTTGCCGTACGACCAATGCGGGTAGTGCGACGGCATACCGGAGTAGGCCATGTAGCCGAGCATCGCGGTGTGGTCGCATATCTCGAACTCCTGCGGATAGCAGGTGAGGCCGAACTCCTGGACCTTGTCGCGGATGCGGGCGTCCCAGTACTCGAGGTCGCGGAGGGTGTAGTCGCTCACGCCTGCACTCCCTGCCGCGCGCCGCGGTCCTTGCCGAGGAACGCCTTGAAGGAGGGCCAGATGTCCTCCTTCCGCTCGATCAGCACGGTCTGGAAGTTGTCGTCGTCGAGGCGGCGGAAGATGTTGAGCATCGAGCTCTCGTAGTAGCGCGACCCGAGCGGCTTGATCTCGCCGTAGCCGAACAGGTTGCATACCTGGCAGAGCTCCTTCGCCGCCTTCAGCGCCGCCGGGTTGTCGGAGTCGAAGTTGTCGCCGTCCGAGCAGTGGAAGGCGTAGATGTTCCACAGCGACGGGTGGTAGCGCGCCTGGATGATCTCGAGCGCCTTCGTGTAGGCGGACGAGATGAACGTCCCGCCCGACTCGCCCTTGTGAAAAAACTCCTCCTCGGTGACCTCCTTCGCCTCGGTGTGGTGGGCAACGAAGGCGATCTCGACGTTCTGATACTTCGTGCAGATGAACTGGTAGAGCAGGAAGAAAAAGCTCCGCGCGAGGTACTTCTTCATCGTGTCCATCGAGCCCGAGGTGTCCATCAGGCACAGGACGACGGCATTCGACTCCTTGCGGACGTCGGTGACGATGTGGCGATAGACGAGGTCGTCGTCGTGGAACGGGAAGCGCCCGGCGCGCGGCCCCTGGCCGGCCGCCGGTGAAAACGCCGTCTCCTGCCGGCGGATCGCCGCCATGCGCCGCTTGGCACGCTCGCGTGCCGTGCGCCGCTTGTCGAGACGGATGCGGATGCCGACCTGCCGGTAGCCCTTGCGCTTCGCCGTCCGGTAGGCCTCGATTTCGCGCAACGCCTTGCGCTCGAGGTCGGGCAGCTCGAGATCCTCGAACATGATCTCGATCAGCTCCTCGAGCGTGACGTCCGTCTCGTAGAAGTCGCTACCGGGCGAGTCGCCGGCCTTGTCCTCGCCGCCCTGCTGCCCCTTGGCCTTGCCGACGACCTGGCCCTGCTGGCTGTCGCCGTTGCCCTGGCCGACGCCCGGCGTGTTCTCGCCGTAGACGAAGCGGTACTCGCGGATGCCGCGGATCGGCACCTTGATGATGCGATCGCGGTTCTGCCCTATGATGGATTCCTCCGCGATGATGTCGGCGATGTTCTCGCGGATCGACTCGCGGATCTTGAGACGGTGCCGGGCCCGGTCGCCGGCGGAGCGGTCGCTCCGCTCGGCGTCCGACGGCGTGTAGGGTCGAAAGATGGTGTCGCCCATGCGGCGTCAGGCGGCGCCCGCGGGCCGCCGCGTCAGTCCTTCCAGAGGTTGTTGGCTGCGTACTTGAGCACCACGTCGACGCAGCTCGTGCAGTAGCCGTTCTCGAGCAGGTTCTTCACCATGGCGTCGTACTTCGACGACTGCTCCTCGTCCCGCGTGCGCGCCTTGGTGATGATCCGGCTGATGTCGCGCACCGACGACATGAGCTTCTTCTCGATGGCTTCCTTCAGCGGCTCGTAGCTCTTGTACGAGACCCGCTCGCCGCGGCGGCTGGCCGCCCACAGGTAGGCGATGACCTCCTGCCGGAAGCCCTCGGCGGCGGTGCCGATGATGGCGATCTGCTCCTCGATCGACTTGAGGAAGCCCTCGTCGGGCTGGAGCTCTTCCTTGGTGTTGCGATCCTTCACCTTCGTCTTGTTCACGAAGGCCTCGGCATGGTCGAGGTAGTTCTGGAAGAGGGCCTCGGCCTGCTCCTGATAGGAGTAGACGAAGGCCTTCGTGATCTCCTTCTCGAGCAGCTCGAGGTATTCCTTGTGCAGCACGTCCTGGAGCAGCTCGAGGTAGTGCTTGCGCGTGTCGTCCGGGAGGTCCGTCTCCTTGGTCATGTTGATCAAGGCTTCGCGGACGTTGATCGGGTTGATGCAGTTGCCCTCGACGTTGTCTGAGAGCGCGTTGTCGAGCGCCTTCATGATGAAGCGGGTGGAGATGCCGCTCATGCCCTCACGCTTGGTGTCGTCGCGCAGCTCCTGTACGTCGAGCTTCTTGGTGCGGCCCTTCTCGACGATCTCCTCGCCGTTGTAGAGCTTGAGCTTGGTCATGAGGTCGCACTTGGGCGTCGGCTCGAGGCGCGACAGGAGTGCGAACATCGACGCGACCTCGAGCGTGTGGGGCGCCACGTGCGCGTGGAAGTCCGAGTGGCGGATGATCTTCTGGTAGATCTTCACCTCTTCGGACAAGCGCAGGTTGTAGGGCACCTTCACGACCACGATGCGGTCGAGGATCGCCTCGTTCGTGTGGTCGGCCTTGAACCTCTGCCACTCCGCCTCGTTCGAGTGGGCGACGATGCAGGTGTCGACGTAGACCATGCCGTGGCGGCCGGGCGCGGGGATGACCTTCTCCTGCGTCGCCGTGATCATGGCGTGCAGGTACTCGGTCTCGTTCTTGAAGACCTCGATGAACTCGACCACGCCGCGGTTGCCGACGTTCAGCGCCCCGTTGAGATCGAGCACGCGCGGATCGCCTTCGCTGTAGAGGTCGAGCTTCGAGATGTCCTCGCTGCCGATGAGGACCGAGGTGTCCTGGTTGTTCGGATCGACCGGCGGGACCACCCCGACCCCGACGCGATTGCGCTTCGAGAATTCCTTCGTGACGATGGGGAACTCTTCGTACCGCGTGCCGAATTCCTCCTTCAGACGGAAGCGACACACGGGGCAGAGATCGCCCTCGATGTTCACGCCGAGCATCTTCTCGAACTCCTTGCGCAGGTGGCGCGGGAGGAGATGCAACGGCTCCTCGAACATCGGGCAGCCGTCGATCGCGTAGAACGGCTCGGAGTACTCCAGCCCACGCTGGAGCTTCTCGACGAGCGAGCTCTTCCCGGAGCCCACCGGTCCCATCAGGTAGAGCACCTGGCGGCTCTCCTCGCCCTTCAGCGAGGCAGAGTGGAAGTAGCGGACGATCTGACTGATCGTCTTCTCGATGCCGAAGAACTCGTCGCGGAAGAAGTTGTAGGTCTTCAGCGACTCGTCTTTGTACAGGCGCTTCGTCCGCGCGTCCGCGGACTCGAGCATGTCCTGTGACCCGTCCCGCATCATCATCTCGTACAAGCGGCCGTGCGCGAGACGGGGGAGGGTGGGGTCCTGGCGTACCAGCTCGAGGTATTCGAGGAACGTCCCGCGCCACTTGCGTGATTCGCGGTGAGCGCGGTCCTCTTTGATGATCTGCTCGAATGAGGGCTTGTCCATCGACGTCAGCTCCCTCTCGGCACGCCAGGGTTACGGAAGGTCAGGGCCCTGCTCGGCCGGTCCTCCCGCCCGCGGCAGCCGGGCGGATGTAATGCATGGGGATCATGGTTTCGCGGTGCACGAGGTCGGCGCACTCCGCGGAATGATCAAAGCAAGCCACGTGCCCGGAAAATACGCCGCACTGCGGTCGCCGTCGCGCCGATGCAACGGGAGCGGATGCCTGTCGAGGCAGCAGGGCTCGGTCTCCGAGCGCGTCCGCCATCCTCGTCCACTGCGTCCCTCCACTCACCCCGCACCACCCCGCATCTTCGAGCCGAACACCGAGCCGACCAACTCGCGCAGCTCCGACACGCAATGCGTGGCGACGGTACCGTCGCACCCAGCCGGTGTCAAGTTAATGGCGCCCAAACGAGACGCGCGTCACGTCGACCTACGACGAGACGCGCGTTGGACCGCTGATGGTCCCAGGGGGAATCGAACCCCCGCTACCGACGTGAGAGGCCGGTGTCCTAGCCGCTAGACGATGGGACCGCAGTGTGAGCTGAGGCGGGAGGACTCGAACCTCCAATACCCTGATCCAGAGTCAGGTGCCTTACCAATTAGGCCACGCCTCAACGCCGCGAACGAGGGCGGACCATAGTGACCGGTCCCCAGGGAGTCAAGGCGCGGACGCGGTGCGTGCATGCGCGACAGCGAGGCGCGCGAGCGCACGCTCACGCCCGAGCAACTCGAGGACCTCGAAGATGCCCGGGCTCGCCGTGCCGCCGGTCGACGCGACGCGTACGGGCTGCGCCAGCTTACCGAGTGCGAGCCCGTGCGCCTCGACAACCGCGCGGAAGACCGACTCGATCGCGGCGATCTCCCAGCTGCCGAGGGCGCCGAGTCGCGTGTGCAGATCGTTGAGGGCGGGGGCGATCGCCGGCGTCAGGTGCTTTGCGGCCGCGGCGGCGTCGAGCGCGATCGGATCGACGAGATAGGTGCGCAGCTGCGCGGCGAGCTCGACGAGCGTCCGCGCACGATCGCGCAGCAGCGCCACGGCACGCACGAGCCAGGTGTGGTCGGGCGGGTCGGGCACGCCGGCGGCGGGGAGAAACGCGCGCACCGCTGCCGCGAGGGTCTCCGGCGTCATCCCTTTGAGCCATTGAAAGTTCGTCCACAGGAGCTTCTCCGGATTGAAGACTGCGGGCGAGGCGCCGACGTGCTCGAGGCCGAAGTGCTCGACCAGCTCGGCGCGGGTGAACAGCTCCTGGTCGCCATGCGACCACCCGAGGCGCACGAGGAAGTTCACGAGCGCGTCCGACAGATAGCCGTCGTCGCGGTAGGACGTCACCGAGGTCGCGCCGTGCCGCTTCGAGAGCCGCGTCTTGTCGAGACCCAGGATCAGGGGAACGTGCGCGAAGCGAGGCAGCGGTGCGCCGAGTGCCTGGTAGAGCAGAATCTGGCGCGGGGTGTTGCTCAGGTGATCGTCGCCGCGGATGACGTCGGTCATGCGCATGTCGACGTCGTCGACGACGACGCAGAAGTTGTAGATCGGCGAGCCGTCGGAGCGTTGGATGATGAAGTCGTCGAGCTCGGCGTTGGCGAAGACGACGCGACCCTTGATCGCGTCGTCGACGACCGTCTCGCCGTCGGACGGCGTCTTGAAGCGGACCGTGAAGGTCTCGCGTCCGTCGGGCGCCGTCGGGCGCGTGCGACAGCGCCGGTCGTAGGCGGGCGAGCCGCCGGCTGCGAGCTGCGCCGCGCGCCGAGCCTCTAGCTCGTCCGATGTACACCAGCAGCGATAGGCGTGGTCGTTCGCGAGCAGCTGCGCGGTGGCGTCGGCATACAGCGCGAAGCGCTGCGTCTGGTAGAAAGGCCCCTCGTCCCAGTCGATGCCGAGCCAGCTGAGGCCGTCGAAGATCGCCTGGATCGATTCCGGGGTGGAGCGGGCGCGATCGGTGTCCTCGATGCGCAGGACGAACGTGCCGCCGTGGCGTCGCGCATAGAGCTGGTTGAACAGGGCGGTACGCGCGCCGCCGATGTGGAGAAAGCCCGTGGGGCTCGGCGCGAAGCGCGTGCGGACGGACATCCACGGCACCTATGCGGGGCATTCCTGCAAGTCAAATTCGTGACCCCGCCTTCGCACGATTCGGGTTTGAGACCCGTTGTGCTCCTCTGCATACTCGGCCACACGGCGGAGATGGCGGAGAGCGGGGCGATCGCCATGAGCGCGAGACAGTGCGCCGCGCGTGCGGCCCGGCGCGCGGCGGAGAAGGGGTGACCGGCATGACGCTCAAGAAGATACTGGTCGTGGAGGACAACGAGGACAATCGCCGCATCCTCGTGTACCGCCTGCGCAAGATCGGCCAGTTCGACATCCGCGAGGCGACCAACGGCCAGGAGGCCATCGAAGCCGTCCGCGTCGACCCCCCCGACCTGATCTTCATGGATCTGAAGATGCCGGTGATGGACGGCTGGGAGGCGACGAAGCGCATCCGCCAGATGGACGGGGGCGACACGGTCCGCATCATCGCGCTGACGGCACAGGCGATGGCCGGCGACGAGGAGAAGGCGCTCGCGATCGGATGTGACGACTATCTCGCCAAGCCCGTCGTCGATCCCGCCCTCGTTCGCCAGAAGCTCGAGCGCCTGATCGGCGCCGCGGCCTGAGTGCCTGCGCGGGGCTCGCGCGCCCCGGCTGCCGTGCTAGACGGGATGCATGGCGATCGATGCGTCCCAGATCCGTTCCGCGCTCGAGGCAGGGCGCGCCCACGCCGTGCGCCGCTTGCGCGCGCTCGCGGACGACCTGGAGCGCGTGCCGGTCGACGACGCGGCCGACGCCCTCGCCGGCATCGTTCACCAGCTCGACGACGTCGTGCAGGCACTGCGTCGTGCCATGGGTGCGACGGCGTAGCCCGGCTCACTGCGCCCGGCGGCGGAAGCGCGCCGGATCGCCGAGCACGTCCGTCAGGTCCTCGACACCGACGGGCTTCGTCAGGTGCAGATCGAAGCCGGCCAGGCGGCTGCGCTCCTTGTCCTCGTCCCGTCCGTAGCCGGTCAGCGCGACGAGCAGCGTCTCGGCGCCGCCCGGCTGCGCGCGGATGCGGCGAGCGACCTCGAGTCCGTCGATGCCCGGGAGCCCGATGTCCACGAGCATCACCTCCGGGCGCGCGCGCTCGCGTGCCACCAGCGCGCCGAGGCCGTCATGTGCGACCTCGACCTGGTGCCCGAGCACCTCGACGAGCATCGAGAGCGCGTACGCCGCATCGGTGTTGTCCTCGACCACCACGACGCGGGTCGAGCGCGCGGCCGAGAGCGGCGGCGCGGTTGGCGGCGCCGGGTCCGCGCGCGACTCCGTCGCCGGCGGCGGTAGCGGAAGCCGCACGAGGAATTCCGCGCCCCGGCCGAGGCCGTGGCTCCGCGCCTCGACCCGGCCCCCGTGCAACTCGACCAGAGTACGAACCAGTGCGAGCCCGAGGCCGAGCCCGCCCTGGGCGCGATCGAGGCTCCGATCGGCTTGCGCGAACGTCTCGAAGACGTGCGCGAGCATGGCCGGCTCGATCCCCACGCCGGTGTCGCTGACCGCCAGCACCACCTCGGAGCCGTCGACCTCGGCTCGGACGTCGATGTGGCCACCGGGCGGCGTGTACTTGGCGGCGTTGCTGAGCAGGTTCGCGACGACCTGCTCGAGGCGCCCCGGATCGGCGTCGACGATGATCTCCTCGGCGACCGCCTGTGACAGCGTGTGTCCCTGCTCGGGTATCTGCGCGACCGCCTCGACCGCACGGCGCACGACCTCCCGCAGCGGGATGCGCACCTTGCGCAGCGTGATCTTGCCGTGCTGCACCCGCGCGACGTCGAGGAGATCGTCCACCAGCTGACGCAGCTGCGCCGTCTGGCGGCGGGCGATGTCGAGCGCCTGCTCGCGGCGTTCCGGATCGAGATACGCCGTGATGATCGCGCTCTGCACGGCCGCGAGGGGGTTGCGCAGCTCGTGGCCGAGCAGGGCGAGGAACCGGTCCTTCGCCTCCTCCGCCCGCCGCCGCTCCGAGACGTCACGGGCGATCTTGGACGCGCCGACCACGCGGTCGTCCGCGTCGCGGATGGGCGAGACCGTGAGCGAGACGTGCAGGCGCGTCCCGTCCTTGCGGACGCGCTCCGTTTCGAAATGGTCCACGCGGTTTCCCTGGCGGATCTGATCGAGGATCCGGCGCATGTCGTCGCTGCGCTCGGGCGGGAGGAGGCGCGTGATCGGAGTACCGATCATCTCCTCGGCGGTGTAGCCGAACATGCGCATCGCCGCGGCGTTCCAGCTCGTAACGATCCCGTCGAGCGTCTTGCCGATGATGGCGTCGTCGGATGAGTCGACGATGGCCGCAAGCAGGGCTCTGGCGTGCGCAAACGATAAGTCGCCTTCGACGCCGCGTCGGGTGGACTCGGTGCCGGCCTTCTTGGCACGGCTCATCGCGAGACGAGAGCGGGTTCGAGCATGTCTGCGCGCTGCATCTCGGCTTATCGAGCCCCCTCGCGGGGGTCAAGCCGCATCGGCGTTCCGGCGGCCCGCGAGAATGAGGGTTCCGCTCGCACACGTCCCGTGGCATCTTCGAATTCACGCACGCACTCGGCGCTGGCCATGCGCCTCGTTCGCCTCGCTAACTACTCATGGGGCCGTCTGTGAGGCGAGGTGTCTGTGGATACGCATTGTCTGTTCGGTCAGGCTGGCGCGCGGGACGTGATCGGGGTAGAGGGACCGGGACATGGTTCGGCGCTGGTGCATCGAGTGGAAGACGCTGGCGCTCTACCGCCTCGACGCGGAGTCGCGCTGGAAGACGTTCCGCCTACGCTGCGCCGGATGTGGCCGCATGACCGTCGGCGGCCGGCGACGCTGGTTCGATGGCGTGTGCGGACGATGCCGCGGCGCACGCGTCGGTACGAGGCTCGCGCAGCGGCCGCACGCCGAGGCGTGAGCGGCAGCGCTGGGATCGGGCCACGCGCTCGGCACCGGGGGGCGCCGCGGGGCGCACGAGGCCCTGGAGCGAGGCTGGCGGCGATGGCGTTGCACGCCGCCTTCGGCTTGCCGCCCCTCGACGATCGCTTGCACCGCGCGCGCGTTGCCGATAACGGCGCGTCATCGCACGCCCGAGCCGTTAGCTCAGTCGGTAGAGCAGCTGCCTTTTAAGATTCGACGAAGGGGCGACGGGGTGCCACACGATGTCGCCGACGGACTCGAATCGAGCAGCGATCCGACGACTTGCGGGGCTCTCGCGGCGCGCGCCGACAACGCTCGGACACCCCGCGTGGCAAGGCGTCGCTCCACAGCGCCTCCACATCGGACGGCGGTAAGATCGTGGCCGAGTGTCAGAGCATCCCGGCGCTGGAGGCGGCGTTCATCGGCGCAGCCGGCGGCCTCGTCGTCGCGCTGCTCAACGCGCTCCTCACGCAACGGCGCGAGCACCGACAGTGGCTCCGCGACCAGCGCGTCGAAGTGTACGCGCAGCTCCACCGTGTCGGCCGCGAGCTGGAGGACGCCGGGAACCAGCTCCATGGCGTCGTCACGGGACCGCACGGCGCCTACGACTGGGCCGTCGGTCCGGCCACTGACCGACTACGGACGTCCACCCATGACCTGTTGCAGATGTACGAGCGGCTGGAGCTGGTCGGCTCGCAGAGACTGGTCGACGTGGCGTCTCCGCTGTGGGAGCTGGCGTTCCACCTCAAGGACGACCTGACGCACGGCCCGTTCGATCGCACCGCCTTCGCGGACAGGTGGAATTCGCCAGACGAGGGGGGCGAGAGTCTGGCGTCCCCTGCGTAAGCTCCGAGGGCGGCTCAAGGCGTGGGCGCGCGCGTCTACCCTGGCGCCGCGGAACCGTTGCCTAATTCGCAGCGGGGCTCGGAAAACCGACGCTCCGACGCCACGTTGCCGGGCGCTGTGGAGCCGTTGCGGAGCGCGTGCCACCCACTCACACTGCGCCCGTGGCAGACGAGAGCAACGCGATACCTTCCGGTGCAGCGTCGAAGGGCGGTGCATCGAAGCGCCGTCGCGGCCGGCCGACGCAGCATGGACTCAAAGCCATGCGCCGCGCGCTCGCCGTGCTCGGCACCGATCGGCTCGACGGCCGCAGCGCCATCGCGCAGGCGGCTCGCCGCTTCAAGCTCGACCTCGTGCGCGACCTCGGAGGCGACCCGTCGGCGCAGCAGCTCGCGATCATCGAGGTTGCGGCGCGCACCATGCTGCTGCTCTCGTCGGTGGACGACTGGATCATGCGCCAGCCGTCGCTGGTGAACGCGCGCAAGAAAGCGCTGCTGCCGGCCGTGCGCGAGCGCCAGCAGCTCGCCGACTCACTGGCCCGGATGCTCGGCCAGCTCGGCCTGGCGCGAAAGGCGGCGCCCGTCGAGAGCCTGGACGCCTACCTTGCCCGCCGCGCTGCGGAGACGGCCGCGCAGAATGCGCAGAACCCCGGGTAAGGTCGTCCAGGTCGTCCACCTCGTCCAGAACGTCCGCCCCGCGGGCCTTATTCGCGGACGAGGTCTGGACGAGAGGTCGTCCGAGGTCGTCCGAGGTCGTCCAGGGAGCGGCCGTCCTGCGCGCGTAGCCGGCTCGTGCGCCTCGCGCCGTCGAGACGTGCACCGTCGGAGAGGCCGCATCGACACGGGCCGTCTCTGGCGCCGCATCACATGACCGGTCATCCCGTCACGGGGATCTAGCTCCACGGGAAGCAACGTGACGAGCGCCGGCCATCCGCGCACGATCGCGCCATGCAGCTTCTCGCCGCGCTCGACGATCCCAAGCTGTTTGCGCCGTTCTTCCCGAGCCCGGCGTGGGATCGGTGGCGGACGTTCTTGCGCGTGCTCACCGGACAGCCGTTGTCGGGCGACGAGCTGGCGGTGTTCACGCAGGCGACCGGGCGCACCACGGCGCCGACGGTGCCGGCGGCGGAAGCGTGGGTCGTGTGCGGCCGGCGTGCCGGCAAGTCGCGGGTCGCGAGCGTCGTCGCCGCCTACACGGCCGCGCTCGCCGATCTGTCCAAGCTCGCGCCCGGCGAAACCGGCGTCGTGCTCTGCTGCGCCGTCGACAAGGCGCAGGCCGGCGTCATCCTCGGCTACATCCGGGCGCTCTTCTCGGACGTGCCGTTGCTGCGGTCGCTGGTGAGCAACGAGACGGCCGAGAGCATCGAGCTGCGGCGCCGGGTGCGGATCGAGGTGAAGAGCAGCAACTATCGGGCCGTCCGTGGCGTGACGCTGCTCGCCGCGGTGCTGGACGAGTGCGCGTTTCTCCGCGACGAGGCGAGCGCGCTGCCCGACGTCGAGCTGTACCGGGCGCTGAAGCCCGCGTTGGCCACGACCGGCGGGCTCATGCTCGGGCTCTCGTCGCCGTGGGCGCGTCGCGGGTTGCTCTGGACGAAGTACCGGAAGCACTGGGCGCAGGACGGGTCGGTGCTGGTGTGGCAGGCGCCGTCGACCACGATGCACCCCGGGCTCGATGCGGAGCTGATCGCCGAAGCGCGGGAAGACGACCCGGAGGCGGCGGCGGCCGAATGGGATGCCTGTTTCAGAGCCGACCTCGAAAGCTACTGCTCGGCCGACGTGCTCGACGCCTGCACGGCCAACGGCGTGACGGAGCGCCCGCCGATCGACGGCGTGGCCTACGTGGGCTTTCTCGATGCCGCGGCGGGCAGCGGGCGCGATAGTTTCACGGCCTGCGTGGCGCATGCCGAGCTGCGCGGCAGCGGACCGCCCTTCGTGCTGGTCGACGCCGTGCGCGAGTGGCGACCGCCCTTCGATCCGCTGGCCGTGGCCGAAGAGGCGGCCACCTTCCTGCGCGGGTACCGGATCGAGGTGGCGCAGAGCGATGGCTACGCCGGTGCATGGGTCTCCGAGGCCATCGCCCGGCACGGCGTGCACGTCCTGCAAGACGCGGAGCCGCGCTCGTCGCTGTACCTCGCGGCGTTGCCGTTGCTCACGGGCAGACAGTGCGAGCTGTTGGACCTGCCGCGAATGCGCACACAGTTCGCGCAGCTCGAACGGCGCCGCCGCGCCGGAGGCCGGGACGTCGTCGACCATCCGCCGGGCGGGCACGACGACCTGTGCAACGCGGTCGCGGGTGCCATGGTCCGCGCCGTCGCCTTCGCCGACGAGGGTCGGGCGCTCCCCGAGCTGGTCCGCCACCACGGCACCGACGACGCGACCGAGACGATGCGCGAGCACCTGGCGACGTTGCCGAGCTGGGTGGCACACGGCGACCCGCCCTGAGGCGTGACCACCTTTGCCCATCCACGTAACCACGACGGTGGATGGACACCGCCTGCACCGTCGTCGCTCCCGCTGCGATCGAGCCGCGCGCCCTCGTGCCGGACGGGAGTGGGCCGCGCCGCCATCGCCGTGCCGTTTCGGAGCCGGCGCTGGTCGTGGCGCTCGTGCCGGACGTGGAGCGCCGCCGGGCGCTCGCCGCGCGCTTCTGGCGCTACGTGCGGCGCGGCGACCTGCGGGCGTGCTGGCCGTGGGTGGCATCGACGAACCTGCACGGGACGGCGCGCTTCAAGATCGACGGCTCGCGCGAGGTGCCGGCGCCGCGCGTGGCGTGGCTGCTCGTCCACGGTGGCGTCCCGCTCGGCTGCATCGTGAAGCACCTGTGCGCCGATGCGACGTGCTGCAATCCGTCGCACCTGACGCTCGACCCTCCGGTGCGCCCGGCGCGGCTCCGGGAGCTGCCGTGACGCTCTCGCCCTGCGGCGCGTGGATCGCGACCGCATGGCGCCGGCTCGGCGAGCTGGCCGAGGCCGTCGCCGTCCCGCCGAGCTTCCGGCCCGACGTCGCGCTCATGGCGAGCGAGGAGCTGCGGCGCCGCCTCTACGTCGCCGAGCACACGGCCGCGGGCCGCTTCTGGTGGCGCGAGCTGGAGCGCGCGTGCGTCGACCTCTCCGAAGGCACCTGGGACCGCCCCGCGTGGGGGCTCTCGTGATCGATCTCCGCATCGCCAGCGGCACGCCGGAGGAGCTGGCCGCGATCGTCGATCGCTTCGAGCGGTTGCGCGGCGTGATTCAACCGCCGTTGACCGTGCCGGGCGCGATCATCGACCAGCCCGACGGCCAGCCTGCTCTGGGCTGGGTGTCCGCGCTGCGCCGCCTGGGCGACACGCTCGTGGCGACAATCACCGGGGCGCCGCGCCTGGTCGCGGACGTGCTCCGCGCCGGCGCCTACGAGGCCGTTCGCGCCGGGTTCTATCCGCACTGGGAAGAGACGACCGCGGAGACGAACGTGCAGAGCGGCGTGCGCGGCAAGGTGCTCGCGGGCGTGACGCTCGTGGGCGCCGCGCTGCCGACCGCCGCGACGCTCGACGACCTCGCCCGCATCCTGGCCGCCCGCGAGCTGCGCACCGTGCCGCTCGGCGGGCTCACCTTCACCGACTACCGTCCGAAGGAGGACGACATGCCCTTGCGTTTCGATGCCGAGGCCGCGCAGCGCGCGCTCGACGGCTACGCCGAGCAGATCATGGATAAGCACCACTGGCCCCGCAGCTCCTCCGCCTGTTGGCGCCGCGCCTTCGCGGTCGCGCTGCACGAGCATCCGGAGCTGGACGTGCGGCTGGCCGAGGAGGTGCAGCTTCGCGAGGCCGTGCGCGTCATCTGCCGCGAGAACGGCCTGAACGCGAGCGATCCGAAGGACCGGGCGCAGGCGCTCGGGATGCTGAACGAGCTGGCCGAGTACGAAGCCCTGATGCCGGCGTCGCTGCTCGCCGAGAAGCGTGCCCGCCGGAAGCGGCGTGAGGGGCCGCCGGGTACGGTGCAGACGCGCTACAGCGAGCGGGCGCCGGTCGTGCCGCCCGAGGTGCGCGACCTCGTGCAGCGCTTCGCCGACGAGCTCGGCGTCACGTGGGACGACCGCGCCGGGCGCGAGTGCATCGTGCGGTGCATCGAGCGCCAGTACCCCGAGCGCGCCACGGCGCTGCCGCCGGAGCTGCGTCGTCCGGATCCGCGTGGGTACAGCGTCGGGCTCGCCCCTCGCCTGCCGGGCGGCGGCGCGACCGGCGTGCCGCGGATGATGGGCTGATGCCGCGCGATCCGCACCTGCGCGCCGCGCTCGACACGTTGACCGGCGCGACCTGCACCTTGCCGCGCCCGGCCCGCCAGACGCTCGCGGAGGAGCTGCGGCAGGCACGCATCGCGCTCGCGAAGTTCGACGAAACGACGGAGGACACGACCCATGCGGTATGACCAGAACGCGGTGGACGCCCACGGCAAGCTGACCGAGGCGCTGCGGTTCCTCGACGCCGCCTGTACCCACACGGACGCCGACGAGGCGGTGCGCGCCGCGCGGACGAAGGCGCAGGAGGCCGCGGCGCTCCTCGCGACGAACGGCTACTGCGGGTGACGCCGTGTCCGTGATCTTCGCGCCGATCGCGGCCGGGCAGAGCGTCAGTTCGGCGTACGCGATCGAAGAGTTCGCGTGACGGGCGAGGCGGCGGCGTTCAGCGCGGAAGCCGTGCTGCCGGTGCAGCTCGTGGCGGGCCGCGCCGATAGCCCCGAACGGGCGCTCGCCCGGGCGGTGCTCGGCCAGGCGGTCGAAGATGCGGCCCGGGGCGATCGGGCGGCGCTCCGGTGGATCCACTCGGAGAGCCGCGCGTGGCCGTTCGCGTTCCTGAATCTGTGCGATGGGCTCGCCGTCGAGGCGCAGGCGCTCCGACGGCGGGTCGGACGGGCGACGCGGGCGCGGCGCTCGCGCCTGCGGGCGTGACGGCGGGGCGGCAGCGCTCGTACCACTAGAACGGCAGCGCGTCCTCGTCGGCGTCGCCGCCGATGTCCCACTCGACGACGTGCAGGGGCGGCGCTTCGCGAGCCGTGCGCCAGTCGCCCCCCGGCGCGCGGGTCGGGGCCGGCGGGTCAGGCTCGCCCGGCGCGACGAAGACGACGGTGGCGCGGCGAGGATGGGACGGACCGCCGCGCTTCGCCTGCATCGCGGCCGTCTTGCGCTCGCGGCGGGCACGGCGCCCGCAGTCCGCCGAGCACGACTCGGGCGGGCGCCCACGGCCGCCGGTGCGGGGCTGAAGGAAGATCGCTCCGCAGGCGGGACACTCGCGCAGCCGGCGGCGCAGGCTCTCGTCGCGCGCGAGGAGCTGCACGGTGCTCCACTCGGCGGACGCGCGTTCGCCAGCGATCTCGGCCAGCTCGGCGGCGTCGTGCGGATCGTTCGGGACGAGCGTCACGGCGGCGTCGGAAAGGAGGCTTGCGAGCGCCCAGCGCAGGCGCCGGCGCGTGGTCGCGGCCGTGAGGAGCGCCGTCACGGCGGCGTCGGAATTATCGACCACCATTTTTCTCATTTTGTGACCACCACTTTCCGGGTCGGCGCTCTCGACCTCCGGCACCCATCCACACACCATCTCGTCGCATGGCAACCGACGAGAGCAACAGCAGCACGGTGCTCCGCATCCGTGACGTCTGCAACCGGCTCGGGATCTGCCGCCAGACGCTCCAGCGCTGGCGCGATAACGGCAGCTTCCCTGCGCCCATCATCCTGGGGCCGCGCACCGTTGGCTGGACGGTCGCTGCCCTCGACGAGTGGATTCGCAACCGTCCGCACGGCAACGCGGCCGTGACGCCGCCGATGAAGCGGGAGCCGACGCCGTGACCACGTACCGGGTGCCGCTCGCGACCGACAGCGCGGAGGACGCCGAGCGCGAGGAGCACGCCGACCTCGACCGGATGGGGCTCGACGACCTCGAACACGAGCTGTGTCGCGTCGTCGTCGCGCTCGCTGCCATCGACCGCCGCGACCCCGCCCGTCCCTGGCTTCTGGAGCGGCTGCGCCGCGTGCGGGCGGCCATCCGGGAGCTGAACACCGAGATTGCGACGGCCCGGCGTGCAAGGCCGGGCGTCGCTCGAAGGACTGACCGCTATGACCGCCTCCGCTCTACCGGCTCCTGAGCCCGTCGACAACGTGATGCACGCGCCGCCGCGCAGTGACCTCGTGGCGCTCGTCGATGACTGGCAGCTCTGGCACACGCCGGCTGGCGTGCCATTCGCGAGCATCCCCGTGGGCGACCACTGGGAGCATCATCCGCTGCTGTCGCGGGCGGCGCGCTCGGCGTTGGCGCGCACGGCCTACGAAGCGACGGGCCGCCCCCCTCGGAGCGCCGCGCGTGCAGAAGCGCTCGACGTGCTCGCCGGAACCGCGCTGTTCGCGGGGCCGACGCATGACGTGCACGTGCGCGTCGCGGCGCATGGGAGCGCGGTCTACCTCGACCTCGGCGACCCCGACTGGCGGGCCGTGGAGGTGACGGCGGACGGCTGGCGCGTCGTGAGCGACCCGCCGGTGCGTTTCCGCCGCCCGCGGGCGCTGGCGGCGCTGCCGGTGCCGGTGGCGGGCACGGTCGATGCGCTCCGTGCCGTCCTGCCCGTCGCCAGCGACGACGACTGGCACGTGCTCGTCGCGTGGCTGCTCGCGAGCCTCAGGCCGCGCGGCCCGTACCCGCTGCTCGCGCTCCACGGCGAGGCCGGCTCCGGCAAGAGCACCGCGGCGAGGGTGCTGCGCGCCGTGCTCGACCCCTCGACGGTGCCGCTGCGCTCGGCGCCGCACGATGATCGCGACCTCGTCATCGCGGCCCAGCATTCGTGGGTGCTCGCGGTCGACAACGTCTCGACCGTGCCGCCGTGGCTCTCGGACGCGCTGTGCCGCATCGCGACCGGCGGGGGCTATGGCGCGCGCGAACTCTATTCGGACGCCGAAGAGGTTGTGCTGGAGGCGCAGCGCCCGGTGTTGCTCACGGGCATCGAGGAGCTGGCGACCCGCGGCGACCTCGCCGACCGCACGTTGTCGGTTGTGCTGCCGCCGATCGCCGATGCGGAGCGCCGCACCGAAGCGGAAGTGTGGGCGGCCGTCGATGCGATGCGCCCCGGTGTGCTCGGCGCGCTCCTCGACGGCGTGGCGTGCGGGCTGCGCACGGAGGCGGCCGTCCAGCTCGCGCACCTGCCGCGGATGGCGGACGCGGGCCGCTGGGTCTACGCGGCGGCGCCGGCCGTCGGGTTGGATCCCGCCTGGGTGCTCGCGATCTGGGAGCGCCAGCGCGAGGAGGCCGCGACGACGACCCTGGAGGCGTCTGCCGTCGGTGCCGCCGTGCGAACGCTCATGGACGACGTGCCGATGTGGCGAGGTTCGATGGCGGCGCTTCTCGCGGCGCTCGCGGCCGGCCAGCCGGAGGCCGTCACGCGGGATCGCACGCGTTGGCCGCAGTCGACGCAGGCTCTCTCGGGTGCGTTGCGGCGCCTCGGGTCGGCCCTGCGCGCGGTCGGGATCATCGTGGCGACGGGGCGCGAGGCGAAGGCCAGCCGCGCGCGGTGGGTGTCGCTGTGCCGGGAAGGTCGTCCACCTCGTCCACCTCGTCCGGATCTGAGCGCCGACGGGGCGGATCCTGGACGACCTCGGACGACCTTGGACGACCTCACCTCGTCCACCTCGTCCACGAATGAGGCCCGCCGGCCGGAGGTTTTGGACGACCTGGACGACATGGACGACGTCGCCCGGGGTTCTACACACTGCCGGCACTGCCACGAGCCGACGCTGAATACCGGCGACGCCGGCCCGGAGTGCGCGCCCGGTCACGGGTGCGCCGGGGATGTGGAGGCGCCGCGATGACGCCCGAGCTGGCCGAGCTGCTGCGCCTCATCACGAACCCGGCGACCGTCCGCACCGTGCCGCCGGAGCGCATCGCGTCTTTGCGGGCGGCGGCGCGTGAGATGCACGCGGCGCTCGGCCGCGTAGAGGGGCAGCTCGATGCCCGATGGGAGCCCGCGAAGCCGGCCCCGGACGTCCTGCTCGACATGGAGGCGGTCGCCGCGCTCACGGGCTACTCGCCGAGCTGGCTCCGCAAGCGCGGGCACCAGCTCGCCGGCTTTCACCAGCCGCGCGGCCGGGGCGGGAAGGTCGGTTGGTGGCGGGCGCCCCTGCGGGCGGCGCTTGGACTTGCTAGCGATACATGATCGGGGATAGACGAGACGCGTATGCCGAAGCCGAGAAAGCCCGGGGCGCCGCTGGTGCGCACCACGTTGGAGCTGCCGCCTGCACTGTGGCGGGCGGCGAAGATCCGCGCCATGGACGAGCGGCGCGACCTGCGCGCCGTCATCATCGACGCCCTCCGGGCCTACCTCGCGACACCCAAAGGAGGCAGCGCATGAAGACGCAACGGACCTTGGAACCGGGGATATTCCAACGCGTCGATCCTCGCACCGGGAAGTGGCTCCCGAAGCTCTGGATCCACTATCCGAAGGCGACCGGCGGCACGCAGGACGAGCCGACCGGCACGACCAGCCGCGTGCAGGCGCGCAAGCTGCGCGCGCAGCGCATGGCGGAGCAGTCGAGGGGCGAACCGGGCCGCGCCGCCGAGAAGGTGCGCGTCGGCGAGCTGCTCGCCGCGCTGCTCACCAACTACGAGGTGAACGACCGCGGCTCGCTGCGCACGCTCCGGTCGCATCTCAAGGTGCTCCTGCCGACGTTCGGCCACCTGCGCGCGATCGACTGCACGACGGACACCATCGAGCGCGCGCAGCTCCGATGGCAGCAAGCCGGCACGTCCAACGCGACGATCAACCGCCGCGCGAACATGCTGCGGCGGGCCTTCAACCTTGGCCGGCGGGCGCGGCGCGTGCACGTCGTGCCCTACGTGCCGCGGCTCGACGAGCACAGCACGCCGGGCCGCTACATCCCGGCGGCGGACGCCGCGGCGCTGCGGGCCGCACTGCCGCCCTACCTGCGCGAGTTTTTCATGTTCGCCTACGACCACGGCACGCGCCGCGGGCAGCTCTCCCGCACGCAGCGCCGCTTCGTCGACCTGGCGCGGGGCGTGATCGCGTGGCCGGCGGCCGAGTGCAAGGCGCGCGAGGCGCACACGGTCCCGTTGGAGGGCGACGGCCTGGCGATCGTGGAGCGGCTGATGGAGCGCCCGCCGCTCTGGTGCCCGTACCTGTTCCACGGCCCGAAGTGCCGCCCGGGGCAGGCGCCCTCGAAGGAATACGGCTGCATCGGCGACTTCAAGAAGGCGTGGGCGTCGGCCTGCGAGCGCGCGGGCCTCCCGGCCGGCCGGAAGGCGGGGGGTTTCACGTTCCACGGAACGCGGCACAGCGCGGCGACGAACCTCCGGGCCGGCGGCATGGACGAGGCCGACGCCATGCAGATCACCGGGCACCAGACGGCGCACGTCTTCCGGCACTACAACATCGGCGACGTGGAGACGCTGCGCGCGCGCCTCGCGGCCGCTCGCACCGGGCAGCGCGGCACCGTGACGCCGCTGCGGGCGCGCGGCGGCAACGCGCGGCAGCCCGTTTCAACCTGACACCCGGCCCGTTTCTCCACAGCAACTCCACAGCGCTGGCTTGCCACGCGGGCCCCGAGCGGATAACTGCGCGCAAACACACGCGAGAGCCGTTAGCTCAGTCGGTAGAGC